>DASRDJ010000419.1:0-2455 GCA_035652655.1 Terriglobales bacterium
CTCATGGGGTCTCCGCGCAGGGTTGTTTCTGCTTACGCCCAGGACTGGGGCGCGGATTTGATCGTTGCCGGCTCGCACGGCCACAGCGCCGTTGGCCGGTTCTTTCTCGGTAGCGTAGCGCAAGGCATCCTAAGAACAGCGAGCTGCTCCGTGGAAGTCGTGCGCTATCCTGCGGGAGGCCCGACCCCTTCTTGTCATCCCATGAAAATTCTGTTGGCAACAGACGGCAGCGAGCATTCCATCGCCGCTGAGCGCTCGGTTGCGTCAAGGCCGTGGCCCGTTGGCACAGTCTTCAAGATTCTGAGTGTCGAGGAGCTTGTACCAATGCCTATCCCGGTGGAAGTCTCCTCCCTCGCTGCCATTTACCCCGCAAGTCTTCTCGAAGAACTGGCGTCGGCCGCCCGCGCTCGGGCAGTCGCTGCCTCCGAGGGCGCTCGGAAGATGCTGACGCAAGCCGGTTTGACGGTCCTCGCCCAGAACTCAGACCCTTCGGGAGATCCTAGGTCCGTCATCCTCGACACCGCCAAGACTTGGCAGGCGGACCTCATCGCCCTTGGATCGCATGGTCGGCACGGCCTGGATCGCTTTCTTATGGGAAGCGTCGCTGAAAGTGTCGCGGTTCACGCGCACTGTTCGGTTCTCGTTGTTCGGTTCTCGTTGTCAGGTAAATAGTCGAGTCCCGCAAGGGTGCCTTGGAGAATCTCACAAACGTTCAACGCTCCATCGAAGCGCAGTTTGCCACCAGGCCGGCTAACTAGTCTTTCCTAAAACCTGCGCAGCTTTGCAGGCATGCTGGCGCAGGATCACTTCGACTGAGCACTTTGCGTGAAGCGCCACTGCTTCCGAAACGCTTCCCATAACCATTCGGTCAAATCCACTGCGCCCATGGGAACCGAGAACGATCACATCCACTTTCCATTTTTCGGCTTCGTCCAAAATCACTTGAAAAACCCGGTCTCTCACGATGGGCACGTTCGAGGAGATCTTTAACGTGGAGCCCGCCAGAGCTTCGACGCCCTTGGCTGCGCAGATCGCGGCTTCCTCTTCGGAAGCTGCTCCCAAATCGCTAACCTCTCGCGCGTGGAGATAGGAAAACTCCTTCAATGGAAGAAATTCCGAGACGCTGATGATCCTCGCCTCGCTGCCGACTGGCCAGGGACGCTCAGCGATCGAGCGCAGAGCAGCCATCGAATATTCCGACCCGTCTGTCGCGACGAGAATCTTCATGCCCGGCTTGGCTTCCGCGTTCATGTTTTCTCGCACCGGACGTACGATCGCAACAGAGCACGGCGCGTGCCGGAGGACCGAACGCGCCGTGCTTCCAAGCACCAAACGCTCCCAGTCTCGGAGCTCGTTTGAGCCCACCATGACCAAATCGGCTTGCCAACCTCTGGCAAACGCATTGATCCCCCGGCGGGGACTACCCAGAGCGATCTCCGTCGTCACGGCCCCTCCGAGATTCTGCAAACAATCGGCCGATCTCTGCAAATTCTCGCGGACGTGAGCTTTGGCCCGCTCCAGCAGCAATGGAGCTCGGACGAAAGGATATGGGTCCAGCACATTCAGCAGACAAAAAGACGAACCAGAAGGCCACGGCCTGGCCGCGGCCGCTTTCACCACTTCGCCGCAGGGCGAAATCCCGTTGAGTGCGAGTACGACTCTCATGTGGCCTCCTCAGAGTCGGGCCGCAAGCACCCGCTCCTAATCACCGATACTCCTTGAGCTCGATTGGAGCTGTGATGCAAGTCACGAAGACACGTAAGAAGCGTCACTGGATGGCCCGTCGCCGTGGAAGCAAGCTAGGCTCGTTCGGAACGGCCTGTCCAAATCGGATTCTGGCCGGGACATTAGCTTCATGTCCGCTACACCTACTCGCGATATTCCATGCGTTTCTCCCGCGGCGGATCGCTTTTCAGCCAGAGGACCAAGTGCCCCACGAATCGCGCTCAAGTGGCATGAACTGGAAGCAAACGTTGTCCTCGAAGCGCTCAACACCGACGCATCCGTGGGCCTGACCACCCCGGAGTCCGCAGAAAGACTTTCCATCTACGGAAGCAACGAACTGGAGGGACGTGGGCAAAAGAGCGCGTGGCTGATTGTTTGGGAGCAGTTGACCTCCCTGATGATGCTTATCCTCCTCGCGGCCGCCGCCGTTTCCATATTCCTCGGAGACTACAGCGACAGCATCGCAATTGGCGCCATCGTCGCCCTCAACGTGCTGCTCGGATTTGCGCAGGAATACCGTGCGGAAAAGGCGCTCGTCGCCTTGAAGAAACTGGCTGTACCTCGCGTTCGGGTGCGACGCGATGCGCGCCCTCGGGAGATTCCCTCAACCCTCGTGGTTCCTGGCGACATCGTCCTGGTCGAAGCCGGGGACTTCGTGCCGGCAGACTGCCGCATTCTGGAGGGCACAAATCTTCAAACCCAGGAGGCTTCCCTCACCGGCGAATCACTA
>DASRDJ010000420.1:0-3554 GCA_035652655.1 Terriglobales bacterium
GCCGACGGGACTTTTTCGACACACACGCCTGTTTACGACAGTTACCACTAATGTGCCCGGTCCAGAAGTGCAGTGTCACTGGCGGACTGGGCAGCGCAGACTAAATGTGCAAGCGCTACAACTACGGGAAGTTCATGCCCCGCAGCATGGCCTGAAACCGCGTTTCTGATCGAAGCGAATCGAAGTTGATATCAACTTTCACATAAATCATATATTGATCATGTTCCTGGTAGGCCTGCTCCAACGCGGAGAGCGCACGTTCCCGATCGCCCAGCAGTGAATATATGGTGGCCAAGTGAACGGGAGACACATACGTTTTCTTCGATCTCTGCACAAGTTCATGCAAGACCCTTTCCGCCTCCTGTTTCTTGCCCTGCCGCGCGTAAACGTGGCCCAGGCTTGCCAGATCATCATCTAACGGCGCCCCGTCCCCTACCGCCGCTTTCAGTTCGGAGATCGCCTGCGGGTAACGCCCCGTAGTCGTGTAGACCCAGGCCAGGCCGCCATGATCAGAGTATCGACGGAATATCTTCTCTGCCTGATCGTATTGGCGGGCAGTGAAGTAGGGATACCCTACCTGACGGGGTAGATTTACCGGGTCGAGTTGTGCGGCCTTTTCCGCCTCGCGCACCGCTTCCGCAGTGCGGCCTTGAACCTGCAGGAGCTCCGCGTACTGGTTGTGGGCCTGCGCGGAATTGGGGTCTAGCTCAATGGCACGCTGATACTCTTGTTCGGCGCGCCGCCAGTCCCAATCGTGGAGCAGAACTACGTGGGCCAGAGAGACGTGCGCTTCGCTGAAGTCACTGGATAGCCTTATCGCATTTTCGGCCGCGGTCTTCGCCTCCTGCAAAGCCTGTTTGGGAGGAAGCCCACCGATCCAAGGCTGACCCAGGCTGATATAGGCGTCCGCCAATCCGGCGTGGGCGCGACCAAAATTTGGATTTCTGGAGATTGCCCGCTGGAAGTAGTCGATGGCAGTGCGAACGTCATTGGTCGTCTGTTTGTCCAGATAGTAACGGGCATGAAGGTAGAGCAGATAGGTTTCTGAATCCTGCGGTGAAACCTTCTCCTGAGCGCTGTCCGCCTGGGAAGAAAACCGCAGCTGCAGCCTAGTGGAAATGTCTCGAGCAATTTCCTGCTGCAGATTTCCAATCTCCGAGAGTTTGCGATCGTAACCTTCTCCCCATAATTCCGAGCCATCGCGCACGTCTACCAGGGCCGTATCGATGTGAAGTTTGTCCCCTCGTTGCGCGACCGTTCCGGTAAGAACGGCCCCCACGTTCAAATCGTGTCCAGCCTTCCGGGGGTCGGCCTGCCGCCCCTTGAAGTGAACTACTGCAGCCCGCGACATTACCCGCAACTGCGGCACGCGGGATAGCGTGTGGATTAGCCCTGTGGTGATACCGTCACTCAAATATTCCGTCTTCGCATCCGCATTCGCAAATGGCAGGACCGCGATGGAATGAATGCGGGTGCTCTGTTGACCGCGGCGAAACTTCAGCCCCAGAACAGCGCCAATCAGAAGGATCACGGCCAGAGCGGAGGAAGTCAGCATCCACGTCCAGCGGCGCGGACCCGTGTGAGGCACTACCGCCTGCCCAACTCGCGGCCTCTCACCAAGCGTGCCCGGTGTTAAGCGATTACTCGGAGACTGAACCTCTGCTATGAAACGATAACCACGACCTTGAAGTGTCTCAATGTAGCGGGGAGCCGTGGCCGAGTCGCCCAGTTTCTCGCGCAGTCTGTTGACTGCGGCATTCAACCCATGATCGAAGTCCCCGAAGCTATTGTCTTGCCAAAGCTTCCGTCGAAGCTCTTCGCGTGTGATCAGTTTCCCGGGACAGGTCGTCAGGAGTATCAGGACCTGTATAGGCTGACCCGAAAGGTTTAGCGGGGTGCCATGCTTACGTAGTTCCTGCGTCTCAACCGACAGTTCGAAGGGACCGAAGCGGATTATGTCCGCAGCCTGGTTCTGTCCCATACATCACCCCACTAACGGTTTCGGAGTCTACCACGGTTCCACTCGCCGAAGGTCCGAAGTGACCTCTCCCACGGCAGCTGCTACATCAATATGTTTTCAGCAACTTACCTGATGACCCGAAGCTGCGCTATTCGGACTTTGCCGGTATTGGGGTAGCAGAAGGCAGCACCAATTGTCGGTGGCACCGACGGGGTGACCACCATGAAACGGAGCTTTCTCATCGCAATTCTCTTTGCCTCCTGCGCGGCACAAACACAAACCCTTCGCGTCGTCCCAGTCCATCTTGAAGGGACTGGCCAGACAACCAAGAGTGTCCAGTTCTTCTGCACGCAGGACTACAACCCCGATGAGTGCCTCCAACATGCACTGGAGCTGCGACAGGCGCTCATGATTTATCCGCTAGAGCGGCTCGGAATGTGGTCTTTTGCTCTGGTGCCATCCGACAAGTGGAAGGATCTCGTACGCTCCCTCGGTGGACCTACCCACAGTCCGGCTTTCACCATCTTCGAGCAGCGTACGACGGTCATGGAGAGTAGCCTCTTTTCCGCAACTGCAACCCGTAGTGCCGAATTCCGGCAGGTCTTTGGTGTGACAGGAGAAGCCTTGCTTGAGTTGGCTGTCAACCATGAGTTGGGGCATTGCGTTTGCCACGATCCAGACGAGCGGAAGGCAGACGATTATGGTCGCGAACTGCGCGAGGGCAAGACTCCGGATTGTGGCCGAACAGCAAGGAAGAAAAGTGACCATGGCACGGCCAAGAATAATCGGTAGATTCCGCTCGATGGCGGGTGCTTATCGTTTTCGCGGCTGTTTTGCGCACAGATCTGACCTCTGGCTGGACCAGGGAAAGGGTTTATTTCTTTGTCCAATTTGCAGGTTAGAAGGGTTGCCGCCTCATAACTGACGAAAAATCGCCATAGCACTCACTGACCCCGGATTTTGGCGAACAAAAGGCGCAAAGTTGCGCTAAGGCCTGATTGCAACGGTTACGCAGAGAGTCCACAATCTGGCGTAGGATCGGCGCGTGAAATCATCGACAATCAAGGTGCTAAAGCGAACAGGCATCCCAATTGCCATTGGGCTTCTTCTCGTAATCGTTTGGATCGCGCTTCGCTGGAATGCACCGCCTCTGAGGATCGTCGGCAGTGGGGCGCGACTCACCGCCGACGTGAGCACGCTTGGAGAATATCCGACAACCGTGACAAGGATTAGGCTCTCGGATGCAAGAAGCCATGGCGTAGTCTGGGAAGTCAGTGCAGACGGCATAGCTCAATTGCATGGGTTTACTCTCGTGGCAGGGCAGAACGCCGCACGGGTGAGTACTGATTACGGCTCCTATCGGGTGATAACACCTTCAAGTGCAGACTCGTTCCTACTTCGAGAAGGCACTGAGTATAGGATTGAGCTTTGGGGCGGGTGGGGCATCCTTACAAAGAAGTCAGCGACCTTCCACTTTGGCGATTGACTGTCAGTTGGTGAAAAATCGCAATTACACTCACTGACTGTCACGGTCTCGATTCCTCGCGAATTTGCTGGACGTAAAGATCGTGCAACTCTTTCTCCACTTCCCGCA
>DASRDJ010000421.1:0-2383 GCA_035652655.1 Terriglobales bacterium
TGCTGGCTGGCCTTCGGCTTGCCAAGAGCAAAGAAGATTTCGTCGTTCATGATCGCAATCCCGGCAAGTTGCGCGAACTGAAAAAGCGCTACCGCGTCCGCGTCGAGCCTGATCTGCAGCGTGCAGTCACGGGCGCCAGCATGCTGGTCATTGCGGTCCGTCCGGATTCGGTGGTTGGAGTTCTTCGCAACATCAGAAAAGTGAAATCGGCAACGCTCGCAGTCAGTCTGGCCGCGGGTGTTCCGCTGCGAGTCTTGAGTAAAGCTCTCGGCCCGCCGACGCGCTGGGCGCGCGCGATGCCGAGTCCGGTCTGCCGCGGTGGGCGCGGGCTGACAGCCCTGATCTTCCCCGGAAACCTCCCAGAGCGGGACCGCACGCGCATTCGCAATTTATTTCTGAGTGTCGGCCAGGTTGTCGAAATTCCAGAGAGGAAGTTCGATGCTTTCACTGTGATTTATTCGTCTAGCCACGGCTACCATGCACTCACCACGCTGGCGCGCGCTGCCAGCGAAATCGGCCTCGACCGGAAGACGGCACTGCTGGCTAGCGTTCATGCATTGGCAGATGGGATCGTCGCATGGCGCGACGGCAAGGACTCGCTGGAGTCGCTGCTTGAGGAGGCGGCGACGCCCGGCGGAATTGCCGCGACCACTATGGCCGGCATGGACGCAGCTGGATACGGCCGCGCCGTCCGGGAAGGGGTGCGGGCGGGGCTGCTGCGGGCATCTTCCCTGAGAAGAGGGGCGTGATCTACAAATTGAGGATATGTTCCACGTGGAACATTGTACGGGCGGTGTTGTACGTACGCCATTATCGATATATCCGCGTTAAGTGAACTATGGAAAGGAGTTAGAGCACGACCGCAGAGTGCCAGTCTCGGGGGGGCGGATCGCAAACGCTGGGGTCTGGAAGAGCTGAGAAGCCACTCGCGACTACTGGATCTTGTCGTCAGTACCTTTTAGCCACTCACAGAGTTGCACCGGAAGCTTGGCATACAACTCGATGTGTCCGCAGCTCTGACAGACCCCGACGGATACTGGTGCCGAGTACCACGGCCCCTTCGAGGCGGATGAACGCGCAAAATCGAACTCCAACGTGCCCGTCACCCTCCTGGGGTGCTGACACTTGCGGGAAACCATTCCCGTCCCCCTCTGGACGGGTTGGAGTTGTCGACTCAGAATGCAACGCCAACCACTGATTTGTGCGCGGTGGACCTCAACAGGGAAGGCCAGATCGCTTTCCCAAGACCCTACACCCAAATTTCAGATTGTCAAGAGTTGGGCCGGCTAACGAAGGGATGTCATTTGCGACAGTCCAGGCGGATCTCAACAATTCCATGCGCGCCGATCCGGGTTGTGATGTAGACTCTTGTGCGCACGGAACCTCGGTTAGGCCCCTCTACCCCATTTTCCAGGGAGGCTTCGTGATGTGAGGCTCGCAGTCTCCCCCAACCGCCCGGTGATGGAGGTCTTGGTGATGATCTCCGCAAACGCGACTCTGACTGGTTCCTACGACTACGGCGAAGTGGCACGCTCTATTGTGATCGCCATCGCTGCGTCCTACGGCGCCCTCGATCTCGCGGGACGCGTAACCGCCGCAAGGGGCCGGGCTCGCGCGGCGTGGTTGGCCGGTGGCGCTCTGGCGATGGGTATCGGCATCTGGGCGATGCATTTCAAGGGGATGCTGGCCTTCCAGTTGCCGGTCACGGTGGCCTACCACTGGCCGACAGTTCTGGTATCGCTCGTGGTCGCCGTCTTTGCCTCGGGGGTCGCGCTTTATATAGTCAGTCGACGGGAAATGGGCCCGTTTCGGCTTTGGACCGGCAGCCTTATCATGGGCGGCAGCATAGCAGCCATGCATTACATCGGCATGGCCGCCATGCGAGTGGCGGCCCTGTGCCGGTTCAAGCCCCTAATCGTAGCCCTGTCCGTTGTGTTCGCGATCGTGTTTTCTCTGATTGCTTTGTCGATGGCATTTGGCTTACGAGAAGAGGCCAAGTGGACTATTCGGCGCAGGCTGGGGAGCGCTGTGATGATGGGCGCTGCTATCTCGGCCATGCACTATACGGGAATGGCCGCGGCAACTTTCATTCCTTCCGTGCTTCCCGTGGACCTGTCCCACGCTGTGAGCATCTCCTCGCTCGGCAACAATGGAATTGCCATTGTTACCTTTCTCGTCCTCGGTGTGGCCATCCTCACGTCATCGCTGGATCGGCAGGCGGAGGCGGCAGTTCTGCGACTCAACGAAGAGCTTGAGCAACGCGTCGTCGAGCGCACCCGACAGCTTACAGCCGTCAACGAGGAGCTGCGCCGGGAAATTGCCGAGCGCCAGCGAGCCGAAGTGGCATTGCATGAGGCGCAAGCGGGGCTGGCTCATGTCACAC
>DASRDJ010000422.1:0-17498 GCA_035652655.1 Terriglobales bacterium
GGTCGGACCGAGTTCCTGACCTGAAACGGATTACGAGCGGGCCTTAGGTTGGTATGGCACAGCTTCAACTAGACCGAAATGGCGCGCTCTTCGGAGTGCACGGGTTAGTACGCTCAAAAAGTACTTGACGGGAACGACATTATCAGAGAGGCGATTTATCGCCAGTTGACAATTTTCAACCGCGACCCCCGAGCTACAGATAGCGGACACCAGATTATTATTTCCTTTTGTCTGAAGGGCCGACCTTACCCGAATGGCGAGTGTCTCATCCGACTTCTTCATCTCGACAGAAACTACATCCTAATCTCTGTCGAGTTCCGCATGTTAAGAGGGGACCCCATCCCGTTACCGGAAGTTCTCCACCAGCATCAATTCGCTGCCTGCCTGCTCAAAATGTGTGCAGAGAATCCATCGGCCATCCGGAGAGACGGACAGGCCAGCGCTGTCGCCAAGAGCGATGGGTCTGTCAAAATTGGCGAGCGGCCTGATGTTATTCGTGGCGAAACTAAAAAACTGAAGAGAAGCCCTATTACTCGTGGGAACGAAGACCACACCACCCTCCACTATGGCTAGATCCAGGTAGTCACTCACGCCCTCCAGAACCTCAGCCCCCAGACCGCCTCCTACAGGAATCTTCCAAAGGCTGGTATCGACCAGACTCTTGACGTAGTAAAAGAATTTGCCGTCTTGCGATTCCAGCGGTGCAAAGCCACCATCGCGGGTTACCTGAATCGCCTCGCCACCACTCGCCGGAATCTTCCACAATTGCTGCTGTCCTGTGCGAGCAGAATCAAAGAAGATCCACTGTCCGTCTCGCGACCAGCTCGGGTTGCCATCATTGGCTGGATGCGTGGTCATGCGCAGTGGCTTCCCTCCATTCGCGCCGATCACCCAGATGTCGGTCTCTCCTTCTGCATCGGAGTCAAAAGCAATGCGTTCGCTATCGGGAGACCAGCGAGGAGTGGTGACACCTGGGCCACGAAAAGAAGTTAACTGGGTGGAATTTGAACCGTCGCTGTCGCAGACCCAGATCTCAGGATTCCCTGACCGGTCCGACACAAACGCGATTCTCTTGCCGTCTGGAGAGAACTGAGGCATATAGTCGTTCCGGGTCGACGGGATGAACGGAGCGCCACTGGCCCCAGGCTTGATGACATCATTAGCCTTGTGGCTAACGTCCAAAAGTGGCGCTGGTAAGCGCCAAAGGTTGCGATGAAAAATCAGGTGAGCGTATGATAGCCGCCCCCCGCGGCGGGAAGCGGCAAGTCCCAGGGTGTTTTGGTAAGGGAGCGTCAGAGCTTGGGGCTTACCCTCGCGCCCCGCCGAACCAGGAGCGTTAATTTTCGAAATAGGGAGGCCAAACTGAGAATAGACAATACCGCGCCCATCCTCTAACCAAGCTGCACTCGCGGCCTGATTCTCAAAGGTTATGCGTTGAGGTTCTCCTACGGGCTTGAGTCCTTTAGAGATGGGCAACAGATAGAGATCGCCGAAGCCGTAGTCGCTGGATCGGATGAACGCCAGAGTTCGGCCATCTGCGGAGAACGCCGGTGAACTGTCCCCGAAGAGTTGCGGAGACGGAAAAGTCAGCTTCCGCTTTTCGCCCGTTTCGATCGACAGCAATGATAATGCGTCAGGCCCGGTGAGGGAATCTCGGTCACAGGTCACCAGCGAATTGCTCTCGGGCGCCCAGGCGAGAAAAGGCCCGCCTACAGCTTCTTCTTCTCTGAAACGCCCCGAAACCTCGCCAACTTTGCGTTCCGGACCTCCCAATGCCGGGATCACGAGCAGCGCAGATTTTTCTTGAGAGAGTCTTCGAAGAAACGCAATGAAGCGGCCATCGGGTGACCAGGCGGGGCTGTAATCCCGGGCCGGGTCGGTAGTCAAACGAAGCGGCGCACCAGCCGTACCGACAACCTTGACGTATATATCCTGATTGTCTTGCCTTGGTCCGTCCCAGCTGAAAGCTATCTGGCTTCCTTCCGGCGAAAAGCTGGGTTCAGTCTGAAAGCCTGGATAAGTTGTAAGAGGGACGGCGGTCAGCAGAGATTCCGGAGTCTTAACGCCTGAACGAGCAAACCAGAGGGCTACCATCATGCCCGCCACCACCAACAGGACAACTGTCCAGGCTAGTCGCCGGCGATACGACTGTTTCGGCGCGGGCACCGCACCCAGCTTTCCAGAGTCCGATTCTTCCTTCAGTTCCTCCAATGCGACCTTTAAGTCCGGCATGGCCTGGAAGCGCCGCTCCGGGTCCTTGCGCAGGCAGCGCCCAATAATGCGTTCCAGTTCGCGTGGCAGGCCTTCTACAATCTGACCGGCCGGTTTCGGATCTTCCCGCAAGATGGCCGTTAGCGTAGACAGCCGCGAGTCGCCTCGAAAAGCTCTCCGGCTTGTCACCATTTCGTAGAGTAGTGCACCAAAGCTGAAGATGTCGGACCGTGCATCCACCTTCTTGCCCTCTGCCTGCTCGGGGGACATGTAAGAGACGGTCCCGATGATCGTGCCCTCTTCTGTCTCTGGCTTGAGAGTGCGGGTGGCTTCGTCGCCACCATCACATTCGGAAGGTTCTGTTAGCTTTGCTAGTCCGAAATCTAGAACTTTCACCAGCCCCTTGTCGGTCACCATCACGTTTCCAGGTTTTAGGTCGCGGTGAACAATCCCCGCCTTATGCGCAACTGCCAGCGCATCTGCAACCTGCACTGAGTATTTCAATGTCTCACTCAGCCGCAGGCCATGCCGTGGAATCCGCCCATCGAGTGTCTTTCCGACAACCAACTCCATGGCCATAAAGTCAATCCCCTCGGCCGAATCGATGTCATGGATCGTCACGATGTTGGGGTGATTCAGTGCGGAGGCGGCCTTGGCTTCTTGGATAAAACGTCGCTTGCGGTCGGCATCAGCGACTTTCTCGTGAGGTAGCACTTTGACAGCGACCAGGCGATCGAGATGGGTGTCTAAAGCCTTGTAGACGACGCCCATGCCGCCTTCACCGAGCTTTTCCAGAATTCGGTAGTGCGAGATGGTGCGCCCGATCATGCTCGGCTACAGCTCCAGCAAGCAGTGAGGAACCAATTTTAACCTAGGGTCGTTAAGTGGCGAGCCCTAAAGTTGGATCGCACGGAGCATGGACACTCCTTGCTGCGCGTCGTTGGGTTAACCGCTGAGTGAATCGGTGTCGTAGGTGGCGTAAACAGGCGATTGCACTCATTGACCCATGCGGACCGCTGGGAATCCGAACCGAGTGGGCACATTCTTGCCATTGTGCGGGCGGGCGAGACGCCCACCGGACTGCCGCCGGGACGGCGGCGCTACTTTCTTGTGCTCGGCAACTTCGGCGCTATCCAGGCTTTTGCTCTGCTTCTTGCTTCAGGGTGGCGTAGACCTTGTTCACTTGCGCTTCGGTGTTATCAATCGAGCCGGAGTTGTCGATTACGAAGTCGGCGCGCTGGATCTTCAACGAATCCGGAAGCTGCGCGGACATGCGACGTACGACTTCGCGGCGGGCGGCTTCGACGTCGATCTTGAGGCGATGGGCATAGCGCTGTACGCGCTGTTCTTCGGAGCAGGTCACGACGATCAGGCGGTCGAATCGATCGGCGGCGCCTGCTTCGAGGATCAGCGCGGCTTCGACTACGGCGATCCCGCACGGATCGCGGCGGCCTTCGGCCTCCATCCAATCATCTTCGTGGCGAATGACGGCCGGGTGGACGATGGCGTTCAATTCGCCGATTCGGGTGCCTCCGGTTGGATTCGGGCTGAAGGCGGCCTCGGCGAGCTTCGGGCGATTGACGCTGCCGTCGGAGTTCAGGATGGTGCGGCCGAAGTGGCGTACGACTTCTTCGTACACTGGCTGGCCCGGCTGCATAAGTTTGTGGGCAATGTGGTCGGCCTGGATGAGGTGCACACCGCGCGCCACGAGCATCTCGCCAACAATGGATTTGCCGCTGGCGATCCCGCCGGTTAGGCCGACTTTCAGCAGAGGAGCCTCGCTGAGGGTTCTGAACCCTTTGCACCACAGAGACACAGATGCACAGAGGAAGGCTGGGGGTTGAAGCTTTCGTGATTGAGGCTGGCGGAGCTCACTTCAGCTGGGATTCCCGAGAAATGATAATGTCGTTTTTCTCTGTGTCTCTGTGACTCTGTGGTGAAAAAACTCTATCCAATCGCCACCGCGGCCCCGCGCCGGAGCTTCGCTGCACGGACCGTGTTGGCCATCAACATCGCGATCGTAAGTGGCCCCACGCCGCCGGGCACGGGCGTGATCGCTCCCGCAATCTCGGCGACTTCGGGGCGGACGTCTCCTACGAGCGTCGATCCATTCTTCGCGAAGGCCTGCTCGCGCTTCTCGTTGCCCTTGAAGAAGCGATCAAACTCGGCGCGGTCGGTGACCTTGTTCATGCCGACATCGATGACGGTAGCACCGGGTCGGACAAAGTCGCGCGTGATCATGCCGGCTCGGCCGATGGCGGCAACCAAAATGTCGGCGCGGCGGCACACTCCCGGCAAGTCCGGGGTCTTCGAATGGCAGACCGTGACAGTGGCGTTGGCGTTGAGCAGCAGCATGGCCATCGGTTTGCCCACGATGTCGCTGCGCCCAACGACAACGGCTTCTTTGCCGGCAACCTCGATGCGGGAGCGGCGAAGCATTTCCATCACACCACCCGGGGTACACGGGACCAGGCCAGGCCGCTGGGTGGAGAGAAAGCCGACGTTCATGGGATGAAAGCCGTCGACGTCTTTTGCTGGATCAACCGCTAACAGGACTTTTTTCGCGTCCACCTGCGATGGAAGTGGCAGTTGCACGAGGATGCCGTCGATTTCGTCGCGGCGGTTCAGGTCTTCGATCAGAGCCAGAAGTTCGTTGGTGGTGACGGAGTCGGGCGGCGTGTGCTTCTCGCTGTAGAGTCCGACTTCTTCGGAACTCTTCACCTTGCCGCGAACGTAGATCTCGGAGGCGGGATTGTGGCCCACCAGGACGACCGCCAAGCCGGGTCGCATGCCGGCTTCGGCCAGCGCTCGTGCTTCACCGGCAACCTCCGCGCGAATCTCGCTTGCTATTTTGGTGCCGTCGAGAATGGTTGCCGCCATCAGTTCTCCTTGCCCTGCCGGCTCCAATTCTAAACCTTGGAAAATCATTCACCACAGAGGCACAGAGGCACAGAGAAAAACCAACAAATGTCATTTGGCAGTATTTCTGGCCGCCCGCGGATACCAGGGCAATAGTTGTTATGCCTGCCTTCCTCTGTGACTCTGTGGTGAAAAGTGTTCTAACCGTCGTACAATCTCCCCGTTATGATTCCACAAGACCTCCTCGATCTGGTGGTTTGTCCGGCGTGCAAAAGCGACCTGGAAGTGAAGACAAATCCAGAGGCGTTGAAATGCACGGCCTGCCGCCGGGTATATCCGGTGCGCGACGGACTGCCGGTACTGCTGATCGAAGAGGCCACGATCGATCCCTCCTGACAATCCACTCCCCCACCATGGTGCTATTTGCCGCAAAATGAACGAGAATCGCCGCTTTCCGTCCTAGAACGACACCTTGTGTCACTCTGCGAACAGTACAAGTCGTACTCACCGCATGGGTACTGTCGTAAGGGTTGCCCGCAACTCCCAATTTTTATTGGGGTTAAAGAAACCAGAAAGCTTTCTTGTACGTATATGGAACTAGAGGGCAATTGCGGCACGGAAATTGCATGCAACATTTCCAGTAGCCGCTGAGTCTAATGGGTACAGGAAGTTGACCGAAGGTCGGAGGTGAGGACGGCCATGAAAGAAAGATTCACAAACACGGAGCTGGCGTCGCTCAGAAGCGATCTCCTGCAAGGCGGGATGATCGATTCGAGAGAGGCGGCCGAGCTCTTGCAGGTGTTCCTGATGGGCCGCGGCTACGGAGTGTCTCCGCAGGCGGCTCTGGATGCAGCCGGTCGGGTGGAAATGGCCGGGTGCTCTTTGCCGGTTCTGCAGTTGGAGTTGGAGAATCTGGCACTGGTCATGTAGTTCAGCCTTGGGAAGAGGTGACTTTCCAAGCCGGGCCCTGGTAAGCGGTGACACAAATCGAGTTTTACAAGATCTGACCCTAATCCCGAAAATCGGGAGTTGTGATCAGAATCCGAAAGCCGGGTCAACCAGCCCGGCTTTTGCTTTTGGCTGATAGCTCGTGGTCGGTAGCTAGTGGCCGATGGAGCGAGGGGCGTCCTCGCCCGTCGGGTTCTACGTCGAAGTTCTTATTTCTCTACATTTTCCAACTCACTCTTTTCAAAAACCAGCTGGTGGGAACAGATCGCTGCTACGCCGCGACGACGGGCGGGGACGCCCGTCGCTCCATCGTTCTAGCTTGCTCGTGCCTCGTGGCTCTCGGCCCGCTCACTCATATCTGAGGCTTTCCACCGGATCCAGCTGCGCTGCACGGGTCGCTGGCAGAGTGCCGAAGATTATGCCCACCAGTGATGAAACCACGATCGCGATGATCGCCGAAAGGCCCGAGATCGGGATGCGATAGGCGGTCAGGAAGCGCACCGAGAAGGGGATGGCCAGACCGATCACAATGCCGGCGATGCCTCCGACGAGCGAAATCAACATGGCTTCAGCGAGAAACTGGAAGCGGATCTCGCGGTTGGTGGCGCCGATGGCTTTGCGGATGCCGATCTCGCGAATTCGGGAACTCACGGTGGCCAGCATGATGTTCATGATGCCGATGCCGCTCACCAGCAGTGTGACGGCCGCGATCAGCAGCAGGCCGAAGGTGAGGGCGTTGGCGATCTTGTCCCAGACCGAGAGCAACTGGGTCAGGTTGCTTACCGTGTAAACGGATTCGGGCCGGTGACGTGCCTGGATGACGTGCTGGATCTGGGTAGTGGCCGAGACGACGTCGTCGGGACTGGCTACGGTAAAGAAGATCTGCTTTACGGCCGCAGTCTCAGTGAAGTAACGGCTCACGGTGGAAGGGATCACCATTGTGTAGTCCTGCACTTCGGACTGGCCGAAGGTGTCCACGCCTTCCTTGAAGGTGCCAATCACGGTGAAGGGCAGCCCGTTGAGCTTGATGACCTGGCCGACGGCGGCGTCGACCGAACCGTAGAGTTCCTCGGCCATCTTTTGGGTTAGCACGCCGACCTTGTTGCGCGACGTTGAATCTTCCCCGTCGAAAAATCTTCCCGAAAGAACGATCAGGTTGCGCACGCGCTGGTATTCGGGTGCGGCGCCCATGACACTGATGTCTTTCTCTTTGCCGGAGCCGGCGGCGATGCGTTCGCTAAGGACAATGAGCGGTGACGCGTAGGTGACGCTGGGAACCTGCTCCTGAACAGCGCGCATGTCGTCGACCGTGAGCGGGTCGGCAGCGCTGGCGGTGATGCGCTGCGCGCCTCCCGAATACTCGACGTAAATCATGTTGGCGCCGATCGACTGGATCAAGCGCTGCACATACTGCTTGCCGGTCATGCCAATGGTGACGACCAGAATCAGCGAGGCCGTGCCGATCACCATGCCCAGGGCAGTCAGGGCGAAGCGCACCTTGTTGCTGATAAAGGTTTCGTACGCAAAGCTCATGACCTCGTTGAGCCGGATGGTGCTGCGCCGCAAGGGCGGCCCGATCTGGCTGCGGAAGGGCTGGCGAGTCGGGGGCTTGCATTCGGGGGCCGGGGTTCCAGTGGTTGGGGTGGTGGCCATTCTTTTCGTTAGATGCTACTCCTTGCGGCGGGTGGCAGACCAGCAGGGCTGCGTTTGTAGAAGGGCACTCTTGCCAGTCGGCCGCCGGGTGTTCGACTACCTCCCATCTGACGCGTATTCGTCCCCGCAACCGCGGTTCTTGAAACAAAGGTAGAATTCCGGCGACGCGCACTAAAGTGATCCAAGCACTGGGTCATCCCACGGATAGTGGCGTTGCGGGCACGCGGATAGACATCATCCGGTGGTGGGAATCTCGCCGTCTCCGTTTCAACATTTACGTAGGCGCAGTCGGCGCGGTGAGTTGGCTTCTTGTCCTTACCGCGGGGGCCGCCGCAGTGAAGCCGGGCGAGGACTTTGAGGAACCCGTGGTGATGCTCTTCGGCCCATTCTTATATGGATTCCTCGCCAATGTTTGTTACACGCTCGGTTGGCTCGTCGACACGATTTTCTATTGCGGCGTACCGCGAAGCTGGCTACACAGAGCCGGGCTGATTTTCTCGATGCTTCTCACCGCCTTCCCGGTTTGTGGGCCGTTCTGGCATGGCTCATCACTGCCTACACCGGGCACAAACTCGATTAGTTGGCGCCCCCGATCGAGCGAGGTCGCGCCTTCCTTAAGGATGGCTTAGGCTCCGGTGTGCTCAGGATCACATTCCACACTTTGATCACGGAACGCGGCAGACCAGCAGCGCATTGTTTCCGTAAGGGCAATCGATACCGCCGCGAGCGGGACGCTCGATCAGAACCCAGTTCGTTCCGAAGCGAGCTTTCAGGCGCGCATAGCCACCCGGCGTGAAATGCTCCCAGCCGCTTTGGGCTTCGACTTCCTCCAGCCAGCGTTGCGATAGGCGCGGGACTTGGGTAGCGACGGCCGAATCCTTCACCGCATCGGCCAGCACGCTCCGTTCGGCCAGGGCTCGGAAGCTGTGGTAGTCGTTGCCGGGGCGCCGCATGTAGTCCGGCCCCGCGGCGAAGTATGCATCGGGCGGCGTGTTCTCGCGGATCCAGGCGAAAGCTTGCAGCCATGGATTCTTGGGGACTGATCCGGGCCACTCGAGGTGGGCCGAACTTGGATAGGTCTCGCGCTGGGCGAAAAACATTCCGGCAGCAAGCGGGACAAAGACCACTACCCAACGCAGCCGGTCATTGCGCAGAAATTTCTGTCCGAGCAATCCGCCGCTCAGGATGATGAAGATCAGGTAGAAGAGGTGCAGATAGCGCATGGGCTGCAGCGGGCGGATGCGCTCCAGACTCTGCGGGAGCATGACCGCGATGGCGACGATCAATTGGAAAATTCCGAAAGCCATCAAGCGCGACGTTACGTGAACTTGCATCGCCGCTTGGTCGCGTTGCCCGATCCGGCGAAACCACCACAGAATCGCGAAGGGGGCGAAGACGCCAAGCCAGTCGTACCACTCCCAGCGTCCGAGAAAGTAGTAGTCGCGGGTGTTAGCCGCGACGCGCCACGCGGGGGATGTCGGCTCAAAGATCCAACCGAGCGGTGCCAGCATCAGGACCGCCGACTTTGTCTCTGTCAGTGGCGTCCGCCATAGCAAAAATATGCAGAACGAGATACCGAACGATGCCATGATCGGATGAAGCAACGCGGCGAGCAGGAGCAGCGGGACCGACTGCACATACTTACGGTCCAAGGTTGCCACGATCGCAGCCAGGATCGCGGCCGTTGCCATGGCACGCGGATGGAGATTCTGATCCACGATGTAGAGCGCGCTTCCGGCCACTGGCAAGGTAAGAAGCGTCGCCACCAGCGATGTTGAGGCCCAACGCGCGTAGGCTTCGGGAAACATTCGCCGACTTAGTCGCCAGCAGCCCAGCAGCACCAGGTAGATCGTGAGATAGTGCCAAACAAAGATCACCCAGCCTAGCGGCGCATGCGTGAGGCGGACTGACGCGGCCATCACCTTGTCGAAAATCGTCGCCTGCAATTGGACCGCGAAGAAATCGGAATCGTGAGGATAGAGCGCCGGGTTCAGGTCACGTTTGATTGCGGAAAGGTAAACGCCGTCGTCTTCAGCACCGGGATGGTATCCGGCGATCAGCAGGGCGCAAGCGGCCAGAACCGCTAGAATTAGCGCGTTCCTGAGTATGGGATAGTTTTTCAAGCGCTGAGCTTTTAGAATCGAGCTACATGTCCTTGCATGCTGTAAAGCTTACGGCAGAAGAGATCGAATCTCCTGCTGACAATCAGGATGCCTCTGCTTCGGCGATACCGAAGCCGGTGGCGAAGCTTGCCCTGGTGGTGCCCACGCTGCGCGAGGCGGATAACATTCGCACGGTGCTCGACCGCATTCGTCAAAGTCTCGACCCGCTGGGCTTCGCCTACGAAATTCTGGTGGTGGATGACGACAGCGGCGACGGAATCGAGTCCATCGTACAGGAAATTTCCCGCGAGGATCCGCGTGTGCGCCTGCTGGGACGCAAGGGCGAACGCGGACTGGGCGGCGCCGTGCTGTACGGATGGAAGCACACCGACGCGGAAGTGCTAGGCGTGATCGATGCGGATCTGCAGCATCCTCCGGAGTTGCTGCCGCGCTTGTGGGAAGCAATGGATGCGGGACGTGACGTGGTGCTGGCTAGCCGCTACGCACCCGAGGGCGGCCTCGACAACTGGCACCCGGCGCGACATTTGCTGTCACGGATGGCGATCTGGCTGACTTACCCGCTGCAGAAGCGCGAGATTCACGTCGAGGACCCGATGGCTGGCTTCTTCATGGTGCGGCGCTCGTGCTTGAAAGACATCGAACTGCACAATCGCGGGTTCAAGATACTGCTGGAGATTCTGGTACGCGGGAAGGTCGGCTCGGTGAGCGAGATTCCGTTTACGTTTGGGCCGCGACGGGCTGGGACTAGCAAAGCCAGCATTCGCGTTGGGCTGGATTATTTTAGATTGCTTTGGCGGCTCTGGATGGGTCGATAGCCTTTAACGAGGGCGGGACGCCCTCGTGACTGCCGGCGAGACGCCGGCGCTACAAATGCATAACTGAATGTTTCGCGCACGCTTCAAGAAAGAAATCGTCTGCGAGTTTCTGCCTCCCGCGCGTTTGGGGATAAAACAAAAAGTCATCGTGCTGTGCGACGGGATGCCGTCGATTCCGCGAAAGCAGGGGCTCTCGGAGTTTCTCGCGGCGAAGGGGTACTGGGTGTTTTATCCGCGGTATCGCGGAGCTTGGGAGAGCGATGGAGAGTTTCTGAAGACCTCTCCGCACCTCGACATTCTGGATGTCATCGACGAGTTGCCGAAAGGCATCCGCGACCTAACCTTTGGGAAGAAATTTTCGCTCAAGCCGGATGAAATTTACGTGATTGGCGGAAGTTTTGGTGGGGCGGCGGCTGTGCTGGCATCGCTCAACCCCCGGGTGAAGAAGACGATCGCGAACTGCCCGGTGGTGGATTGGAGAATTCTGAAAGGTTCTGAGAGAGCGGAGACCTCCAATCCCAGTTACGCAGCGTACATTCGCCAGGCCTGGGGACGCGCGTACCGACTCAGTGACCACAACTGGAAGAAGCTGCACAAAGGCACGTTCTACAATCCGGCGCATCACATCGACGAGATCGATCCCGCGAAGGTCATGATGTTTCATGCCAAAGACGATCCGTACATTCCGTATCGGTCCGTGGTACGGTTCGCGGAGAGGACCGGGATTAAGCTGATTCTGTTACAGCGAGGCGGGCATATTTCGACGGACGGCACTGTTCGGAAGTATTGGCCGAAGATTAAGAACTTCTTTCACGGTTAAGTGTGCAGCGACCAAAAAACACGCGCCCGTCAGTTGTCGCCTTGGCATAGCTGGTTTACCAGCCGGTAGCGAATAATCTTCTCGCACCCTGAAGTCCACATTTTTGATACTTATCGTAGGCGCTGGCGGCACGCTGGCGGATTTCTTCATTGCTCTCATGTTCAATCCAGCCATCGAGGGCGCTTTTCAACGTGTAAGCCTCTGGAGCCATCAATCCCGTGGTCCACAGTAGAGGATAGGCACCGGTGGCGCGCAGCGGCTCTGCAAAATACTGCTTACTGGCACAGGCCAGGATGATTGCATCACGATGGATGCCGTTTTTCTTTTTCGTCAGGAATGGGAGGCGAGAATCCATCAGGCCATCGTGCCCGACGTAGGCCACCAGGTTCGATCCCCCGCGCACTGTGAGGGTGATGGGGTGCGAGGCGAGCGACAGTGTAATTCCCTCTGGCCCCGCACCCGCTGCTGCGGCGAAGAAATCAAGCAGAGCCTGCTGGATAGCGTCGCCACGATACGCGTCTGCGATGAGGTAGACCTCGTGGCGGCGGTGCTTGAACACGCAGCGCTCCAGGACCTCGGCCTTAGGCTTCTCTTTACCACTCAACAAGGTCCAGTCCGAACTCCGGACGAAGAAAGTCTTAACCCCGGCAGCGGCGCCCCAATAGAGGTTGTGCACAGGATCTAAGCCATTCCCCAGCCGGGCGGGAACCGGGACGATACCTTGATGTTGATTATCGGCAAGCGCCACGAAAACGCGAATCGTACGTTGCGAGGAAGCCTGTCCATATGTGTAGACAGTGAGCAGGCACAGCAGGAGAGGCGCTAGTTTGTACGTCATAACGGAGAACAACTCGGCGCGATTGGCTTCGATCTACGCGGTTCTCTTCCCCGCCCCAGGCGCGTAGTAGCTTATGCCGTTCGTTTCGAGCTTGCGTCCTTTCGGACTATAAATGCGGAATTTCGCGAGTCCCCATTTCTGCAACGCAAATTGCATCGTGGTGAGCAGCACGCCCAATCCGTAGGTGACGCTGCGCCGGAAGTTGATGGACGAGGCTTCTTCGAAATACTTCGTGGGGCACGACACCTCGCCGATGCGAAAGCCGAAGTGCACGCACTGCGCCAACATCTGGTTGTCGAAAACAAAATCGTCGGAGTTCTCGATGAGGGGCAGGTCGGTCAGGACTTTTCGGCTGAAGCAGCGATAGCCGGTGTGATACTCGGAGAGCTTCACGCCGAGGAAAAGATTTTCGAAGGCTGTCAGCAGGCGGTTGAAGACGTACTTGTAAAGCGGCATACCTCCGCGTAGTGCCGTGCCACCGATGATTCGGGATCCGAGGACGGTGTCGTAGATCTCATAGGCGACCATGCTGGCCATCGCGGTGACGAGCAGTGGCGTGTACTGATAGTCCGGGTGCAGCATGATGACGACGTCGGCGCCGGCGCTGAGGGCTTCCCGATAGCAGGTCTGCTGGTTGCGGCCGTATCCGTAGTTGCGATCGTGGACGAAGACTTGAAGTCCCAGTTGGTGGGCGAGTTCGACGGTGCGGTCCGTGGAGTGGTCGTCGACCAGTATGGTGGCGTCGACCACTTCGGGAATTTCTCGGACGGTGGCCTCCAGCGTCTTTTCGGCGTTGTAGGCCGGGAGCACGATCGCGATGCGTTTGCCGTTAATCATTGGCGTGGCCCGGTTCATCTTACATTGGCGCGTTGAGCCCGACAAAGTGCTGCTTGACACGCAAACCTTAAAACGCAGAGAGCGCAGAGAAAGTCCGCAGTGGAATGTGAAGTGAGGCCAGTCGTGCTTCACGGGGCGGCTGACTTCTGTCTTCAGCGTACAATCGGTCGTCCATCTTCGACTCTAACCGTGGAGTTCTGCCGGGTGCCGGTAATCGATCCAGTCGAGGGCGTGGCGACACCTCGAAGCTCTTCATTCGCGCCAACCGCCGTCGCTCACGCGGCGTTTATTCCTACCGGAATTGTTACCGTGCTGCTGGGACCGGTGTTGCCTGCGCTCTCGGCACGCTGGCTCCTCAATGACGCGCAGGCGGGTGAATTCTTCACGGCACAGTTCATGGCTTCGATTCTCGGGGTCGCGCTCGCGGGGGTGCTGGTGCCGAAAGGCGGGTACCGGCTCGCCATGATTCTCGGGCTGGTATTCATGGCGGTGGGTGTGGGCTTTCTACCGCTGGGCTCGCGCTTCGTCGGATTGGCGGCTGTGGCTTGTTACGGCGTCGGTCTCGGCTTGACGATTCCAACCTGCAATCTGCTGGTGGCGGAAGTGAATCCGGCGAACCGCGCATCGGCCTTGTCGTTACTGAACTTTTCCTGGACGGTGGGTGCCGTGGCTTGCCCATTTCTGCTAGCGCCCTTTCAGCGTGGGGGCAGAATCTCGACTTTCTTTTATGGGGTCGCCGCATTTGTTTTTCTGGTGGCGCTGTCGCTGGCGCGGGTAAGGCTGCCGCGACCCGACGTCGCCGCGAAGGATTCCGGTCGATCCTCCACGCCGTTGTTGCGCCTGATCGCGATGCCGACTGCGATGGTGCTCGGAGTTTTGTTCTTCGTCTACGTGGGGACGGAGAACTCGGTGGGCGGATGGCTCGCGTCGTATGCAAAAAGAGTGCTGGCGCATCCAGGCACGATCTGGGTGACCACTCCTTCCTATTTCTATGGGGGTCTGCTCGCGGGACGCGCACTGGCGCCCATCCTTCTGCGAAAGATTTCCGAAGTACTGCTGGTGCGATTGAGCGTGACGACCGCGCTGCTAGGGCTCATGACCTTGCTGGCAGCTCACTCGATGCTCGTGGTGCTGGCGAGCGCGGCGATCATCGGGCTTGGCCTGGCCGCGATCTATCCGATTACGATTTCGCTCCTGACCAATTGCTTCGGACCGATGGCGGCGCGCGTGGGCAGCGTCATGTTTATGCTGGCGAGTTTTGGCGCGGCCTGCATGCCGTGGCTGGTGGGAGTGACCTCGGCCAAAATGTCGAGTCTGAAGTTCGGATTGATGATCCCGCTGTTGGGGTGCGTTTTGATGCTGGTTCTTTACCTGCGGGATTGGAACCATGCGGTCGTGGTTTGAAGAGATATGGGATCGCAATTGTCGAACCTCGATCGTGCGCGGCTTGGTACAATATTGAGCGACAAGACGGCGGTTGCGTCCGCCGGAATTTCCAGAAGTACAATCCACGAAGATGCCGGAACCGAAAACATTATTTGAGAAAGTCTGGGAAGCCCACCTGGTAAGCGAACCGACCGGTCGGTCGCCAATCATCTACATCGACCTCCACCTGGTCCACGAAGTCACTTCCCCTCAAGCATTTGACGGGCTTCGGGCGGCGCGTCGTCCGGTTCGCCAGCCTCTGCGCACCGTGGCGACGGTGGACCACAATGTCCCGACCGAACCGCGCGGCACTCCGATTACTGACCCGATCGCTGCCCGCCAGATCGAGGCGCTGCAGAAGAACTGCAAGGAATTCGGCGTTCGCCTGTTCGACATGAATTCTCCCGAGCAAGGCATTGTGCACGTGATCGGGCCTGAGCTCGGACTGACACAACCGGGCATGACGATCGTGTGCGGCGACAGCCACACGAGCACGCACGGAGCATTCGGATCGCTCGCGTTCGGCATCGGCACGTCGGAAGTGGAACACGTGCTGGCGACGCAGTGCCTGCCGCAGCGCAAGCCGAAGAAAATGCAGATCGAAGTCAGCGCGCGGCTTCCCGAGGGAGTGACGGCGAAAGATCTCGCGCTGGGCGTGATCGGCAAGATCGGCACCGACGGCGCAACCGGATACGTCATCGAGTATGCGGGCGAAGTCGTGCGAGGGCTCAGCATGGAAGCGCGGATGACGCTCTGCAACATGAGCATCGAAGCGGGAGCACGGGCCGCGATGGTTGCGCCCGACGAGACGACATTCGCATACGTGAAGGGCAGACGGTTCGCTCCGCAAGGTGATGCTTGGGATAAGTCGGTTGCGTATTGGAAGACGCTGACCTCCGATGCGGGCGCGCGCTTCGACAAGGTCCTGAACATTGATGCGGCGACGCTGGCGCCATTTGTGACGTGGGGAACGAATCCGGGAATGGTGGTGCAAGTCACTGAGCGTGTGCCAGAGTTGAATGGCGGCAGCGAGGCCGACCGGCGCGCGACCGAGCAGGCGCTCCAGTACATGGACCTGAAACCCGGAACTCCCATCGAGGAGATCGCGGTCGATCGCGTATTCATCGGCTCGTGCACGAACTCGCGCCTGGAGGACTTGCGTGCGGCAGCACGAGTCGCGAAAGGCTATCGGGTTAATCCTAAGGTACGTGCGATGGTGGTGCCGGGATCGCAGGCAATAAAACAGGCAGCCGAGAGGGAAGGTCTGCAGACAATTTTCCAGGAGGCTGGGTTCGAGTGGCGCGAGTCCGGCTGTTCTATGTGTTTGGGAATGAATCCCGACATCCTGCAACCCGGCGAGCGCTGCGCTTCTACCAGCAATCGAAACTTCGAAGGGCGTCAGGGACGCGGTGGGCGCACGCACCTGGTGAGCCCGATGATGGCCGCGGCGGCCGCGATTTCAGGGCACTTCACGGATATTCGGAAGTGGAAGTTTCAGTAGCGCCGGCATCTTGCCGGCAGGCGCGAGGACATCTTGCCCTCACCGCGGCGGGCGAGACGCCCGCCGGACTGCCGCCGGGACGGCGGCGCTACGGTCGAAGTGAATAGAGTACTAAGTACTCTTCTAGACCAAGCAAAGGATTCTCTAGTGAAACCATTTCGTGTTCATAAAGGGCGCGTGGTGCCGCTGGATCGGGTGAATGTCGACACCGATCAGATCATTCCCAAGCAATTTCTGAAGCGCATCGAGCGCACCGGGTTTGGGGAGTTCCTTTTCTACGACTGGAGAAAGTCCGGGACGAGCGCAGAACCCTTCGTTCTCGATCACCCGCGTTACAAGCAGGCGACCATTCTGCTGGCCGGCAAGAATTTTGGTTGCGGATCCTCGCGCGAGCACGCGGTCTGGGCACTCGCCGATTTCGGTTTTCGCGCGGTCATCGGAACGTCCTTCGCCGACATCTTCGCGAACAACAGCACGAAGAACGGATTCCTGAACGTTGTTTTGAAAGAGGACGAAGTCGCGGAACTGATGCGGCGGGCCCGCGAACATTCCGACTACCACGTGACCGTCGATCTGGAGCAGCGCAAGGTGCACGACGACCACGGCTTCTCAGCCGAATTTCAGATCGACGATTTCGTGCGTCACTGCTTGCTCGAGGGGCTCGACGACATCGGTTTGACCCTGCAGCATGAGCCCGAGATCGCCACGTATGAGGCACGTCATCCCGTGCCGTGGAGTCAGCAGAGCTGAACCAGGATCGCGGTGCCAGGCCGAGGTCCACGAGCGATCCGCTTCGATCCGCAATCCTCATGCCCTCCCTGCAAACTCCCGGGTCTCGGTGGACACTTTCACCTTCTCCCCCTCTTTGATGAAGAGGGGAACGCGAATTTCTAGACCTGTCTCCAGGCGGGCGGGCTTGGTCGCGCCACCCGACGAGTCGCCCCGAACCCCGGGTTCCGTGGAGGAAACACTCAGCTCTACGAAGATCGGCAGCTCGATCCCAATCGGATTGCCGTTGAACTTGCACAGCTCAATCAAAGCGCCCTCGATTAAGAGGTCCAGTGCATCCCCAACCATCTCACTGTTCAGGGTGACGGTCTCGTAGCTTTCCTGATCCAGAAAATGAGAACCATCTCCATCGCTGTACAGGTAGGAAGCCTGCACCGACTGCAGGTCCGGCTCCTTGAATTTGTCGCTGGCCTTGAACGTCTTCTCAAACACCGCGTTGGTAAGGAGGTTTCGCATCTTCAGGCGCACCAGGGTCTGGCCGCCACGAGCGGTAGGCGTGTTCACTTCTGCTTCCAGGCAACAGAAAGGAGTGTTTTCAAACTCAAAGAAAGTCTTCCGCTTGACACTGATCGCATCAATTAGAGCGGCCATGAATTCCTCGCAGGAGGGGATGCACAAGCGTATCTCCCTTATCCCAAGTTTTTTCCAGTATAGGGTGAAGTGCTGCTCAGATGAGATG
>DASRDJ010000423.1:0-27743 GCA_035652655.1 Terriglobales bacterium
GTCTGTATTCTGCCGCGTTTCCCATCCTGACCTCGCTGCTTTACACTGAAAAGTTTGAAGAGCGACCTCCAACCCTGGATAAAACGGCTGCGCGCGGGCGATGCGCGGGCGTTGGCGCGGGCCATCAGCTCAGTCGAAAACCGAAGCGCCGATTCGGCTGAACTCCTGAAAGCCCTGTTTCCGCATAGCGGCAAAGCCCGCATCCTGGGATTGACGGGTGCACCCGGAGCGGGGAAGAGCACGCTGGTCGATCAACTTGCTAAGCACTACCGGCGTGCGGGCAAGACATTGGGCATCGTTGCGGTGGATCCAACCAGTCCCTACACGGGCGGTGCGATTCTGGGCGATCGCATTCGCATGCAAGACCACCACGCCGACCCGGGCATCTATATCCGCAGCATGGCGACGCGCGGATCGCTCGGCGGCCTGGCGCGCACCACGGCCGATGTGGCAACCGTGCTCGACGCTTCGGGCCGTGATCTCATCATGATCGAAACCGTGGGCGTGGGACAGGATGAAGTCGATATCGTGCGCCTCGCGGACATAACGATCGTGATTCTCGTACCTGGCATGGGCGACGATGTGCAGACCATCAAGGCGGGCATCATGGAGATCGCTGACATTTTCGTCATCAACAAGAGCGATCGCGACGGCGCGGAAAATGTGGAACGCGAGATTCGCGCTGTGCAATCACTGGCCACGCGCCACGACAACTGGATCCCGCCCATCGTGAAGATCGTGGCCAGCGAAGGCAAGGGAATCGAAGAGCTTGCGGCAACGATTGCGAGTTATGAGAGCTACCTGCAAAAGGAGAATCTGGTTCTCAAGCGCAACATTCACAACTGGAAGGCGCGCTTGATTGAAATGCTGCGCGACGCCATGTTGGAGCGTGTGCGCGCACAGCTCGGGAACGGGCAGGTAGAGGCGTTTGCGGCCGAGGTCGCGCAACACAAGCGAGATCCTTACACCTTGGTGGAGGAAATCGTGGAGAAAGCAGGACGGTGACTTTCCAAATTGATCATCTCGGCATCGCTGTGAAGTCGCTGGCGGCGGCAAAGGGCATTTACGAGAAGCTGGGGCTCACCGTGTCTCCCGAAGAAACCGTCGAGCGAGAAAAAGTGCGGCTGGTGATGGTGCCCGTGGGCGAAAGCCGGCTGGAATTGCTGGAGGCGACGTCGGAGGATTCGGCCATCGCTAGGTTCATAGCAAAGCGCGGCGAGGGACTGCACCACGTCTGCATGCGCGTGCCCGATCTGGGGGCGGCCGTGGAAAAACTGAAGCGGGACGGCGTGCGCCTGGTCTCGGAGGAGATCAAGGTCGGGGCCGGCGGGCATCGCTATGTGTTTGTGCATCCGTCGAGCGCTGGGGGAGTGCTGCTGGAGTTGGTGGAGGATGTAGTCGGTAGTCTTCAGTCGCCAGCTAAAGGCAGTCCGGTGGGCGGATGACTGGCCTGTTGTGATCAACCTGACCCCTCTTGAGTGGCTTGCCCCAAGTTTAGATAAATTTGTAGGTGCGCGTCGTTGCGCAGTCTGACATAGAAATGCGCGCAGGTGGTCACCGGCATTTTCGGCTAAAGACTGATGACTAGCGACTGATTCATGATTCTCCTCGCAATTGATACTTCCGGAAGAGATGGCAGCATCGCATTGGCTCGCAAAGCAGGGGATGCTAACGCGGCTGGTGCTGCTTTGCCTTCAGTGGAAGTTCTTGATCTTGTCCCGCTGGAAGGGGGCACTTTCTCGGCGCAGCTTGTACCTCAGATTGCAGCCTTGCTCCAAAAGCACGGGCTTACAAAAAAGCACATCGATGGGTTCGCGGTGGCGTCGGGGCCGGGATCGTTTACTGGTTTGCGGGTCGGGTTGGCAGCCGTGAAGGGGCTGGCTGAAATTCTAGCCAAGCCGGTCGTGGCCGTTTCAAGGTTGGAAGTTGTGGCGCGTTCGGGCAAGCATCAGGGCAAAGTCATTTCCGCATTGGACGCGGGACGCAGCGACGTTTATCTCGGAGAGTACGACTTGAGCGAGCGAGCGTCGCTCACCGTAGAGCGCTTGGTCTCGCGCGAAGAATTCTTGAGCACCGCGAGAGAGACGAAGGTCGTGACGCCGGAGCGCGTTCTCGTAGAGGCGGCGAACAGTGCAGGGCTGTCGGTGGAAGAAGTCGCGCCGCCCAACAGCACGGCGATCGCTCGCATCGGGTTTGAAAAGATCATGCGGCGTGAAACGATTTCTCCAGAAGATCTGGACGCTAACTACATCCGCCGCTCAGATGCGGAGATTTTCGCAAAGAAGTGAAGGAGCTGCGAGCTACGAGCTATGAGCTATGAGCTGCGAGCGAGAAATACTAGACGCGTGAATTCGCGCAGACTCTTGTGGTCTCGCAAGGCTGGCCCCCTTAGCGTTTCTGAGAACTGAGACCCAAGACCCAAGACCCAAGACCTGTCGCCATGCCCATCCGCCCCGCCACTCCCGCTGATATTAACGCAATGATGCGGCTGGTCAACCACTCGGCCACGGCGGCGCACTGGTCGCGCGCGCAGTACGATCGCGTGTTTGGGGAGGATGCTCCACGACGGTTGGGCCTTGTGATTGAAGACCAAGCTGCGCTGCAGGGATTTCTGGTCGCGCATGAAATCGCGCAGGAGTGGGAGATCGAAAACATTGCGATTGCTGGGGCCGCGCGGCGACGCGGGCTCGGCACCCGACTGTTGGGAGAATTTCTCAAGCACGTCCGATCCCAAGGAGGAACTAGTGTGTTTCTTGAGGTGCGGGAATCGAATCATGCGGCGCGGTTGCTTTACGAGAAGTGGGCATTCGAGGAGAGCGGCCGGCGTTCGGGCTACTACGCTCAGCCGCAAGAAGATGCCATCGTGTACCGCTTATCCCTTACGTAAACCGCCCAGTGACTTAGCCTAGATTGCCGCGTAAATGGTGCAACTTCGGTCACATATCTCTGTGACTTTCCACATGCCTCCTATGAAAATTGGATTGCTGCCAAATTCACACTGTGTTAATTTTTAATTCTCAATTCGGCTAGGGAGGTCTGCAGGATGACTCCGAGAGACCAGCTCCTGGCCAGCCACGATGAGTTTCGTCGGCTGGCGACCGAGCACATGACGTACGCGCAACGCCTCGATTCACTCACCGAAAAAAGATATCTAACCGAAGACGAGAAGTTGGAAGAGGTTCGTCTGAAGAAGCTGAAACTGCGCCTGAAGGACCAGATGGAGTCCATCGAGCGGCATTTTCGCCAATCAGTTCAGAACCAGGTAGCTTAATCCACCACCAACGAGAGACGGCGTAGCCGTTGAGGGTGATATGTCTCTCGAACCCGGCGCTTGTAAGCGCCTTTTTTTATTGCAGTTAAGTTAAAGCCCAACCGTCTCGCTGCTCTATAATTCTAAAACTCATGGTTCGTGACGGCTATCTATACGCCATCCCCTTGTTGCTGGCCGGTGTGCTGATTGCGCGGCTGGCCAACCCGTTCTGGGCGTTGCCCGCCTGGCTGTTGGCCGCATTTTGCCTGTGGTTCTTTCGCGATCCCGAGCGCGCGGTGCCTGACGCTCCCGGCGCGATCGTTTCTCCCGGTGACGGCAAGGTGACCGACGTCTCGGTGGTGTTGGCGGACGGAGTGGAACGGTTGCGCATCAGCATTTTTCTGAACGTGTTCAACGTCCACGTGAACCGGTCGCCGATCGGCGGGGTGATTCGCAATGTCCGCTACCAGAAGGGCAAGTTTCTGAACGCGATGGCCGAGAACTCGGCGGATGAGAATGAGCAGAACGTCGTCACTGTGAAAGGCGACGGCCAGACGGTCGTGTTCAAGCAAATTGCCGGACTGATTGCGCGGCGCATCGTCTTCAACAAGAAAGTCGGCGATACCGTGGCACGGGGCGAGCGTGTGGGCTTGATCAAGTTCGGTTCGCGCGTCGACGTGCTGATGCGCCCCGAAGTGAAGCTCGCGGTCCAAGTGGGCGATCACGTTAAAGGAGCGTCCAGCGTTCTGGCCTACGCTCCGGTGGCGCAAGATACCGCGCCTTCGAAGATGCAGCCAATTGTTGCGGGGACAAACTAGATGGACGGCATGCCGGAGCCCGCGCTTGTGGAGATTCCGAAGCGCCGGAAGAGTGATCGTCCCGTGCGGCGGCAACGCAAGGGCATGTACATTTTGCCGTCGCTGTTCACGACCGGAAATTTGGCGGCGGGCTTCTACGCGATCTTGCAGGTGATGCACGGGACTGTCGCTGAGCCGTGGCATTTTGACTTTGCGGCGAAGGCGATCGGGTTTGCGGTTCTGTTTGACGGACTCGACGGGCGCATCGCGCGCCTGACCAATACCAGCAGCGATTTCGGGCGCGAACTCGATTCGCTTGCGGATGTGATCACCTTCGGCGTAGCTCCCGCTTTGCTGGCCTACATGTGGGGATTCCACTTGCTGCCGCCCATCGATCCGGAGATTCGCCTGCGGATGGGACAACTGGGTGCGGTCGCGAGCTTCTTGTTTCTGGTTGCCGGCGCCAGCCGCCTGGCGAGATTCAACATTGCGGTGAATCCGCAGCCCTCGAATCCCGGAAAACCCGACAAGAAGTATTTCGTAGGTATGCCGATCCCGGCGGGCGCCGGTGTGATTGCGGCCATTGTGCATCGCGCGCTGGGCGAGCCCCTGACATCTTCTACACCTTCGGTGGTGTGGCTATGCCTGGTGCCGACGGTTGGATATCTCATGGTCAGCACCTGGCGCTTTTACAGCTTCAAAGACATTCACTTCAACACACGCCAGCCGTTTCGCCTGATTGTGCTCATCAGTGCGCTGTTTGCACTGATCTGGTTCTACTCGCGCTGGGTCCTTTTCGCCATTGCGCTCATCTACATGTTCTCGGGAGTGTTGTGGCGTTTGCAGTGGATCATCAGGCGCAAGCCGTCGCCTCCCGCTCCACCCGCCTACAAGGAGGCTTCACAGCCCTCATGAGCTCTCCGCTGAAACCCGCGTCCGTTCCCACCGCCGATCCCATGCGCGCCAAGCCCTATCGTGTGGCCATCGTGGGCGCGGCGTCGCTGCGTGGCAAAGAAGTAGCCGAGGTTCTGAACGATCGCAACTTCCCTGCGGTCGACATCAAGTTGCTCGACGACGACGAGTCGCTGGGCCAGCTGGAAACCATGGGCGACGAAGTGACGTTCATCCAGCGCGTGCGCAACGAGCAATTTGATCATTTGGACTTTACTTTCTTCGCTTCCGATCAGGCGTCGACGCGCAAGAGTTGGAAAGTGGCGCGCGATGCGGGCAGCGCGATTGTCGATCTCTCGTACGCGCTTGAGGACGAGCCGACATCGGCGATCCGCTCGCCTTGGATGGAGAAGGAACTCGGGCAGACGCCCGCTTTTGAACTGCAGCCGGGACCGTGCATCGTTGCGCATCCGGCAGCGGTAGGTCTGGCGCTATTGGTGGCGCGGGCAGCCAAGGCAGCAAAAGTGCGGCACGCGATCGCAACCATCCTTGAGCCGGCTTCGGAACACGGGCAGAAGGGTATGGACGAACTGCACGAGCAGACCGTAAACCTGCTCTCGTTCCAGGAACTGCCGAAGAATGTTTTCGACACGCAGGTCGCCTTCAACATGGTGGAGAATTACGGGCCGAATGCGTCGCCTACGCTGCAATCGGTGAAGCACCGGATTCTGAAACACTACGATCGGATCGCCGGGGCGAGTGCGCTGAAGCCGTCAGTCCAACTGCTGCAGGCGCCGATTTTCCACGGGCACGCGTTCTCGATTTATCTGGAGATGGAAGCGCCGGTCGCGCTGGGCGATTTGTCGCAAGCACTCGCTGGAGAGCACGTCACGCTGGCACGGCAGGCGGAGGATTCACCAAGTAACGTCAATGCCGCCGGACAAGGAGATATTCTGGTTTCCTTGGCGCGTGACGAGAACAATCCGAATGGAGTCTGGATTTGGGCCGCGGCCGACAACCTGCGTATCGCCGCCGTCACGGCCGTCGAATGTGCCGAGACCATGACCCCGACCCGACCGCGAGGCCAAATTCAGTGAGTGCTCAGGAAGCACGCTCCCGCAACCGGCGTTTCGGACGCCGCGATGCGGGAGTCTTTTTGTGCTTGACGATGGCGCTGGCGAGCCTGGGCTGCGGATATCACACGGCCGGCCACGTGGTTACGCTTCCTGAGAACGTTAAGACACTCGCCATTCCCGCGTTCGTCAATCTTTCGCAGACTTACCGCATCGAGCAGACGCTGACCTCGGCCGTGGTACATGAATTCACAACGCGCACGCGCTACCAGATTCTCAACCAGGCCAACGATGTGGCGGATGCGACCTTGCGCGGAACGGTGTTGACTACCACGGCATCTCCGTTGACCTACGATTCGAAGACGGGGCGCGCGGAAAGTATTCTGGTCGTGGTGAGCATGCGCGTGTCGCTTACGGACCGGCAGGGCAAAGTTCTGTTCCAGAATCCGTCGTACGTATTTCGCGAGCAGTACCAGGTCTCGCAGGAACCGAGCAGCTTCTTTGAAGAAGACTCGCCTGCCATGGGACGCCTCTCGCGCGACTTCGCGCACACGCTGGTGAGCAGCGTGCTGGAGGGTTTCTGATGAAAGCCTTCGCGCAGGCCGAGCGCTTTGTGTCTGAAGTCTCGGCGAAAAAGCTGCGCCCGGCTTACGTGTTCGTTGGCGATGAAGTCTTCTTTCGCAAGCGCTTTCGCGAGGCCATTCTCGAACACCTGGTGCCGGGCGACCTGCGCGACTTTAGCCTGTTCGATTTCGATCTAGCAGATACAGACCTGACCGAAGTGCTGGATCGAGCCCGCACTCCCTCGCTGATGGCCCCGTTCCAGGTGTTCTTCGTGCGTGGGGTGAAGACGCTGTTCGGCCGCGGCTCGAATGAAGAGAAGATCGCGGCGATCGAAGAGTACTGCAAAAATCCCAACCCGGATGCCTTGCTGATTTTTGTAGCTGACCACATCAGCATTCCCGCCGACGTGCGCCGCATCGACATGACCGACAAGGAACGCTACGAGCGCATTCGCGAAACGCTCGGCTCGTTCTGCGGCATTGTCGAACTGGCGCGCGTGGAAGAAAGCGAAGCCGTGCGCTGGATCTCAGAATACTGCGCGCAGCGCGAGGTTAAAGTCGAAGCCGACGGCGCGCGCGAACTGGTCGACGCGCTGGGTGGCGACATGATGATGATCTCCAATGAACTGGAGAAGCTGATTCTGTATGTAGGCGAGAAGAAGCGGATCACGCTGGGCGACGTGGAGACCATGGTGCTGGCCGCCAAGCAGAGGTCTCTCTACGAATTGACAGATGCGATCTCCTCCAAAGACCGGGTGCGGGCCCTCGAAGTGCTGGATGCAATGCTCTCCACGAGCGACGGAGACGAGGCTGCGATTGGCCATCTCTACATGCTGGCGAAGACGTTTCGGCAGATGTTGGTGATTCTCGAACGCAACGTGCGCGACCAGCGAGCGCTGTGGGCGGCGCTGTGGCAAGGCTTCCGCGTTCCACCATTCGCGGCCGAGGACATAATCCGTCAAGCGCGGCGCTACAAATCAAAGCGTGAACTGACCAGTGCGATCCGCCTGGTTGGAAAAGCCGATCTGGCGCTGCGGTCGAATCCTCCGACGAAACGGCTGGTGCTGGAGAAGTTGGTTTTAGACCTAACGAGTGAGGCGCGGCCGGAGCCGGAGTGGTCGCAGCACGAATTTCAGATCTAGTCGTTGGTCCCCTTGTCGTCAGCTTACGACAATCGTTGGTCTTCAATCCTTCGCCAGTCGTTAAATCCAAGATTTTTCACCACGGAGTCACAGAGACACAGAGGAACTGTAAGACAGAATCTGCCTTTCTCTGTGACCCTGTGTCTCTGTGGTGAGAAGGTTTTAGTCCCTGGCAGAAATGCTGCATCGAATAGAAGCAATGGATACCGCGGCTTATCTAGCGCGCATCGGTTTCACTGGTTCGGCGCGGCCTGACGCTGAAACGCTCCGGGGCCTGCACCTCGCACACCTCTACGCCGTCCCTTTCGAAAATCTGGATATATCGCTCGGACGCCAAATCTGCTGCGATGAAGAACGCTTCGTCCGCAAGATTGTTGATTCGGGGCGTGGTGGCTTTTGCTACGAACTCAATGGTGCGTTCACGGCTCTACTGCGAGAACTTGGATTCCGGGTCAGATTGCTTTCGGCGCGGGTGGCTCGCGAGAATGGCAGCGCATCGCCTGACTTTGACCACATGGCGTTGCTGGTGGATGTCGAGGAACCATGGCTGGCCGACGTGGGGTTTGGCGATTCTTTTCTCGAGCCGCTGCGTCTAAAAACCGAGAGCGAGCAGGAACAACCGGGCGGTCCGTTTCGTATCGTTCCGGTAGGGAACGTGATGATTGTGCAGCGCCAACTCGTGGACCAGACGTGGAAGGCGCTGTACCAGTTCACGCTCAAGCCACACGCCCTCGAGGATTTCGAGCCGCGTTGTCAGTGGCAGCAGACTTCACCCGACTCCCACTTCGTGCAGCAGCGCATCTGTACGCTGCCCACGCAGGAAGGAAGAATCACGCTTTCCGATCTGCGCCTGATTCGGACCGTGCACGGAAAACGCGAAGAGCGCCTGCTCAAGAATGAGGACGAGTGGAGGGCGGCGCTGGTTGAACACTTCGGAGTGCACATTTGAGGCGCGGCCAGCTTTCACAGCTTGTGTTGAGGACCGCGCGGATGGCCGCCCTCTCCCTTCTTCTCAGTTCCACTCTCGCCGCGCAAAGCGGTGCACGCTACGACCGTCAGATTCAGGCTTACGTCCACAACAGTGACTTCAGCGGGTCGGTGTTGATCGCGCGCGATGGACGTCTTCTTTTTCAAAAGTCTTACGGGATGGCCAATCACGAATGGGGCATCCCGAATTCCGAGAAGACCAAGTTCCATGTCGCCTCTGTGACCAAGACGTTCACGGCCGCCGCGATCCTGCAACTTGAGCGGGCGGGCAAACTCAAGCTCAACGATCCACTGAGCAAGTACATCCCAGATTTTCTGAATGGCGAGCGCATCACCATCGAGCAGATGCTCTCCCACACTTCGGGATTGCCCGATTTCTATTCGCTACCGGAGTATCCGCTGCGCAAGTATCAGAGGGTCACGCTGCCTGACCTGGTGGCGTGGGTGAAAACCAAGCCGCTCGATTTCTTCCCGGGCAGCAAGAGCAGTTACAGCAACACGGGCTACGCGTTTCTGGCGTACATCATCGAGCAGGTCTCGGGGAAGCCGTACGAGCAATTTCTGGCCGAGGAAATTTTGAAGCCGGCCAGCATGAAGGACACCGGCGCGTTTCGCGATGACGCAATTATTGCGAACCGGGCGACCGGATATCAGCCGGCGTTTGACGAACACGGCCTGCGCAATGCACCTGCCTATGACAAGACGATTCTGACCGGTTCGGGGTCGTTGTACTCGACGACAGCCGACCTGTACGAGTGGTGCCGCGCCGTCGAAGCCAACAAGTTCTTCAACGCCCACGATGCGTCGCGAGCCTATGGTTGGGGCGCGCGCGAGACCAGGACAAAGCACAAGTTCATCGAGCAGAGCGGGCGAGACCCCGGCTTCTCGTCACACATCGCGGTATTTCCGGACGATCGCTCGATCGTGATCGTGCTAGGGAACCTGGAAGATGCGGCAGTCAACACAATGGCCGATGATCTGGCGGCGATCGCGCTGGGAGAAGAACCGGCGCTGCCGCAGCCCCGAACGAAGGCGGCCGGCCCTGCCCATCCGGAAGAGTTTGCCGGAACCTACGAGGTGAATCCGAAGTTCCTGCTTGATGTTCGCGTGGAAGACTCAAAGCTGTATCTGCGCGGGACTGGCGGAGACTACCTGCCGCTCGAACCGACGGGCAAGGACGCATTCTTCTACCGGCAGCTGTACGTGAAAGTCGTATTCCGGCGCGACAAGGGCGGTAAGATCGAAGCGTTGCTGTGGAACGGGGATTATCCGTGCAAGAAGTTGAGTGACAAGCCGCAGCCATAAAGGCGGTCTCACCACAGAGTCACAGAGGCACAGAGAAAACCTAAAGCAAAACATCAGGAAAGAGCTAAGGTGCGGAATTTGGTGTTGGACTCCCGACCTGCCAGATGTCCCTGAGCTGAACGATCGCCGGTCGGTGCGTAACCTCAGGGCACAATGCCTTGGGATTTTGCAGTTCGCCCAAGATTTTCTCTGTGTCTCTGTGACTCTGTGGTGAAAAAAGAGCTTTTCCCAAAAGCAAAACGGCAAACCCCGAAAGGTTTGCCGTCTCTCAAACTCCGGAATACTCCTGAAAACTATTTCGCGCCGACTGCCCGCACGCGCTTCGACAGGCGGGACTTGTAACGGGCGGCGGTGTTCTTGTGGATCACGCCCTTCTGGATGGCCTTGTCGAGGGCCGACACGGTGTCGCGATACGTCTTCTCAGCGGCTGCCTTGTCGCCTTTGGTCATGACTTCGCGCAGTTCGCGCAGCGATCCGCGCAGTTGCGACGTGTTGTTGCGGTTGGTGGCAGTGCGTTTCGTGGTCTGACGGGCGCGCTTCAGCGCCGATAAGTGATTCGCCATGTGCTGTCTGGTTACCTTCGTTTCTACTAGAGGAATATTCCGGTGGGTACCGAATGCATTATTGTACGAGAGTAAGTGCTGACTGGTCAAACGGATATGGACAAAGTGCTGGACCGGCTAAAGGTTCTCATCGACTCCTCCACACCAATCGTCGTGCTGGAGACGGTGGAGGAATCGCGGGCCGTGCGCATGGTGCGCTTGGCCTGCTCGTCGCTGAACCTCGCCGCGTTTGAGTGGACGATCGCCACCGGCCTGGCGCGTTCGGGCGGAAATCCGATGGCACCGGTTGTTGACGCCGGAGCGTTTCCCGCCGGGGGGTATCGCGCCGGGGAAGTCAACGAATTCGCCGAGAACGCCAAGGCCCTTTATGACAGCCGTGAGCCGGCGAAGATGCTGGCGAACCTCGAAGGCATCACGATCGAGGCGGCCTTCATTCTGAAAGACCTGCACCGTCACATGGAGGATCCCGTGGTCGTGCGGCGACTGCGCGACGTGGGACAGAAGTTTGCGACGAACCGGCGCACCGTGATCCTGACAGCTCCCAAGATTTCGATTCCTCCCGAGCTGGCCAGCCTGGTGGAGTATCTGGAACTTCCGCTGCCGGACCGCCTTCGACTGCGGCAGATCATTGATGAAGTGTTGGTGCGGGTGGCGAAGACGCACACGCTGCAGAGAAGGCTCGAGCCGGCCGGGATCGACGTGATGGCCGACAATCTGCGCGGCCTGACCGAGGAAGAAGCCGAGCGCGCCATCTCGCAAGCGCTGGTGGCGCGGTACGCGTTGTGTCCCGAGACAGTGACGGATGTGCTCGAAGCAAAGAAGTCGCTGCTGCGTCGTTCGGAGATGCTCGAGTTTGTCGAAGTATCTGACACGCTGTCGCAGGTCGGCGGGCTCGACAATTTGAAGAAGTTTCTTGCGCAGCGGCGCGGTTCGTGGGAAGAATCGGCGCGCGCGTTCGGGCTCGATCCGCCGCGGGGCGTGATCATACTGGGCGTGCAGGGCTGCGGCAAGAGCATGTGTGCGCGGGCGATCGCGGGCGAATGGAAACTGCCGCTGGTAAAGTTCGATACGGCGGCGATTTACGACAAATACATCGGCGAAACCGAGAAGCGCATTCTGAAAGTGTTTCAGGTGGCGGAAGGGCTCGCGCCCTGCGTCTTGTGGATCGATGAACTGGAAAAAGTGTTTGCGGGTAGTGGGCCGGATTCTGCCTCGGCCGATGCGGGCGTTTCATCGCGGCTCCTGGCATCGTTCTTGTCGTGGATGCAGGATCGCAAGGCTCCGGTATTCGTGGCGGCGACGTGCAACAACGTCAGCGTGCTGCCGCCCGAGTTGATCCGTAAAGGCCGGTTCGACGAGTTGTTCTTCGTGGATCTGCCGACCCAGGCCGAGCGCAAGCAGATTCTTGCGATCCAGTTGACCAAGAGAAAACGGAATCCGAACGACTTTGCCCTCGATCGCGTTGCGGCGGCGGCGCGCGGGTATTCCGGAGCTGAGATCGAGTCAGTGGTGCAGACCGCGCTCTATGCGGCTTACTCACAGAAGCAACAACTTACCGACCAATACCTGCTCGAGGCGATTCAGAGCACGGTCCCGCTTTCGACAACGAGGGCTGAAGAGATTGAGGCGTTGCGACAGTGGGCAGGTCAGCGCGCGGTGCCGGCATCGACGCCAGAAGTGCGCGCCGAGCGGGCCTGAGTGCGCGGTCAATCTCGCGTTTTGGAGACTGAATCTCAATGGCAGAGGATCAATGGAGTCTCAAGGAATATCTGCCAAAAAACTCACCGAAGCGTGGGTTCTTTCGCAAGAATTTGGCTCCTGCCCTGAAGCCGCGAGGTGCTCATTCCTTCGTCGCGTACGTGACTTTTCATTTTGAACCTAAGGACGAAAGCGGATTGCCGTCAGCTGAAGACAGCGATCTTTTAGCGAAACTGGAAGAGAGTGCTTTTGTGGAATTGGAAGCCGATGGCTTGGCCATTCAACGTTGCAACCGCCATGAAAGACGGTGTGAAGGACATTCTTTTTTATACTCGCAACGCGCAGGAGTTTTTGAAAAGGGCCGAGAAATACAGATATCTGCATCATCAGTTTGAGGTGGAGTGCGAGGTAAGCCCTGATCCGGACTGGAAACATTACGAAGACTTTCCATAGCAGGGACAACCGATATGGTCGATGGTCCGTCCCCCGAAAGTGCCCTTACGATTTCGACTCCGGGGGCGTAACTTGGCGATCAACTGGCCTATAATTACTGAAATCTTCCCCCGCCGCGTGGATCCATGGAAAAAGGCTTGGGCCTCTTAAGTACGGAACCTCGTGTTATTGCCAAGGCCGAGCCTCGCCTGCGGTTGCTGATGGAACTTGAACCACGACATGAAGCTTTTTTGAGCAATCTGGCCGACGCCTTTTCGCGCCGGACGCCTCCGCCCGTCAAGACCACGTCGCCGCCCGGTACCTTCTGGGCCGATGTTTTCGTGCCGACCGAACTGCCCTGGAAGTCGTTTCAGGAGTCGATGTTGTGGCATATGGTGGTCCTGATTGCCGCCTGGGCGCTGACCCAGGGTTGGGCATCACGCCCTAAGCCGCGCGTGAACCAGGCATTCCGGACATCGGAATCCATTTACTACTCGGCGTCGAAGGCCTACACACCACCGCGCAAGGCTCCGGCTCACCCGCAAAATCATGCGAAGGGAACAAGCACAGCTTCGGCCGCGCGCGCGAAAGCCATGCCGGTGGCAGCCGAAAATCGTGGGACGCCGAAGTTGGTTGTGCCTCCGGATCTGAAGTTGGCAGAAGGTCCACGCGCTCCGAACCTGGCAGCCGATCCCACCATGCCGTCGGTTCCGCTCTCGGCCACAGCTCGCAACAATGCGCCGTTGAATGGACTGAACTCTGCTGTGGCGCCTCCTCCCGACGTGACCGGACGCACCAAGGGACTGGTGGGATCGCTGCAGGCCGGCATCGTGGCGCCGCCTGTCGATGCGCGCGGAGTGGCGAGCGACCACACGCTACGCAGTCCGGGATCGGCCAATGTAGTTGCGCCGCCGCCGTCGCTCGCGGGAGCCTCTCGAACACCGGGAAGTCTAGGGGCGGGGAGTGCTTCCGTGGTCGCTCCACCGCCATCATTGGCGTCGCAAGGATTGCGGGGTGCTGGACCACGCGGGCTGACTCCGGGTGGCGCGGTCGTGCCTCCGCCTCCGTCGATTGAACATTCTGGCAAGGCGGGCGCCATCTCAGGCCCCGGAGTTGCTGTTGTGCCACCTCCTCCCTCGATGCAGGGTGCAGGGCTTAGCGGCGGCAATGGGCGTGGGGCTTCGACCAACGGAGTGGGCACGGCGGTGGTGCCTCCACCGCCGTCGGTGCAGAGCGGAACTGGCGGTGGATTGATTGCGACGCTGAGTTCGTGGTTCTCGAGCAGTCCGCCCAAAATCGTTCCGCCCCCGCCGCGCTTGCAGGGAGAAGGCGGCGGTGCAGGAGGCGGAGCGGCTCGCGTGGGTTCATTGGCGGGAGGCGGATCGGAAGTTGTGCCGCCACCACCTTCGACGCAGGGTGGTGGCTATGGTCGAGGCCGCGTCACGTCGCTAGGTTCCGGCGGAAACGAAGTGGTGCCACCGCCACCGTCGGTGCAGGGCGCGGGCGGCGGATCGGGTGCGCGAAGCGGATTTGGAAATGGATTGTCCGGCACTGGCGTCGCGGTTGTGCCCCCGCCGCCATCGTTGTCGGGTTCGGGATCGGGACGAGGAACTGGAGCACGCGGCGGCGGATCGTTGTCGAGCGGCGGGGTTGAGGTTGTGCCTCCGCCGCCAACCCTTGCGGGCGGAGGCGGAGGAACGGGCAACGCCGCGAGTGGTGCGGGGAACCGCTTGGGATCGCTCGGCGGGGGAGGGGGTGCGGTCGTGCCGCCACCTCCATCGGTAGCGGGAGCGGGAACCGGAAGCGGTGGGGGGAGTCGGCTGGGCTCTCTTGGCGGCGGTGGTGGAAATGTTGTGGGACCTCCGTCTGCGGGCGGTGGAGGCGGCAATGGCGGTCGCGGCGGAAACGGTGGTGCCGGCGGAGGAGCAGGTACTGGCGACGCCGTGAATGGTGGGACGGCCATCGGAGCGGGATCCATGTCGACCGGGCCGCTGGAACAGATGGATCCGTTGCCTGATGTTCCGGAGAGCGCGCAGAATGCGCCATCGATGAATGAAATTCCGACCGGGCCTTCGGAAGATGTCTCGATGCGACTGATTGCCGTGCCCGGTGGATCGACCAACAGCTCTTTCTTTTCGAAGTATGAGGTGGTATTGGCAGAGCGGACCATCAAACAAGGCCAAAAGGAAATCATCAAGCTTGTGTATGAGTCCCTGCCATATCAGAAGCGGCTTTCGGAGTATGACTGGAGCACGACCAGGATTTACAAGCTGCGCGCGGTAGCCGATCCGCGGTGTGACGAGTCGCTTATGCAGATGATGATGCCGGAGGGCGGGGGAACCCCCGATGCCGATGCCCAGGCAGATGCAAATCGGCTGGCAGCCGAGGTCGGCGACAAGAACACGAAGCTGCATTGCTACCGCACTACAGCCGATGATTTTCAGCGGGCCATTTCGCACGGCAAGTAAGAAAGCTCTTAACCGCAAAGTTCGCTGAGAAATACCGCCAAGTCCGCAAAGAAGAACCATAGTTTTCTTCGCGCGCTTTGCATGACCTTTGCGTCCTTTGCGGTTAAAAGCTCTTCTTGACCGTCGGATTGCCCACAATTGTCCTCCCATTGACTCCCACCCACACCCGGGGTAGGCTTGAAAGCAATGGTAGTTGCCTGCGCCTTGAGGCTCGCATTCCGGCTGGTTTCCACCCTCACGCAAGATAAGCTTTTGCTCAAAAGCGGGACAGGTTCCGGAATATCCGGTCCGAGTACAGGTATGTTTTCTGTGAGTTAGGACGGCAATTGATGGCTGCCGTGCAGGCCGATGTGCCTGCTTCGTTACGGGCCCCCAAGAGAGGAATAACCGACGTCTGAATGAAGAAGAGCATCGAAGTCAGCTCGAACATCGAGACCCTGTTTGGCACGCGCGACGAGAACCTGCATCTGCTTGAAGATGGGCTGAACGTCGCGATTGACCTGCGATCGAATGGAGTCGAAGTCGAGGGAGCGCCGCGGGATGTGGCCCGCGCCGAGCAGGTCTTTGCAGACTACGACCACCTGCAGCGCTCCGGCTTCAGTTTCAACAACGGCGATTTGAACAGCATGTTGCGCGTTGTGACCACCGATCCCAAAGTGACGTTGCGCGCACTGGCCGAGGCGGGCAAGCAGCGCTCGTTCGGGCGCCGTACCGTGCAGCCCAAGAGTTCGAACCAGCGCCGCTACATCGAAGCCATCGAGAAGCACGACATGGTATTCGGCGTCGGTCCGGCCGGAACCGGCAAGACCTATCTCGCCGTGGCGATGGCGATCTCGGCCCTGCTCGCCAAGCGCGTGAATCGCATCATCCTGGCGCGGCCTGCCGTGGAAGCCGGCGAGCGATTGGGATTTCTGCCAGGCACATTGCAGGACAAGATCGATCCCTACCTTCGTCCGTTGTACGACGCGCTCTACGACATGCTCGACCCCGAGAAAGTGGATCGCTACCTCGAGAAGAATGTGATCGAGATTGCGCCTATCGCCTTCATGCGCGGACGTACGCTAAACGACTCGTTCGTCATCATGGACGAGGCGCAAAACACGACTTCCGAGCAGATGAAGATGTTCGTCACGCGGCTCGGCTTCAATTCGAAGGCCGTGATCACGGGTGACATCACGCAGATCGATTTGCCGAATGCGCGCCGAAGCGGGCTGGTGGAAGCGATCGATATTCTGAAGCCCGTGGAGGGCCTCGCGTTCGTCTACTTCGACGAATCGGACGTGGTGCGGCACCATCTGGTGCAGCGCATCATCCGCGCCTACGACGAGCACAAAGCCAGGGTGGCGGAGCAGCAGATGTCGTTGTCACTCGAAGCGAAGGCTGCGGAAGGGCGACCTCCAGAAGCGAAGCTTGCACCCATGGACAACCCCGACTACGAAAGCTCCGGGTTGGTTGAGCGGAATTCGCGCGCAGAGTAATCGGATCCAAAGAGTAGGAGGGCATTCGCTTGCCCTCCTGTTTTATTTGCAGAGCGAAGTCAACGAGCGGCACAAATCTTTCAGGAGAGGGATGGTCATACTGCAAAAACGGGTCGCGGGACTGAACGAGAAGTCGCTCGACCGCTTCGTCGCGCGTGCGAAGCGTGCGGCCGGGGTGCGCGGCGCCGTGACCATTCTTGTGACCAGCAGTACGGAACTTCGCCGGCTCAATCACCGCTTTCGCGGCAAGGACAAGCCTACCGACGTGTTGTCATTTCCCGCCGAAATGATATCGGGTGGCCGCTTTGCGGGCGATGTCGCTATCTCGGCTGAGATTGCCGGACAAAACGCGCGCCGTCTGGGCCATCCGCCCGCTGAGGAAGTGAAAGTCCTCGTTCTACACGGGTTGCTGCACCTGGCGGGCTACGATCACGAATCCGACAACGGGAGGATGGCGAGGCGAGAAACTCGGCTGCGGGAGCAACTCGGGCTGCCGGTGGCGTTGATCGAGCGGGCTGAAAAACCAAGCGCGCCAAAGCGGGCTCGGAGACGGGCGCGATGAACTACGCTGTCGCTGTCGCGCTCATCCTGCTGGTCGGTTTGCTCACGCTGGTCTCGTATGTTGACCGTCTTTACACCGAGATCGGCAAATTCCTGTCGCGCGAATTTCAGGACAACATTGATTCGTTCGAAAAATTGGTCGAGCCGAAACTTCGCGCCAGCCGGTACCGCGCGTCGTTGGCGATGGCGATCCTGGTACAGGTCTTCATGGCTGCCATCGCGATGTCGATCGGCTTCACGGTTTTCAGCGACCAGGCGTGGAGCGTCCAGGAGATTCTGCAAGCGACGCTCAGCCTGGTGTTGATTGTGGTGGTCTTCAACCAGTTCCTGCCGTTTGTGTTTTTCTCGCGTACCAACGGAGCGTGGCTGGTGCGCTGGGTATGGCCGCTGCGGATTTTGATCTACATGGTGTTGCCCATCACGCTCATCCTGGGATTCCTGCAATCGGTGACATCGCTAACCAAGCGACAATCCGAGGAGAAGGCGGAAACTCCAGCGGAGGCGGTCGACGCGCTCATCGAAGCCGGGCAAGAGGAAGGCATTATCCAGGCGAGTGACCGCGATCTGATCCAGTCGGTGGTTGAGTTCAGTGGTAAGACCGTGCGCGAGGCGATGAAGCCGCGCCCCGAAATGGTGGCCGTTCCCGTGAACACCACGGTCGAAGAATTTATCGAGCTCTTGCGCACCAAGCCATTCTCGCGTGTGCCCGTGTATCGCGACTCCATCCACAATATTGTGGGCATCGTCTATGCACAGGATGTTCTACAAGTGCCCGACACGGAGGCCAAGGCTCGTACCGTAGAGTCGCTGATGCGCAAGGATGTGTATTTCGTTCCGGAAAGCAAGCTGGGCAGCGATCTGCTGCGGGAAATGCGCAGAAATAATATCCGCATGGCGATCGTGGTGGATGAGTACGGCGGCGTGGCCGGCTTGCTGACCATCGAAGACCTCGTGGAGGAGATCGTCGGCGAAATTCGAGATGAGCACGAGAAGTCGCAGGTCGTGAAGGAGAACGATCACTCCTACATCGTGCCCGGCAACATGGACGTGGACCATCTCGACGAATTGTTTGGAATCCGCCTGGAAGGGAAAGAAGCGACTACGGTTGCAGGCCTGGTAACCGAATTGGCAGGCCGCATCCCGCAGCGCGGCGAAGTGATCGAAGAAGACGGCTTGCGCTTTGAAGTGCTGGATTCCACGGACCGTCGCGTGGAACGCGTGCGCATCAACGCCGTCGAACCCCGACAGATGAAGCTGATCTAGCGCCGCAATTCTTTTGTTGCCGGTGCTGTTAGACTGCAAAAGGCTTTCTGACCACAGAGGCACAGAGGCACAGAGAAAACCTTTGGGCAAGAACCCACCGGGCTAAAGGGCGCGGGCGAACGTCGCTTCCACGGGTTAGTTTTGGTTTCCTCTGTGTCTCTGTGACTCTGTGGTGAAATGATCTTCCCCTCTTATGCCCTTTCGTTCAGGATTCGTGTGCATCCTCGGCCGGCCCAATGCCGGCAAATCCACCCTGCTCAATGCGCTGGCTGGCGAACGGCTGGCCATCATCAGTCCGAAGCCACAGACCACGCGCAACCGCATTCAGGGAATCCTCAACATTCCCAAGCATGGGAAGCGGTCGGGCGCACAAGTCATCCTGGTCGACACGCCCGGCGTGCACAAGCCCGATAGTTCACTCGGACGCAAGATGATGGTCGAAGTGCACGAGGCGCTCGAAGGTTGCGACCTGATCCTCATGCTTATCGATGTCACGCGGAAGTTGAGTCCGGAAGACAACTTTGCCTTGCAGTTGGCGCAGCGGACGGGAACTCCGGTCTTTCTTCTCCTGAATAAGATCGATCTGGTGCGCGACAAGAAGAAGCTGCTACCGATGATCGAGGACTATCACCGCATGCACGACTTCCGCGAAGTCATCCCACTTTCCGGGTTAAAGAAAGAAGGGCTGGACACGCTGCTCGATGCGATCGTCAAGATCCTTCCCGAAGGGCCGCCGTATTTTTCCGAGGATCAAATCACCGACCAACCTGCGCGGTTCATGGTAGCCGAGATTATCCGAGAGCGGGTGTTGTTGGAGACCAAGGAAGAAGTTCCCTATGCGACGACCGTGGTGGTCGAGCAATTTGAGGAAGGCGCGAAGCTGGTGCGGATTGCGGCAGTTATTTACTGCGAGCGCGACGGTCAGAAGGCCATTCTGGTGGGCAAAGGCGGCCAGATGCTCAAAAAGATCGGCACTTCAGCGAGACTAAACATCGAGCGCATGTTGGGCACCAAGGTGTTTCTCGAGTTATTCGTGAAAGTGCAGCCTGGATGGCGGAATTCGCGCGCTTTTGTGGACGAACTCGATTGGCGTCGGCAGTTGGAAGGGCTGATTGCTCCTCCGGGGCGGCGGGCCGAGCGTAATCGCTAAGATGGCATTTGTCCCCGTCAGCATCTGCCTATAAGATTGTGCCATCGCGTTGTATCTCACCCTGGGGTCAGAAAGAGACTTATGGCCGGCGAGTCCTCCAACGGTTGTAGCTTCGATCCGGACAAGTTAACGCTGAAATTGAAGGTGACGCTGGCGGCTGACCGGGATGCAATCGATCCTGTGGTGCAGGGCATCATGGAAGTCGTGCGCGAAACCAACTGCGCCACCGGCAAAGAAGATGCGATTGAGCTCGCCCTGAGCGAGGCGCTCGCGAATGCGGTCGTGCACGGAGCGAAAGCCGATCCCAAGAAGATTGTGGAATGTGACGTGGCCTGCGATGAAGCGCGCGGCATGCTGATCATTGTGCGCGATCCGGGGCCGGGCTTCGATCCCAATTCCATCCCCAGCCCGGTGATGGGAGAGAATATCTACTCCAATCATGGCCGCGGCATCTTCCTGATTAATGAACTGATGGATGAAGTCCAGTTCAAGAACAACGGCAAAGAGATTCACATGTTGAAGAAGTAGCAGGCCCCGCTATCCGCTTTGCGATTCAAAAACGCGGGCGAGGGTGACAGCGCTATATCTATTCCTTCGCTGCAATTCCTAAAGTCTTCATCTTCCGGTACAAGTGGCTGCGTTCGAGGCCGAGCATTTCGGCGGTGCGGCTGACATTGCCGTGGTTCTCATCAAGCTTCTTCAAAATGTAGTCGCGTTCGTACGCATCGCGTGCCTGATGCAGGCTGGAGAACTCTGCGCCCGCGGCCCGGCGGCTTCCGTCGCGGTAAATAAGCGGCGGCAGGTGCTTGCGTTCGAAGCGGGTGGTGGTGGGATTCATAATGACGATCCGCTCGATGACATTGCGCAACTCGCGTACGTTGCCGGGCCACGAGTAGCGCATCAGTGTTTCAATAGCATCGTCGGTAATTTCTCGCGAGCGACGTCCGTAGGCCGCCGCGAATTCTTTGAGGAAATGCCGCGCCAACAAGGGGACGTCTTCCTTGCGTTCGCGCAAGGGTGGGACAAAGAAGGGAATCACGTTGAGCCGGTAAAACAGGTCCTCGCGAAAGTTTCCCTTGGAAATTTCTTCTTCCAGGTCTTTATTGGTGGAGGCAATCACCCTAACGTCGACGGTGATAGCTTCGGAGCCGCCTACGGGCGTGAAGCGCTGTTCATCGAGCGTGCGCAAGACTTTTGACTGCGTTTTCAGGCTCATGTCACCGACTACATCGAGGAAAAGCGTGCCGCCCGTCGCTTTCTGAAACTTGCCCTCCTTGTTCGCGGCCGCTCCTGGAAACGAACCCTGCCGGTGACCGAAAAGCTCGCTCTCGATGGAGTCTTCGGGGATGGCCGCGCAATTCACTTCCACGAACATTTCGTCCTTGCGCAGGCTTTGCGCGTGGATCGCGTGCGCTACCAGCTCTTTGCCCGTCCCAGATTCGCCGTAAATCAGAACACGGCCATTGGTGGGCGCCATGATGGCAGTCTGCTGGCGCAGCGCTTTCATCGGAATGCTGTCACCCACGATGACGTTCTTCGATTGCAGTTGCTTTTTAAGGTCACGGTTTTCACGGCGCAGCTTCTTGGCGTCGATCGCGTGCTTGATCAATATGAGTGTGCGGTCGATCGAAAGCGGCTTCTCCAGGAAGTCGTAGGCCCCGAGTTTCGTGGCGCGCACCGCAGTCTCGATCGTGCCGTGCCCGGAGATCATGATGACCTCCGGTGGATTTTCGAGTTCGCGAATTTTCTGCAGCGTCTCAAGGCCATCCATGCCCGGCATCCACACGTCCAGGAGCACGACCTCGAAATCCTCTTTCTCCAGCAGCCGAAGGCACGCATCTCCGCTTTCGGCCTGCTCAGTGCGGAAGCCTTCGTCGTCGAGAACGCCCTTGAGCGAGTCGCGGATACCCGACTCGTCGTCGACGATGAGGATGTTAGACATGCTGAACCGGAGTAGGCGTGGATTCGGAAGCGAGCGGCAGTTCCACGATAAAGCGCGTGCCCACCGGGCGATTTTCTTCCACGCGGATCGAGCCGTGATGATCTTCGACAATGCGGCTGACGATGGCGAGACCGAGTCCGGTGCCGCGCTTCTTGGTCGAGAAATACGGCAGGAATAGCTTTTCTTTGAGTTCCTGCGTTACGCCGTGTCCCGTATCGGCGACCAGAATCTCAACTGCATCGCGGCTGGTGACCAGACTTGTGCTCACGCGGATCTCACGCACCTTCGCGCCTTCCGTGGCTTCGGCCGCGTTGTCGACCAGGTTGGCGAGTGCGCGCTTGATGGCCTCGGTGTCCGCCATGACATTCGGCAGATCAGGTGCCAGATCCTTGTGAACGGTCACCTCGGCAAGGCGGCCGTCGAACATATTCAGAGCGCTCTCCACGATCGAGTTGATGCTGGCCGGGCTGGGATGCGAGGCGGGAAAGCGAGCCAGTGTCGAGAATTCATCCACCAGCGTGCGCACGGTGTCGACCGACGACGCGATCGTGTCCGAACAATGCCGGATTACCTCAAGCGAGGTCGGATCGGGAGGTGTGCCGCGATCGAGATGCCGGCGAATGCGGTCAGCCGAAAGCGCAATGGGTGTCAGAGGGTTCTTGATTTCATGCGCCACCCGGCGCGCGACTTCACGCCAGGCCGCCTGTTTCTGAGCCTTCAGCAGGTCCGACAAATCTTCGAAGATGAGAACATAACCTAACTGTTCCTCCTGGTGTTGCAAGGTCGCTACCGTGAGGGCCACATTCAACTTCACGCGGTGCAGCATTATTTCCGAATGGCTGGTGGTGATGCCCATGCGGTCGGCGCGACGCAGTAGAACCTGCAAGTCTTCCACGACGTCGGGAGGAAAGACATCCTGCAGTTCGGAGTTAATCATCTGCGGATTGCGCTCCTCGGCGGTGCTGGGATGGATCATTCGCAGCAAGGCCTGATTGACGTGCGTGATCCGCTTATCGGCGTCGAGCGAGAGAACGCCGGTCGGAATGCTTTCGAGAATCGTCTCGATGTGCCGCCGGCGCTGCTCGAGCGCCGTGTTGGCTGCGCCCAGGTCCCGGCTGGAGGCATCGATTTGATGGCGGCTGGTCTCCAGTTCCTCGGCCATTCGGTTGAAGGAATGCACCAGGTCCCCGATCTCGTCGGCGGCATGGACTTCCACACGGTAGTCGAGGCGCCCCCGCGAAATTTCTTGCGTGGCCTCGGCAAGGGCCGCCACCGGGCGCGTCACCAGCTTCGACAGAAAGAGAGCAAGCCATGTAGTGCTGAACAAGACCAATACAGTCAGTAGCAGAAGAAGGCTCATGTACGTACGGCGCACGAGTCGCTTCTGACGGTACAGTTCAAAATAGCGCTTCTGGCTGGCTTCAAGTTGACTGACCGCCGCCGAGAATTTCTCCGGAAGCGGCATCGCGATCAGAATCAGACCGTCATCCGCTACCGGGGCGGTGCCCAGGATGTACTCGGTCGGTCCCCACATAAACGGCTTGGGAGACGGACCGGAAAGCTGGTCGGGTGCGGCTTTAGGGCGAATTTGGTCCCATGGAGCGGGGGCGTGGAAGCTGGCCTCAGGATTGCCCTTGAGCAGAGCGATTGCGAATCCCCCCTGCAAGGTCGTTTCGTGCTGCTCAAATAACGCGTTGACTTCGGAGAAGTCGTGGGTCGAGAAGGCGCGCGCCGTGGCAGGCGCACTTGCAATGGCAGTCGCTTCCGCTGACGCATTCTGCTGAGCATAAGTCGCCAGCAACGAAGCCATCGCGCTCGTATCCTCCCGTACCTCTTCCACCGGGCGCGAGAACCACCGGTCTATGGTGCGGTTCATCAGTCCATAAGCGAACCAGAACATCACGATAACGGGAAGAAATGACAGAAGCAGGCCAGTGACCACCAGGCGCGTGCGGAATTTTGAGCCCAGCACTCCCAGTCTGCGCTCGGCGAAGAGCTTAAGCAGGTTGCGCGCGAGAACGAACGTGAGCGCGACGAACAGCAGAAAGATTAGTGCCGAGAGCGCTGCGAATATAAGAAGTTGTTGGTTGCCGTCAGGGTTCAGAAATGCAGGTTGATCAAATGATGACTGGGAAAGCAGGATTCCGAAAAGCAGGGCAATGCCAATGGCTAGCGGAATGATGACACGCTTGCGATTGCGCTGGGGATCGGGGAGTGGGGGCGTTTTAGGCACAGTCAAAAGCTCATCTGACGCGCCCCCGCGAGCCATCCGGGAGCGCCCGAACGCAATTATAGCTGCTCAGAATGCGGGTTCGGCTTAAGGTGAGGGTGTCGTTGCGTGTGCCGCAGACGACTCGCGGCAAGCGTCTTCCATTGCCGCGTGTGCGGGTTTGGGCCCGTAATACCGGTCAAAAAGCAGGGCATTCCCCTTGGTGCCTTTGGTCTTCCAACCGATCCCTTGTCGGTAAACCCCCAGGTTTGAATCGCGGTGCAACCCGCGTGTATCAGGCAGGCCGACGCAATTGCGCGGTAGATCTCGGCCTGGCGGGTTAGGTCCGACGGACTCGCGTGTCCAGCCGCATCGAGCGGAACCGCGACGTCCATCTCGGTGATGTGCACTTGTAGACCCAGGGCCGTGAAGCGCGCAATGTTTCGAGAAATGCCATCCGCGTCTGCATGCAAGTCGAAAATGTGCATCTGCATATCCACGCCGTCAATCGGAACGGCGCGCAGCTTGAAGTCTTTCACCATCGCGTAGATCGCGTCTGACTTCGCGTTGGTCGTCTCTGCGCCACTGTCGTTATAGAAAAGCAAAGCCTGCGCATCGGCATCGTGCGCCCAGCGGAAGGCTTGCTCGATGTAGGCAGTCGACCTGTGGGCCAAGCCAATTCCGGGGCGGTCGTACCAGATGGATGGTTTCAAGGCGCCGCTTTCGTCGAACGCCTCATTCACAACATCTCCGCAGTGAATGAATCGATATTGAGCCAGGTTGGATTCGACCATCCCCACACTAGCGTGTGCCCACGAACCTTCATGCGATGAGTCTGGGCGAAGGCGACGACGAGGTCGGCCTGCGTGAAGTCGAAAGTTGCTGGACTGGGCCGCAGGACCCACCACTTCATCGCATCTTCCGGTTCCAGCAGGTTAAATTCGTGAGCCAGCGTATACGAATACAGCCGTTCCGAGAACATTTGCGGACGCGCAGCCGCGCCTATCAGGATGCCGCGTGCGTCCGCGCAATCTCGCAACGACTGTGCGGGACATTGGGAGGCGATGAGCGAAGCCAGGCTGATCCCCAGCATTTTGTTTGCGAGGTTCCAGGACATTCCAGAGGCCTGAAATCAGAGTCGCTGCAGCCAGGATTTTTCCCAAGGTAAAGCATCACGACTTGATGTGATGAAGCGCGCGGAGTTCGGCGCGGAGTGCACTCGGTGGCGGGTCAGAAGTTGGAAGCGAAGTGTACGAAAGTGCATGTCCGTTGGGGACTATTTCGCATGCACGGGGCATTGTTTTGTACGGATTCCGGCCATTTGCGCGCCCTGTTCATGAGTGAAAACGCAAGGCGCGCAGGACAGGTACTTAGGTTACTGGTGCAGTTACCCGTCTGCGTTGACAATTTCTGTCAACGCGAAATACGCTGCGACTCTCCCCCATGAAAACAAGCGGTTTCGCGCAGACAGCGAGTAGTCGGCGCTATATCTCTGTCGTTCGATAGGAGATCGTACGTATGTCGCAACGGCTGGGAGATCTTCTTGTCAAAGAGAAGGTCATAACCCCAGAGCAGTTGACACAGGCAACGAAGGTTCAGAAGGAGACCAACTGCCGCCTCGGCTCCGCCCTGGTGAAGCTGGGCTTTCTGACCGACGAAGACGTGACCAATTTTCTGTCACGTCAGTATGGCGTTCCGGCCATCAATCTCTCCTACTTTGAAATTGATCCTGCGGTCGTCAAGCTGATTCCATTCGAGACCGCCAAGCGCTACCAGATCCTGCCGTTGAGCCGCGTGGGCGCGTCGCTCACCATCGCCATGGTCGATCCGACCAACGTGTTCGCCATGGACGATATCAAGTTCATGACCGGCTTCAATATTGAGCCGGTGGTGGCTTCCGAAAGTTCGATTGCCGACGGTATCGAGAAAGCCTACGGCACGGCGAAGGAAGAAGATCTCGAGCAGGTCATGCAGTCGATCAATGACCTGGACGCCGCCGACGTTGAGCTTCAAGCCGAAGAGCAGGAAATGGATCTCGGCGAGCTTGAGAAAGCCGCCGACGAAGCTCCCATCGTCAAGCTGGTGAACCTGGTGCTGACCGACGCGGTCAAGCGCGGGGCCAGCGATATTCACATGGAGCCGTACGAAAAAGAATTTCGCGTCCGCTTCCGTATTGACGGCATTCTGCAGTCGATCATGACCCCGCCGCTCAAGTTGAAGGACGCCATCACATCGCGCCTGAAGATCATGGCCAAGCTCGACATCAGCGAAAAGCGCCTTCCGCAGGATGGTCGCATCATGCTGAAGATGGCCATCGCCGGAAAAAAGAAACAGCTCGACTTCCGCGTCAGCACGCTGCCGACCTTGTGGGGTGAAAAGATCGTCATGCGTTTGCTCGACAAGGAGAACCTGCGCCTCGACATGACCAAGCTGGGTTTCGAGCCCGAGTCGCTGGTCAAATTCGAGAAGGCGATTCTCAAGCCTTACGGCATGGTGCTGGTCACCGGGCCAACGGGATCGGGCAAGACCAACACGCTGTATTCCTCGATCGCGCGCTTGAACCAGCCCGACACCAACATCATGACCGCCGAGGATCCGGTCGAATTTCAGCTGCAGGGCGTCAACCAGGTCCAGATGAAGGAGCAGATCGGCTTGAACTTTGCGGCCGCGTTGCGCGCCTTCCTGCGACAGGATCCCAACATCATCCTAGTCGGCGAAATTCGAGACTTTGAAACCGCTGAAATTGCGATCAAAGCTGCGCTCACCGGACACCTTGTGCTGTCTACATTGCACACCAACGGCGCGCCCGAAACCATCACGCGTCTGATGAACATGGGCATTGAGCCTTTCCTGGTCGCGACCTCGGTGCACCTGATCTGCGCGCAGCGCCTGGTACGACGCATTTGCAGGGACTGCACGGAAGTCATCGAGGTCCCACACCAGACCTTGCTCGAGGAAGGCTATACGCCCGAAGAGGCCAAGACCGTAAAAATTCAGAAAGGCAAAGGCTGCGGGGTCTGCAATAACACAGGCTACAAGGGCCGTACTGGTTTGTACGAAGTCATGGAAGTCGATGACGAGATCCGGGAACTGGTCCTGGTCGGAGCGTCGGCGGTGGAGTTGAAGAAGAAAGCGATCGAGCGGGGCATGATCACCCTGCGGCGCAGCGGCCTCATCAAGGTCAGCCTGGGTATGACGACCTTGGAAGAAGTCGCGCGCGAAACGATTCACTGAGTTTTGTTTGCGAGGATAAAAATATTATGGCGCTTTCGTTAAGCGATCTGCTCAAAAGAATGCTGGAGATGTCGGGCAGCGACCTGCACATCACCACCAATTCGCCGCCGCAGGTCCGCGTGCACGGCCACCTGGTGCCGCTCGACCTGCCGCAATTGACGCCGGCCGAAACCAAGCAACTCGCCTACAGCGTCATGACCGATTCGCAGAAGCACCGTTTCGAAGAGAACCTCGAACTCGACTTCTCGTTCGGCCTGAAGGGACTGGCCCGCTTCCGCGCGAACTGCTTTAACCAGCGCGGTGCGACCGCAGCCGTCTTCCGTGTCATTCCTTTCGAAATCAAATCCTTCAACCAATTGGGACTGCCCGCGGTCGTCAGCAAGTTGTGCGACAAGCCGCGCGGCCTGGTGCTGGTTACAGGTCCTACCGGATCGGGCAAGTCGACCACGCTCGCGGCCATGATCGACAAGATCAACACCGAGCGCCATGACCATATTCTGACAATCGAAGACCCGATCGAATTCGTGCACATGAATAAGAACTGCGTGGTCAATCAGCGCGAGTTACATGCTGATACCAAGAGTTTTACTGATGCTCTCCGCGCAGCTCTCCGTGAAGACCCGGACGTGGTGCTGATCGGCGAAATGCGTGACTTGGAAACTATCGAGTCCGCGCTGCGTATCGCAGAAACCGGACACTTGACGTTCGGCACTCTGCATACTAACTCGGCGTCATCG
>DASRDJ010000424.1:0-4454 GCA_035652655.1 Terriglobales bacterium
AAAAAGGCACACCGCATCGGGTATGTTTGGATTTGAATCACTAAAACTTATCTTCGTCTTCACCGAAAACCATAGATTAACCCGATTTGACGTCAGACCTGGATATACAGCGCCTTGAGTTATATTGTCGTTAACAGGGGACTACACTCATTAACCCTTAACTGCTTAGAGCCTGCTGGCCGCCACCTCTCCAACCCAAGGGAAGTTGAGTACTAGCCTTGCCCGCTGCTCAATATCAATTTGCCACCTGTTTTCCGCCCCGAATTGCCTCTCACCTGAAAATCTCTGGACCTTTTTGCGGAGCTTTTTCCGCAGTTGTTAGTAGAGGGGCTAAACCGAAGAGGATGGACAGGGGAATTTCTCCCCTTAGTTCTGAGACAGAGATGCTAACTGCGAGGTGACGTATGACAGCCAACGAGGCGATCGCGCCGGCATCGGCGCAAACTCATTCCTTCAATCTCATTCGCGTGCTCTCGCAGCCGTGGCTGGATCGCACCATTGCGGCCATCGCTTGCGTCCCACTGGTCTATGTCTCCTATTACCGCTATCAACACTGGCATCACGGCTTCCCGCTGATCGCAGCAGCAGTCAACACGCTGATTGTGGTCGTAACGATGATCATTCGCCGCCCGCCCAAACGTGTGACGCCCAACCCTTTGTATTGGCTGCTGGCTTTTGTAGCCACGTACTGGTTAATCCTGATTCTGGGTCTTTTGCAGAAAGGCAGGCCCTTGGCTGCAAATTGGATCTCAGATTCGATTGCAGCAGTGGGCTTGCTGGTGGTCGTGTGGGCACGATTCAGCCTCGGCCGCAACATCGGTTTTGTGCCGGCCCAACGCGAGCTCGTGCACACCGGCGCCTACGCGTACATGCGCCATCCCGTCTATACGGGAATGCTGCTTACCAACATTGCATTCGTACTGCGCGCTTTCAGTCCCCTGAATACGCTGCTGATGGGCCTTGGTGCATTTTGGTTCATTCCGGTCAAGAGCCTCGTGGAAGAAGACTTCTTACGTGACGACCCACAATATGCTGCCTACATGCAGAAAGTGCGAGCGCGGTGGATCCCATTTGTGATCTGAAGAAGGGGGTTATACACGATACCTGCAACCAATTCCGAATTCACCAGCCGCATTCGCGGTACACGCCGGCCGCACTCACATTGTTGGTAGCCTGTGGAGGACACATGCGACCTTGGCATGAAGACAAAGCGATGCGAGTGACTTGCTACTTGCTCTTCGCGCTCGCCCTCACTGTTTCTGTCACGCTCTCGATCATTGAGATTTTGAGATGAAAGGCGTTTAAGAAACCAGGCATGTGGGCCAACTCTGGAAGTCCCTGCGCGCCTCTCCAATAATGAAGGTGGATCCAAACGACCCAGCCACTGCTTCAGTCCGTCGCTGGCTGGACAGATCCCATACCCAGCATTCTTCTGAGTCGCCACAATACCCAGGCGATCGCGCCCAGCGATGCGATCCAAACCGCGAATGCAATCCGCACAACCCATGCAGGCGCTTCCCCGACTCTCCGCAACACAAAGGGCAGAAAATTCCACGTCGTGATGTGAACGTAGTCCCACGGATCGGTGAGCATGTCGTCGTTCGTCAGGCCCCACGCTTCTCGCTTGTTGAGAACGAATGCCACGATGTTTTTGAAGCGCAGCCACACAACGTACGTCGGATGTCCGAGCGTGGTCATCTGATAGAGCTCCAGCGACAGCCAGAACATGACCGAAGCCACCTGAACGGCGGCCGCGATTCCGATAACCACCAATCCAACCCGCCAGACGAACTGGCCCAACTCCCGGCGATAGTGCATCCACAACGGTACAGAAATGAAAGCCACCAGTTGCGCTGCGCTCGACACGTAGCGGTCTCCCCAGGCTGAATCCCCGCTCCACACTGTGTAGCGCGCATAGAAGCTGACGTAAATAAAAAGAAGGACTGCTGCGCTGATCAGGTAGGCCTTGACCGGTCCGCCGAACCTCTTCCAGCCAACGATCATTACCAGCAAAGTCAGAATTAGAAGCGGGTCAAAAAGGAAGATCGATTTCTCGGGAGCGAACAGCGCTCCGAAGAAGCCCACATGGAATGGAACCTCGAACGGATAGTTCGCGGGCAGCGACGGATTCATCTCGCGCGCCTGCTGCGCCACCACTGACACGTACGTGTTCAAGAACGATCCGAAGCGGTAATACTGATACACGCGATCGATCAGCACGAACACGGCATAGATTGGGAATGCGGTCGCCGCATATTCACGAAAGCGCGTCCATATATCTGCGACTCGCTTCCCTTCCATCCACAATGCCAGCGCGAGGAACACCGCGCCCATCACCAGGTCCATGCCGGTCGTCAGCCGCGTCAGCAGATTGAGCCCGAACGCGGTCGATCCGGTCGCCAACGCCCGCCGGCTTCCCGTGATCAGCCATTCATACTGATAGGCAAATCCGGCCAGCGTCAGCAGGAGGATGTAATTGTTCTCCATCATGTTCTGCGTGTAATGCAGATGCGTCGTGCACAGCAGCAGAGCCAACGTGCCGGCGACCGCCTCCGTCCGGCTGAACTTGAACCGCGTCAACAGCCGGAAGCACACCAGCGCCGTCAGAACATTAATGAGAATGTTCGTGGAGTACGCGACGATCATGCTGCGCACGGCAGGGTCGTTTCCGTTGTACTCGCGGAACACGCGTAGCTTCTCGATGTACGTGCCGACGATGTCGGCGGGTAGCATGAGCAAGGACTGCCCCATTCCATACCACGCGTAGATTTTCCCGTTGCGGCCGCGCAAGCCGAAGTCGGGGTAGTCTCCCTGAATCACCGGCGGCGCCGACGTCCAGAACGAATGCGTGGTCTGCAGCCGCCGGGTCGTATCCACGGAATCCAAATCCCCGGACTGCACTGCAAACCCGATCAGCCCCGCAGCAACTGCAAGAAGAAATACCGGGTCGCGCCTACGGGCTCGGATCCATTGCACCATGGCATGGGATAGTAAATGAGCAATGCGGACGCTCACAATTTAAGGATGGAAATCGCGGATCGCGATTCGATCAGTGCCCTTGTCCGTGGCAACGCAGCGTGCAACTGCCCGTCGCACCGTTGTAGCTGACAGGAGAAACTCCAGTAGGCGCTACGACATTGAGGTCGAAGTTGACCATACGCTCCCCGGAGATTCCCCCGCTGGCGCCCATCACACCATGCGCCGAGTGGCACACCGAGCACGAAGCTCCGATTTCGGTTACGTGCTTGCTATGCAAGCCCGATGACAGCACGATCGAAAGATCGTGGCACTTCGCACACAGCGCATACGGTCCATTCACGCTCAAGTCGGGATTCGGATATGCATTCAACAGGTCGGTTCCCGGAGTCGTCGCCGTTGAGATTTCATACCGCCGCTCCAGGATATGGTTGAACTTCGACCCGTGGGGCCCGTTCGGTCCCGCTCCGCCAAATTCGCGATTGTCATCGCTGTTATGGCAATCGCTGCAGAAAATCCGCACGCCCATCGCCCTGGCAGCCGTCACTCCATCGAGGCTCATCATGTTCGGCAGCAGACTCGGCTGCGGATACGGACTGGAACGATCGCGCATGACGGGGTGGGCGGAACTTGCAGTCAAGGCGAAATCAGACAAAATATTCAGTGGATCTGCGGCCACCACCGTGCGCCGTGGCAGCGGGCCGTAGTCGATCGCGGTTGTCCCCTTGCCCGTGCTTGTGCCATGGCAGCGCAGGCAGATCTCATACTGGTTGATCGCCGGCCGGATCGGCGTCGTTCCATCCACAGCGCTCACGCCGTCAACGTCGATCTGCGAATTGCGAATTCCCGGCGGCGCTCCGAAAGCGACTGTCGCCTGTGCCCCGTGGCCGTTGTGGCAGTCCACGCAAGTGGTGTGGCGATTCTGATTCAGCACGGCCGCTTCCGTGGCCGTGTGCAGGTTGCTTGCATTAACGTATGGATGCCCCTTCTTCGGCGGGTCGTATTCCCCAAACACGTTCAGGATCGGTTGCAACATTGCGTTGCTTCCGTTGTGACAGGTCACGCAGCTCTGGCTGGTGCTGTCGACGTTGGGCACCGCGGGATTCGGATTGTGCAGCAACCCCGCCGCGCCGCCCGCATTGTGCATCGAGTGGCACGACTGGCAGCCGAACTCCGCTACCGAGGAATACCCGCCCAGCCCAGCGATGGGATTCACCAGCGCCGATGACGTCGCGTGCACGCTCGTGGTCCAGCGAGCCAGCGGGTTATTTAACGAGTTGACGGTTCGAGGCGTTGTGGTATGGCACGCCAAACAAAGCGCGCTGCTCGCCCCATCGCGCACCAGGAAGTTCGCCGATTTCTTGTCGATCGACTGGTTGTGCGGATTGTGGCAACTGCTGCACTCGACGTTGCCGTTGATCAGTTTCACCGACTGCGTTTGGTCGGCGGTGGTGCCCGACACTACGAGTCCTTCCACC
>DASRDJ010000425.1:0-2848 GCA_035652655.1 Terriglobales bacterium
TTAGGTGGGATTTGCCAGCTCAATTGTGGGCCGTGCAATGGCGGGGGAAGGAGCTTCTTACAAAAATCGAGGGGGATGCGCGGGAAGCGGAAATCTGAAACAGACTGCAGGCGCGTCCTTAGAACTTGGTCACTTCCGTAAAGTTGAAATCCCGAACCTTCATCGCCGGCACCACCATGTCGAAGGATTCTTCCCCGCTAGCTCGGACCGGGGTGCTCATGGCCTCGACGTTCGACAGCATGTGGATGAGGCTCTCGTTGAAGCGGAAGTTGCGCACGCCTGCTTGCACCTTGCCGTCTTCAACGAGAAAGGTTCCGTCGCGCGTCATGCCGGTAAGAATTTTTTCGTAAGGATCGACTTCTCGGATGTACCACAAGCGCGTCACCAACACCCCGCGCTCGGTCGATGCAATCATTTCGTCAACCGTCTGCGGACTCGTCGGCGCAGCGAACACAATGTTCGCGGGCATCTCTCCCATTTCGTTCGGCAATAGGAAGCCATGCCCCGTGGGCGCGATCGTTCCTGCCTTCGCGCCGAACGCCGACTTTTTCATCTTCTCGGCCGTGCCGCGCGCGTAGACGACCCGGTTCACGATTCCCTTCTCCACCAGCGGCACCCGTAGCCGCCGCATCCCCTCGCCATCGAACGAAGCCCCCGACTGCAAAGGATGGGACACGTCATCCCAGATATTTACATTCTCGCCGAACAGTTGCGAGCCGATTCGGTTGTTGAGAAACGACCGTTCATCGAGAATGGCCTGGCCGCTGAAATCCCAGAACATGAAGCCGACGATGTCGAGCACAGCGGCCGGCTCGAGGATGACGGTGTATTTTCCTGCAGCAATCTCTTTTGGGGCAGCTGAACTGATCGCCTTTCGCGCCGCGGTCTCGGCCAAGGCCTCTGCATCCACCGCGCGTACGTCCGGCGAGTTTGCTTTCTGCCAGCCCGAGGAATCTCCGGCAATCATTGTCACGGAAGCTTCAGCTGACGTCTGCGTATGCCAATCAATCAAGCCACGGGAATTGAAGATGCCCTCGATCGATTCTGAATTCGAATACGTTCCGGCCGTAGTTAGCTTGTGCCGATTGGCAATGGCGACAATCTGGCCGACGGCGGCGGCTCTTTCCTCGGGAGTGACCGCTGCGGTCTCACCGAAATGCCGAGAAGGCAGCGGCTCACGCACCGTACTGGCCGCGTCGCGCTCTTGCGATGTCGGCATCGGAAGCAGATCCGGATCCGGAAGCTGAACCTTGGCTAGGTTCTCCGAAGCAAGCACCACGCGCTTCAGGCTATCTTCGTCGAGTTTATTCGTCGAAGCCCGTGCCGTTCGACCGCCGAAGTTGCTGCGCACCGACAGGCCGTAATTCTCATCGGCAACATTCTGATGAATGACGTTGTTGGCGAAGCGCGTGAGGGCTGAGCGGCCTCCGTAGAAATAGGCTTCGACCTCGTCGGCAGTCGAGTGTTTCTTAATATGTGAAAACAGGCCGGCGGCTTGGTCCCTGGTTAGCATTAGTCCTCATCACGCTCCGCGATACGCCGACCCTACCTTGATCGCCCGAAACCTCGCCGGCGACGCTCCATGCCCTGTTCCCATTACCTGCTGCGGCTGGCCTTTGCCGCAGTTCGGGGTGCCCCACAACGTCCATTCGTCGCGCGAGCAGATCGCGTCCATGGAATTCCAGAACTCTGTAGTGATGCCGGAGTACGACGGATTCTTTAGCATCCGCCCGCGTTTTCCTTTCTTGATCTCCCAGCCGATCTCGCAGCCGAACTGAAAGTTGTACCGCTTGTCGTCGATGGACCACGACTTGTTCGTCTCCATGTAGATGCCGTCGTCCGTGTCGGCAATCAGTTGCTCGAGCGTAAGCGGCGTTTCCCCTGGAAGGATGCTGATGTTCGTCATCCGGATCATGGGCAGCCGGTTCCAGCTTTCTGCGCGCAGAGTCCCGCCCGATCGAGTCACTCCAATCGTATGCGCCGTCTCGCGCGAACTCAGGTAGCCGGTGAACAGACCATGCGTGATGATTGGAGTGCACTGCGCGGGCACGCCCTCATCGTCGAAGGCAAAGGTGCCGAGTCCCGGACCGTGCTCCTGCCGCGCGTCCGCCACGACGTTCACCAGGTCGCTCCCGTATCGCAGCTTCCCTAGTTTGTCGAGCGTAAGAAAGGACGTGCCCGCGAAATTCGCTTCCATGCCTAACACGCGATCCAGCTCGATCGGATGACCGACTGACTCGTGGATCTGCAGACCCAGCTGCGAGCTGTCGAGAATAATCGTGAACGCACCCTCAGGACATTGATCCGCCTTGTGCAATGCGACGGCCTCTTCAGCAACGCGCCGCGCGTTCTCGACTAGTTTCAGCTCTTCAACCAGTTCGTAGCCTTTGTTCTGCCACTGTCCGCCAAAGGAATTCGGATACGAACGCTTCATGATGTCAGTGCCGGCAAAAGAGTACGCGGCATACCCGGCGCCCGTGGAGTACTTCGTCTGATGAATGCTCGCGCCCTCGGAAGAAGCAAACCAGGACTCTTCGCGTTTGAAGTTCATACTGGTCTCGGCCAGCGTAACTCCTGCGACCGCGCGCAACTCGGCATCGATCTTCAGCAGCAGTTCTAGGTTCTCCTCCACAGAAGTTGTAAACGGATCAATCTGGATGGGAGTCGCCCATTCCGCCACCACCGGAGTTTCTGGCGCGAGACGGACAGCTTCGTGTTTCACCTGCGCAGAGGCACGCGCGATGGCAAGCGCACGGGCCGTGGTCTCTTCGACCGCAGCACGGCTCAACTCCTTTGAAGCCGCAAATCCCCACGCTCCGTTGGCCAACACCCGAACACCGATGCCCTC
>DASRDJ010000426.1:0-16852 GCA_035652655.1 Terriglobales bacterium
CGATGGAGGGTTTCCACATCTAGAAGTTGATTTACGAAAGTTTGCCGGGCGTGTACGTTACGGCGCTGGTTTTCGTGCCAGATGATGGCAATAAGACGCATCCTGGAATTCTTGTGCCGGCGGGGCACTCGACGAATGGAAAAAATCATTATCAAGTGCTGTGCCAGCGGTTGGTTCATCACGGATATGTCGTGATTGCGTGGGACCCCGTGGGGCAGGGAGAACGCAGCCAGTTCTGGGATGCGAAGGCCGGCAAAAGTCGATACAACCTGATCTGTGCTGAGCACGCGGTGATGGGGAATCTGGCCTATCTGGCGGGAACAAATCTTGCGCGCTGGGAAATTTGGGACGGTATTCGTGCCGTCGACTATTTGCTGACGCGTCCGGATGTCGATCCGCAGCGGATCAACATCACGGGTACGAGCGGCGGAGGATTTCAAGCCGCGCATATCGCGGCGCTCGACCGTCGCATCAAGACGGCTGCGCCTTCCTGCTACATCACGGCACTGCCGATGCGCGTGTACAACCGCATCTTCAAAGATCCAGACAGCGATCCCGAACAGGATTTGTACGGAATGGTCTCCAATCACATCGATAACCCGGGCTTGCTGCTCATGATGTATCCGCGGCCCGTGTTTGTGTCCGCGGCCGTGCTGGACTTCTTTCCGATTGAAGGCGCTCACCGGAGCGTGCGTGAGGTTACGGAAATCTACGGCAAGTTCAATCACGCGGACCGCATTGCGATGGCCGAGGGCTATCACGATCACCAGTACTCACCGCAGAATCAGGAGGCCGCGGTCGCCTTCCTTGACCACTTCAACGGACTGAAACCGCCGAAACAAAAGTTCGAAGCCAAGGAACTTGATGACAAGGCCGTGCAGGTGACGCGCACTGGGCAGGTGATGCTTGACTTCGAGGATGCGCGCTCGATGATGGATGTCATCCGCGAATACTACGAGAACCACAAGAAGGAACCCGCGAAGACCATCAAGCAGCTTTATTACTCTCATCTCCGGCCCAGCATGGACAAGTGGAAGGTTGCCGAATTTGATGGCGGCGTGACCGGAGTGAATGAGATTCGGTGGGAGTCGGTGGGAGAATCTCAGTTTGGTGGCGCGACGATCAGCAAGTACGTGCTGCGTCACAGCCGATATCTGCAGATGCCAGTCGTGCGGATGCGAAAAACGGGAAGCGAACACGGGCCATTGCTGCTTTGGTTGGGAGAGAACGGAAAAGCTACCGCCGAAGACTGGCCGGCGATCGCGAAGTATGTTGAAGACGGGTACACGGTTGTGTCCTTCGATCCGCGTGGGCTCGGGGAAACTCGCATGCCGTTCAAGGCCGTGTCGCCGGACGACCCGGCTCTTGCGCACTTGGACTTCGATCAGGCGTACGTGAGTCCGCTGTCGAGCGTGCTCGGCGGATACGAATACAATGCGCTGCTGGTGGGGCGTCCTTATTTGTTGCAGACCATTGAGGACGCCGAGATCGCTTTGCGTTTCGTGCGGGCTATCTCCCCTGGGAGTGCGGGCATATTTGTTGCTGGTTCTGGGACGGGAGGAAACGTCGCTAGTTTGATTGCTGAAACGCTGCCCGATGTCAAAATCGTGCTAGGCGCAACGAGCGAGCCGTTTCGGTGGTCGCAAGTTGTCGAGCAAAAAACCGAGATGTGGCCGATTGAGTTTTTGTTGCCTGGTGGAGCTTATATCCACTGAGCCGCGTGCTTCCCCAAGGGCTCGTCCCGATCAGATTGAAGAGTTTTTGCATCCCACCCTTCGAAAACCGCGAAGGGTGGGGCAGCCATCGTTTCAGTAGTGCTTCACGAACGTCGCAAGTCCCAAGTGTGCCACGAGACATCAGAAGAAGGGGCGGTTCTATTGAGCGCCCACCACCGGCAGGATCACTGCCGACGGATGATCTGCGTCGTGGTAGATCGTGTTGGTCGCGCTGACTGGTTTGCGTCCGGTTGCGTTGTCCTCTCCTGTATTCAGATTGCGATCAAAACGCGGGAAGTTGCTGCTGCTGACTTCCAGGCGGATGCGGTGTCCCTTCTTGAATACGTTGCTTGTCGACCAGAGATCGAGCGAGATCTTGTACGTCTGGCCTGGGTTTAGTAGTTGAGGCTGTTCGCGGGAATCGCGGTAGCGGCCGCGGACAATTCCCTCCGTCAAGTTCTGCGCAAAGCCATCAGGCCAGACATCTACCAGCTTGGCGGTGAAATCGGTATCGACGGCAGAGGAACTGGCAAACAGTTCCATCGTAATCGGACCGGTGACTTCGACATCTTGCGTGAGCGCCGGTGTCGAGTAGACAAGCACATCGGGACGAGCCTCGACGCTGCGCTGGTCGCGAGGCCCAGGTTTCAAATGGTTGGAGTCGCAGCACAGCGGGCCTCCAACCGTGGGTGCCGGATTCGCCGGATCGTAAGCGTAATGGTCGGTATTTTCTGCGCGCGGAGCGACGGTTGAGAGCGCACCGTCTCCGCCGAGCGTGTTTGCCTTGCCTGTTGAGTGAAGGAAATATTTGGTCTCGTGCGCACGCGCTAGCGGCCAGTCATCTTCATCACGCCACTGATTCAGGCCCAGCACGAAAATCTGAACTGGCTTGGCCTTGGTAAAGTCGTTGCTCTCGCCCTTCAGAAGGCCGTCGTACCAGGCGAGAGTTACGTCGTCTTCATCGCGCTCGGCGGCCTGGCCGAAGTCGACGTCTCCGATCTTGCGTCCGGAGCCTGCGTGACCTCCAATGGTAACGACCAGTCGCTGGCCTTTACGCGCGGCGTCGCTGGCGCCATGTTGCTTGATACCGATGTAATTGCGCAGCGAGCCTCCCTGAAAGATGTCGTACCAGGCAGCGATGGTGAGCACGGGAACGTTGATGTCGGCAAAATGTTCTTCGATGGACAAGCGCTTCCAATAGTCGTCGTAGTTGGGATGAGCAAGCCAGTCGAGGAAGTAGGGCGCGAGCGAACGGGTTAGGTCGGTATCGCCTTGCGGGACTTCAAACAGCGGGTACTGGGTGAGCGGAAGCTTCCACATTCCGTTCTGCGCGTTCGTGTTTTTCTGGACCAGGCGGTTGAGCGTGTCTTGCGCGAGGCCAGACGTCCAGGATTCATTGAACCATTGCTCGAAAGCACCGCCCTGATAGGTCCATCCTTCGTGATAGTTGCTGGCGGTCACAACCGGGCAGATGCCGGCAAGGTGCGGTGGGTGCGCGATGGCGGTCAGCATCTGGGTCGCGCCCACGTACGAACCGCCGATCATTCCGACTTTCCCGTTGGAATAAGGCAGCGCGGCTGCCCACTCAACTGTGTCGAAGCCGTCGTTCGACTCATTCTTGAAGGGATACCATTCGCCTTCGGAGCTATAGCGACCGCGCACGTCCTGGATGATCACGACGTAGCCCTTAGCTGCAGCCCGTACTGCGAAGGCAGCGGAGTCTCGCTTGTCATACGGCGTGCGTTCGAGCAGGACGGGGAATTTTTCGTCGGCGACTTTGGGGCGATACACGTCAGCGCGCAGCACAGTGCCGTCACGCATCTTGGCTTCGACGCCGAACTCGGTGGCGATCGCGTAGGAATCTGCCGCGTTTGCGAGGAGCGTCGCGGCAGGTATGAGCGCCACAAGAATCACAAGATACTTTGTAAGAGTGCGCATTTGGGAGCTCCGAAGTGTTGCAGGTTAGTGAAGCTACTCGAAAAGGTGAACGAGACTTTTGCGATAGGCCTCGTAGAAGTTTTCCAATTGCTGGGCTGCGCTGGCACTTCCGACAAACTGGTGGCTCGGCAGAATCGCAGGAGTGATGCCTCGCTGCAGCAGACCCTCGGCCGTGGCGCACCGGATCATGTTGATGATCATTGCTCCGGTCACGGTGGACGCCGGGCCCGTCGGCCACCCGAGGCCTGGCAACTGCAGCACGCAATCGCCGGTGGGGCATTGGTTGTCGATGACGATGTCGGCGCAGTCGATCAGTTTCTTGCCGGAGGAGTGCGCCGCTTTCGCCTGCTCGCAGTGGGCTTTCGAGACGATCGCTACGACCGGCAAACCGCGCTGCTGCGCGCCCATGGCCATCTCGACAATCACGGGACGGATACCGCTGGTGGAAATCACGAAAAAGGCGTCGTGCTTGCAGAAATGAAATCCGCGAAGGATCTGTTCCGCATAGCCTTCGTAGTTTTCCAGATAGAGCGGGGCGCGCAGGCCGTTGGCCCCAACGATGTTTGCATGATTTGAAAGTGCGAGTTCGACCAGGGCAACAAAGCCGGGGAAGCATCCCTGGCGCGGGGTCATTTCCTCGCACAACATGCGCGAGTGGCCGTTGCCAAAAAGAAAAATCAGGCCCCCTTGCGAGATGCGGTCAATGCACAGATCAGCTACCTGCTGGATAACGCTGGCTTGAGTCTGCTTGAGTTTTTCCAGCAATGCCAGCGTTCGATCAAAATATTGCGATGCTGCCTTGGGTCCTTCGTGGGAAGGCGTGCCCGAGGAGGCGCGCTTCTCCATGGAATCTTCTCCTTCGCCGGAGGAGCGCACGGTGCCCATGCGTGTGTCCGGCTGCCAGCGCAAAGTAGAATTGCACACGATGCGTATAATGCACAATCGCGATGAGTGAAATCGGATCGCACATAGGCGCAATCTCGCAGGCGCTGGGAATCGATATCGGCGGTACTGCCATCAAAGCGGCGGTGGTCAACACCGCTGGCGAATTGGCAGAGAAGTTTCAGGCTCCGTCCCCACGCAGCATTCTAGAGTTGCGCGATTTTTTCCATTCCACTATCGAGAAAGCCAGCGTGCCGCTTAGCGGTGTGGGCATTGCCTGCAAGGGGATCATTGATGCCGAGTCGTCGCGCATCAATCGCCTGCCGGGCGATCTGAATTTCCTGGAAGGAAATGTTCTTGGCGATCTCGTCGGTGCGAATCTTCCTGTGCGCGCCGACAACGATGCGCGAGCTGCGCTGGTGGCCGAGGTGCTCTGGGGAGCGGCGCGGGGGCGGAGAAACGTCGTGTTGCTGACGCTCGGAACCGGTGTGGGCGGAGCCGCAATGGTCGATGGAGTGATTCTGCACGGTGCCGCGGGGATTGCTGGCCACTTCGGGCACATGACCGTGGACGTGCATGGGCCGCTCTGCATGTGCGGAAATCACGGCTGCCTTGAGACGCGTTTTTCCTCGCGAGCGATTGAGGCAGATTACTTCGCGCACCAACACCGTGCCGCTTCCACGACTCTGCCGAGGGAAGGCGGACAGTTCCCGGACGCCGAAGCGATCTTCCGGGCCGCCGCCAGTGGGGACCTGAGCGCGCAGTCTGTGCTTGACCGAGCGTTCGAGTATCTGGGAGCGCTGGTGGTGAGTTTGTTGCATGCATTCGATCCGGAAGTTTTGATTTTGGGCGGCAACATTGCGCAGGCTGCGGATCAGGTGCTCGTTCCCGTGCGGGCTGCCATCGCCAAAAATGGTTGCGGGATGCTGGGACGGGAAGTCCCCGTCGTCCTGCAAAGTGCTGTTGGGTATGGCGGTGTCCTGGGTGCGGCTGGGCTCGTTTTTCTTCATCAGCAAATCTTGAAGGTCTAAAAACTCCTGCCCGCACTCGCGGAAGCGCGGGCAGGATGCATGTCTCTAGTGAACCGTGACCGTGACAGTCGCCGTCGTTCTTCCAAATTGATTGGTGGACGAGAGCGTGTAGGTAGTCGTGGCCGACGGTGTGAGAACAACACTCGTGCCGCGCACCGGGCCAGCTTGCGGATCGATGATGTTGTAAGTGCTGTTGGTCGTGCTCCAACTCAGGGTGACGGGCGAGCCCGCGGTCACGCTGGTTGGGTTCGCCGTAAAGCTGCTGATGGTCGGCGAAGGACCGGTGGGCACGTTCGCTGGCGTGTAGATGGTTCCCATCTGCACAACTTCAAAGTTCGAAGCTGTGATCGTCTTGAGCATGTTGAGATTCGTATTGTTCCATCGGTCATCGGGCACCCCGCTCACGAAGATTGCGCTGCCGTTGTCGGCGAGGATCATCCCGTATTTCTTGAGCGCAGTGAGGATGACCTGGTCGTCAGCAGGAAAGCCGGAGATGTTGAAAATCGCCTTCAGCCGCAGCCGCGTCCCCATTGGTGGCGCACTCGTATTAGTTGTTGTGGACGCCCAGTGCGTCGCAGGCAGCACGAAGGCCTTTTGCGAAGTGGGCACCGTGAAGCGTAATGCGTGATTGATCGCGCCGGCCGCGACTTCGTCATAGCGAGCCAGGCCTACGAACACCGGCAGTCCCGCCGCATCGGCAGAGGTCCAGGTATACGGACGCGTTTCATTGATTGTCATATCCCAGATGGCGGTTGCGTCGGCGCTCCACTTCCCGCTCTTCAGGGACGCGTTGTAAAGCTCGTAGAGCCAGCACCCGTCCTTTTCAAGCACAAGCACGTGGCGGTCGCCATTGCCGGGTTTCGGGTAGCCCTCGATCAGCGCGTTGGCAGGGATGGGTTCCGGGCCGGGATCGCTCTCGTCGAAGAAGGCGCCCAGCGTGACTGGAACTTTCGCCTGGGTCCCGGCAACGACCTGGTAGGGAATTCCCAGCGTCTGGTTGTGAAAGGTGCCCGCTCCGAAGTCAGGGTGCAGCGTCACGGTCGAGCCGATGAAGTTGATGATGTTCGCCGAGTTGGCGTCCACTTGCGCCGTGGAGATGTCCGTGTTCCACAAACTCGTGGATTGGAACGGTATGAAGCCGTTCAGGCTGGCGCCTTGGCCCAGGCTCATACCGCTACAAGTGCCGGACTGTGCCGAGGCGAGGCCGCAGGCGAGGACGATAAAGCCCAGTGTGAAGACGAGAACTCTTCGATGCGATTGCATACAGTTTCCTTTCTTTGAGCTGCTGAGGAGCAGCGGTTGGGGGTTTGCAACGGTGCGTTCCCAACACGGGGGCGCGACGTACGGGCGGAGACGAGATGGCGCTCCCTCAAACTTGCGACCTGCCTGTATGGCAATTCGATTTGCAGTTGTTACTTACCCTCCTCAACCAATTTGATCAGGCCGAACTTCTCAGGCACATGGAACGTTTTGCTCATGGTGGGCTGCCATGCAATGCCGTAGGGACGCGTGGGCGGCCCGCCGCTGCGAAACAGATTGATGCGCAGCGTGTTGCCCGCAGCCGCGGGGCGCGTGTCCATGGCGCTGTACGGAATTCGCATGGCGGCGTACCAGATGTGTTTTTCGGAATCGATCCTGGCGAGGACTTCAAAGCCCGAGTTCCATGTCCAGCCATCTTCGTGATGGGGCTTCTTCAAGTCGATGTCGAGATCGACCCATTCACCCTGGGGGGAGACTTCGAACTCCTTGTATCGCTGAATGTCAGAAAAATCTGAGCCGATGAATGCTTCCGCGACTTCCCAGTTCCAGAGTTGATTGGTCTCCTCGTGAGTGTTCGGATTGGATTTGAGGCTCAGTTCCTTGTAAGGGCAGATGAAAAGAAAGTACAAGTTGTCTTTCGTCCAGCGGGTGCGAACTTCGGTGCGATAGGCGTGCACCGGGTTGCCGAACCGGTCTTTGTCGACGAATACGGCCTTTGCGCTTTTCCAGAAAGGAGCGGAGGGATCGAGGGTGAGGTGCGCGTCTGCGTTGGCGCGCGTGCTTTCGATCGTCGGAGTGTCGGCGGCGAGAGCCGGGATCACGCTGAGTAGCACGACGAATACAGCTTTAGCGAAGCCAGTCATCCAGATGCTCCTTTACGAACGCATCATCCTGAAGATGCGGATATGCCTTGCAGACGCGGTCGATTTCTTCCATCTGCCCGGGCGACAGTTCTTCCTTTGGATCGAGGCACCAGCGCCCCTCGATCAGTCCCTGGCGCCGGAGGATTTCGTGAATGCCGGGAATGCACCCGTGAAAGTGGTGTGCGGGATCGAAGATCGCTGCATTGGAGTCGGTGACCTGCGCTGCCAAAGACTGCAACTCGGCCGGCATGTCTCTCGCGGCCTTTGCCTTCGCCAAGTGAGAGACCGCGACGTGCGTCCAGACCGCCCAGTGCCCAAGCAGGCCGCCCGCAAAACGGATGCGTTGACCGCTGAAGTCGAAGACCGCGCACAGGTCATTGAGGATGTTGTCGTCGTTGCCGGTGTACAGCGCAACCTCATTTGCGCGACCAGACTCCGCCAGGGCGCGGACTACATCGATGGTTTGGTAGCGATTGAAGGGCGCGATTTTGATGGCCACGACGTTTTGAATCTCGAGGAATTGCCGCCAGAATTCGTACGGGAGAGAGCGACCTCCGACCGAGGGCTGCAGGTAGAAACCCATCACGGGAATGATGGACGCGATTGCGCGCGCGTGCTCGAGCAGGTCGGCAATCGATTCCTCTCGCAACGCGGCAAGGCTCAGGAGGGTCGCGTCGTATCCGAGGCGTGAAGCTAGCTGCGCTTCGGCGATTGCCTGGGCGCGCTTTCCGCAAACACCTGCGATTTTCACTAGGTCGCGCCGGTGGCATTCTTCCTGGGCCAGTTGCAGAACGGGCTCAAGCAGTCCGTGCTCCCGGATGGTGAACTGGGTGGTGTGGACAGCGACGGCCACGCCTCCCGCTCCGGCGGCCAGGTAGTAGCGGGTCAGCGCACGCTGGCGGCGCTCATCGAGCTTTCGCTCGGCATTCAGCGCAAGCGGGTGCGCCGGAATCACCAGGCCAGAGCGAAGCTTGTCTCTCAGCTGCATCAGAATTCTCCGTCCCGGGTCTGAAAGTGCGTGGGTTTGTTCAGCATCTTTCCTCCTTGCCGGATCCAGTCGGCGATCCAGGCAATCATTTCCGACGGCGTTACCCCGGGCTTTCCGAAAAGCGAGTTCGCTCGGCTCGCGTCGTTGAGTAGAGAGGTAGGCTCGCTGGCCTCGGGAACGAACATCGGCTCAACGCCGAAGTGTTTGCCGAATTCTGCTGCGATATCGCGCACTGAAAGCGTCTCCGGCCCCGTGATGTTCAGGACGAAAGGCGGAGACTGGCAGTGTGCGAACGAGCGCAGGCACCAGGAGTTGGCATCTGCCTGCCAGATGACATTGACGTGCGGCATGCTCAGCAAGACAGGGCGGCGTTCATAGACGGCGCGTCCGATGTCGACGAGGACGCCGTAACGCAGTTCGACTGCGTAGTTGAGGCGCAGAATTGTGACTCGTGTTCCGTAGCGAGATGAGCCGTATTCGAACATACGCTCTCGTCCGAGCGCCGACTGCGCGTATTCGCCGATGGGGCCAACGGGTGTGGACTCGGTGGCGCCGCCTTCGGCAGCCGAGCGCAGCGGATATACGTTGCCGGTCGAGAACGCGACGATGCGCGAGTTGCGATACCGCTCAGCAACCAGCGCGGGAAGAAAAGTATTCATCGCCCAAGTTAAGTGCTCCGCGCCCGAACTGCCGAACTTGCGCGCCGCCATGAAGATGACGTTGGGAGCGTCGGGGAGACGATCGAGTGCGCCTGGTTCCAGCAGATCGCAGGCGATGGTTTCGATGCCTTGCGCTGAGAGTTCCTTCGGTAGGTCGGAGTTGCTGAAGCGCGCTACCGCAATCACCCGCCGTTTCACTGCCGCCCTGTCGGATGCGCGCCGCGCCAACGCTGCGAGGCTTGGCCCCATTTTCCCGCCAACGCCCAAGAGCAGCAGGTCGCCTTTCATATCGGCCATCGCGGACCTATCGGCTTCGCGCGGGCGGGAAAGCAATTCTTCCAGTTCGGTCACGTTCTGAATCTTCATCCTCACCCCAGTTCGAATCCCGCGAGCGCGTACACCGCACCCTCATTTCCGCGGATGTCTTTGCCGCTCACCATGCGAAGCAGATGCCTTTTCGGCGCAAAACCCAAATCTCGTGCGAGCGAGACGGCTGGTTTGTTATCGACCATCAGGTCCCAGAACCAGCCTCCTGGGCTCGGATTCTGGAGGGCGCGCTCCATCAGCTTCCGCGCAATCAGGGGACTCTCGCAAATCGACGGCCCAAGATACGAAATCTCACGCCCCGCTCGCGTCAGCAGATACGAGTTGTTGGACGTGATCGGAGCGTTGCGCCGGGCCAATTTCTCAAGCAGCGCTGCGCGATCAACGCCGAAGGCCTTCTGGTCCGCCGACTGCCAGTTGGTTGTCACCGGTTCGGGCGTGGACTTTACAGTTGCGTCATGCCCGTCGCGCCACCAGCGTTCGACTGGTTGCTCGGCGCGAAATCCAAGCTTTTCGTAGAGGGGTTGGCCCAGGTCCGTGGCGTCGAGTTTCACGCTGTCGATCCCCAGTTCGTCGGCCACTTGCAGGGTCTCTTTTAACAAGCGCATCGCGTAACCCCGGCCCCGGTGCTTGCTTCTGGTGAGGACCATGCCGACCCAAGCCAGCCTAGTCCCATAGCAGGTGAGCGTGGCGGTCGATGCAATTTCTCCGCCGATCTCGATGGCCAAGCAGCCTTGCGGAGACAATTCGATCAGCATCCGCCAATCGTCGGGGGTCTGATTCCAGCCTGCTTCGGTCGACAACGCCATCGCGCCCGGGACGTCGGCGAGTGTGAGCTTCCGCAGGATTGGGTTGTCGCTCATCGGGGAGAGTTCTCCCGCCACCAGCGCGCAAAATGCGGCAGCGCCACGGTTGCGTCTGCGATTTCAGGATGCCATTTCTTTTCCCACTCGAACGAAGCAAAGCCCTGGTAGTTGATCGCACCCAATGCGGCCTGCACTTCCTGCAACGCGAAATTCCCTTCCCCGGTTAACACAGGCGTCCACTTGTTTTGATCGATCAGCAGGTCCTTGAAATGCATATGCCGGATCGAACTGCCAAGGCGAGCCGCGCCCTCTCTCGGCTGCTCCTGCGACTCGATGTAGCAGTTCGCCGGATCCCAGAGCGTGCCAGCTTTCGAAGTTGTCGCCTCGGAAAGAATCGATGCTGTTTCCTCGGCCCCTGCAAAGTCGCCGTGAGTCTCGAGCCAGACCTCCACTCCGGTAGGGGCAATCTTCTCCGCCAGGCAGCGAATCGATTCCGCGATCCACGTGCGCGTCATGTCGCGGGTGGCGGTAAGTTGAATCGTGTCACCAAACACACGGATGCCTGGCGCCTCAAGCGCGGCCGCCAAGTCCGCCATGCGAACACCTTCCTCGATCCAGTGCTCGCGCTCCTTAGGATCGGGGAAGTGAAAGCGGCAGCTGGTATCGACGCAAGAAATCACCAGGCCGCTATCTCGCAGGAGGCGTTTCGTGGAAGGCAGTTGTGCGCCACCAAAGACGGGGAGTTTCCATAATGAATCTTCGTTCTCAACGAAGCGCAGTTCGATCCCGTCGTAACCTGACGACGACGCGATCGCGGCAGCTTGCGCAAGCGTCCAGTCCGGGCAGGCGAGGGTGGAGAAAGATATCTTCACGTCTAAGTCATCCGGTCGAGCATGGCGGTGGTCACTCGGTTGCGCACCGCGCGGCCATGGAAGAATCTTTCCAGGTCGTCCATCACCACGTCGGCGATGTCGTGACGCACCTGCCGATTCGCCGCCGCAACGTGCGGCGTGAGAATCGCTCCCGGCATCTTGCGCAAAGGATGCCCTATGGGCAGCGGTTCCAGGGGATCGGTGACGTCCAACGCGCAGCGTAGCCTCTTGCGCTGGACCTCGCGCGTTAGAGCCTCAAGATCGATGAGGCCACCGCGAGCAACGTTGATGACTGCCGCGTTGTCGGGTAGACGCGCAAGACTTGTGCGATTGAGAAGTCCGCGTGTTTCGTCCGTCAGCGCTGCCGTGAGGACGAGCAAGTGGGCGCGTGAAAGCAGGGATGTCAATCCAACCATTCGGACGGGATATTTTCGGGCGACTGATCTCGGTACGTATGGGTCGTACACTGACCAGCGCAGATCGAATCCGCGGAGCAGATCGACCAGCGCCCGGCCGATGCGGCCGAACCCGATCATGGCGACTTCCTGCCCGATGATCGATTCGCTCGAGCCGTGCAAGTGGAGGTCCTGATAAATCCGGTTCGAGCGCCCGCGCAACTGTTCCCGGTAGAAATCTACGTTGCGGGCACAGTAAAGCAGAAGGGTCGCCCCCATTTCGGCCGTTGCCCGTGCCATCGGAACCGGGCCAGTTGTGATCGTCAAACTTTCGAAAAGGGGGCGTGCAAAGCGCCGTTTCACCTCGCCGCCACAGTGAGCAATGATCCGCAAGTCGGGCGCAAGGCGCACGAGTTCCTCGGAAAATTGGGGGCTGTCCCAGGTGGTGATTAGACCTTGGGCGCGCGCGAGATTCTTCAAGCCGGAAAGTGCCTGTGCCCCATCACGTTTCCATTCGAAGAGACGCGAAAGCCGTCTCTTTTGCGCTGCTGTGAAGAACGAGCCAAACAAATCTGGGCCGGCACAAACGATCAGGCGGGGGCGGGACATGCGGGGTCAGTCTAACATCGTTTCTCGACTTTTTCTTTCGTTTGGTATCTATTGGCTTCTCTTTTGCGGCTAGACACCGTATAAGAAAACCAGAGGCCGTCGGCATGCAGAGCGTGAACTCGATCGACTACGCGGTTATTTTTTTGTACGCGCTGCTCATGGCGCTGGTCGGTCTGTACGTGATGCGCTTCAATCGGAGCGCGGCGGAGTACTTCCGCGGTGGCAGCCGAGTGCCTTGGCTGGTCGCTGGCTTGAGTTGCTTCATGTCGGGGTTCAGCGCTTGGACTTTTACGGGAGCCGCGGGGGTGGCGTATCGCGCGGGCTTCGCGGCCACGGGTCTCTACATCGGCAACGCTCTGAGTTTCTTGCTGGGATATTTTGTCTTTGCGGCGCGATGGCGGCGCAGCCGCATCACGACGGTGATGGAGTATCTCTCCGCGCGCTTCAACTCGACCACTCATCAGACGTTTTCCTGGACCACGATCCTGTTTCAGCTCTTCACCAGCGCCAGCACGCTGTACGGGCTCAGTCTGTTCGTTTCTTCCGCGTGCCGTTTCCCGGTTACGTGGACCATTCTCGGCGCGGGCGCCATCATCATTTTCTACTGCGTGATTGGCGGGCTGTGGGCGGTCGTCGTTACGGATTTTCTGCAGGCCTCCATCCTGATGCCGTTCTGCCTCGTCTTGGTGATCACGTCGCTGGCGCGCGTCGGTGGTGTCAGCGGACTTTTCCATGCGCTGCCGCCGGAGATGAAGACCCTGCATGTGACCGGAGAGTTCGGATGGATCTACCTCATCTCGTGGACCATCATGGTGTCGTTCGGCTACAACACGAGCGCGATGGCGCAGCGCTATTTCAGTGTCGATACCGAACGGTCCGCAAAAAAGGTCGCACTGCTGTGTTGCGGATTGTTCTTCGTGGGAGCGTTCCTTTGGTTCATTCCGCCTATGGCGATGCGGGTTTTGTATCCCGACTTGCACGCACTGTGGCCGTCGCTTGCGAATCCCAGTGAGGGCGCTTATGCCGTTGCCAGCCTCACGCTTCTTCCGCATGGGCTGATCGGCGTGATGCTGGCCGCGATGTTCAGTTCGACCATGGCGAATCTCTCGGCGCAGTTCAATCTTAAGTCGGCGATTCTCACGAAAGATCTTTACCAGGCCCTGGTGCGCCAGCAGGCGGGCGACCGGGAACTGCTTATCGTGGGATGGATCACGACCTTCCTGGTGGGCGCGGGGACCACCATCATCGCCGTGGTGATGGCGGCCAGCGGCAAGAGCGTCTTTCAGGTGATGCTGACGTTCAATACACTCATATCGCTGGCCTACGGTCCGCCCGCCTTGCTGGGCTTGGCGGTGCGGCGCACGCCACCCTGGTCGGGTCTGGCATCCTTCACGGTGGGTCTTGTCCTCGGTATGCTTGGGGCTTTCGTTTATCACTGGTCGCTGATTCAGCAGGTCGCGTACATCATTCCCTCGTCGTTCGGAATCTTTTTTCTGAGCATGCTCTTCGATCGCGGAGACACTCCGGCGCGCGCGCAGCTTTTCAGAAATTTGAATACTCCCATCGACGTGGCAACGGAGTTGAAAGACTCGCCGGACTTCACGGTGCCGGTGTTTCGTTTCCTAAGCCGCACGATCTCGGGGATTGGGCTGTTGAGTCTATTGCTGTTGTTGCCCGCTCCTCCCGATCAACGAATAACGGTCCTGTGTTTTGCGGGCCTGACAATTGCAGTCGGAGCATCGTTGCACTTGATCCGCGGGACCTCGACTCCTGTGGAGACGCCTCACACGCCGGAGCTGGTCTCTCCGGCGGAGCATGACTCATGATTCGTTTGGGGCTGATCGGTTGCGGTGAACATTCCGAGGGCGGGCACGCGGTGCCCCTGGCTCGCTACAAAGCAGAGCATCCGGGCGAGATCGAACTGACGGCGGTATGTGATCTCAGGCTGGAACGGGCGCAATACTTCAGCAGTCATTACGGATTTCAGCACGCGTATGGCGACATGAAGGAAATGATTGACCGCGAAGATCTGGATGCGTGCATTGCGGTGGTGCCTGTAGAGAAGATTCCGCAAATTGGAATCCAGTTGCTGGAACGGCGGATGCCTTGCGTCGTCGAGAAACCGCTGGGTGCGTCGCTAACTGACATCGAGGCCTTGCGGAAGGCAGCTCGCGAAACCGGCACATCCAACATGGTTTCGGTGAATCGCAGATTCATGCCGTTTCTCAATCGTGCACTGGAATGGAGCCGCGAGCAGGGTCATCTTCGCTACGTACGATGCACGTTCACGCGCCACGCCCGCAGCGAGCCGGAGTTTCTGTGGGGAACGGCGGTGCACGCAGTTGACACGATGCGATACATAGGCGGCGAAATCACCCACGCGAGCATTCGCCCCATGAAGCCGGAGGAATCTGCTGCGGACTGGTATGCAATCGATCTCGAATTCGCGAACGGAGCTTTCGGCCGAATCGATGTGCTGCCCACTTGCGGCGTGCGCGACGAGACCTACGAGCTTTTCGGAGAAGGCTTCCGCGCCGTGGTGACCTGTCCGTTCGGTCCACAACGCGGTTTTCGATGCTTTCGCGAGAATCGCGTGGTTCTGGAGGAGCATGAATCCCAAGCGACGACCGAAGACGTTGTGAATGGTTTCTATGACGAGGCCGCGAGCCTGATCCGCTCACTTCGCGCGAAACAGGAGCTGTTGCCGTCGATTGAAGACGTGTTTCCGTCGGTACAGCTGTGTCTGACTTTGGCAGTGCAAGTTACTCAGAACACCACAGCAGTTCCAACGAGATCCTGATTGCGAGGTCATACATAACGTGCAGATCAAACGCTTTGAAGATAAGCAGCAAATGGCAAAAGTAGCGGCGGAAGAGGCCGCTTCCATCCTCCGAGAAGCTATCCAGAAAAACGGGAAGGCGCGCATTATCGCCGCCACCGGCGCCGCGCAATTTGCGTTTCTCGAAGTGCTCACCCGCCTTCCCGGTATTGACTGGTCGCGCGTGGAGATGTTCCACCTCGACGAGTACATCGGCATTCCGGAATCCCATCCCGCCAGCTTCTGCCGCTTCTTGAAGGAGAGGCTCATCGATAAGACCGGCATCACGCAGCATCATTTACTGCACGGCGATCTGGATCCCGAGAAGGTCATCCGCGAGACCGGTGCTGCCCTTGCGTCCGCGCCGATCGACGTCGCGTTTGTCGGTATCGGCGAGAACGGGCACCTGGCGTTCAACGACCCTCCTGCGGACTTTGAGACGCAGCAACCCTACATCGTGGTGGATCTCGACGAGGCCTGCCGCCGTCAGCAGATGGGAGAGGGCTGGTTCGCCACGCTGGACGATGTGCCGAGGCGCGCGATTTCCATGAGCATCCGGCAGATCATGAAGGCGAAGAAAATCATCTGCTTTGTGCCCGACGCGCGGAAGGCGAACGCCGTGCACGCCTGCTTCGATGGAGAGATTTCTCCCGCAGCGCCAGCCTCGATCCTGCGCAAGCATGCACAAACCAACGTCTATCTCGACAAGGAGTCGTCAGCTCTGTTGAGCGCGGCGACGCTGGCTTCGGCGTCTTGAGGCAGAAACACTTCTTATTTCGCTTCAGCTGAAAGCGGCTCTTTAAGAATTACGCGCAGCCACTCCTTCGCCATCAGCCGGTGGTAGGGCTCGGTCATGTGAATGTGATCGAGACAAGAGAAGCGGCGGCGATCGGGTGACGCCGCAAGGATCGGGCTGACCGCCGCGATTTCAATGCCTGCCTCGCGCGCAATTGCCGCTTCCTTCTGTCGCGTCTGCGGATCGCCTGAGTCGGGGTCATGGACGTCGTCGAACATAACCACACGCGCCCCAGCCGCGTGGAAACCTCGTCCCATCGTGCGGAGATCTTCCAGGTCCTGGTCGGTGCGATTGATGAGCACAAGGAGCACAGCATCAGGCTTCCAGGCGAGCGCATCTTTGTAGAAATTCTTCATCGCCCGTGAAGACGTTAGCCCCCCACCCTGAAATTGCCGGAACTGCACTGCTGGATTTTCGCTAGAGAACATGGCAGTTACAATCGGCACAAAGGCTGACGGCGATGCCCAGTGCAGGTCCATCGTGAACGAATGACCGATGACCGCAATGCGCTGCGCTGGCAGTGCTTTCATGCGCGGCTCCAGGGTCTTGATATCGGGCTCTGCCAACAATTCATCGGCCACGACCTTTGCATCGCGCACGTGTAGATTCTTTTCGCCCCAGTTCCAGATCTTGCGTCCTGCGATCTGCCACTCGGCTGCGCTCAATCCCACCGGCGATGCGCACGCGTGTCCTTCAAGCGTGCGTCCGGTCGCAAGGAAGTCTTCATCTGTGCCGGGCAGGCCCAGTTGACCGACATACACTGGAACGCCCAACGCGATGTAGAACGCGTAAAGATCCTGCAGGCGGTCGCCATCGCGTTCCACTTCGAGCACCGTCTGGTACAGATTCGCGATGGAGCGAATTTCTTCGCGCCGAAACTGCGGCGCTTTGCCATG
>DASRDJ010000427.1:0-9323 GCA_035652655.1 Terriglobales bacterium
AACAGGATCGATGGGAAGAAGACGGCGGATATTCTCCGTTCACGCTCTCCGTTGAGATCGCAGCACTGCTGGCCGCCGCCGATGTTGCTGACGTGCGCGGCGAAACTTCGCCGGCGGAGTATCTCCGGGACACCGCAGACACGTGGAACGACAATATCGAGCGTTGGACATACACGATCGATGGGGATCTGGCTCGGCAGGTCGGGGTGGAGGGCTACTACGTCCGCATTGCGCCCGACTCCGACGGTGCAGCGTCGCCTTTGCAAGGCTTTGTGCCCATCAAGAATCGTCCGCCGGATCAAAGCTCCGTGCGCGCCAGCGCTGTCATCAGTCCCGACTCGCTGGCCCTGGTACGCTTCGGGCTCCGAACGCATGACGACCCGCGCATTCTCAACACGATCAAAGTTATCGACGCGCTCCTCCGCGCCAAGCTTCCGCAAGGTCCGTGCTGGTACCGCTACAACGGCGACGGCTACGGCGAGCACGATGACGGCAGCCCGTTCGATGGCACCGGAGTCGGTCGTCCCTGGCCCCTCCTTGCCGGGGAGCGCGCGCATTACGAAATCTCTGCCGGACGTCCCGAGTTTGCCGACGCCCTCCTGCGCGTGATGGAAGCCTCGACCGCCGGCGCCAGCCGCCTGATCCCCGAACAAGTGTGGGATGCACCCGACATCCCCGAACTCGAGCTCTTTCGTGGCAAACCGACAGGTTCCGCGTGCCCGCTGGTGTGGGCGCACTCCGAGTACATCAAGCTACGTCGCTCGCTGCGCGACGGACGCGTGTTCGATCAGCCACCGCAAACCGTGCAGCGCTACGTCGTCGAAAAGCGCCATTGCCGGTATTTCTTCTGGATCTTCAACAACAAGGCGCGCACTATGCCGTGCGGCAAGACGCTTCGCATCGCTCTGTTGTCGCCCGCGACCGTTCACTGGAGCATGGACAACTGGAAGACGTCTCTCGACACGCACACGCGCGACACCGGCCTGGGAGTGCACATAACAGACTTGCCCACCGACAAAATCCCGGTGTCCCACGAAATCGTCTTCACGTTCCTTTGGGATCAGGAAAAGCGCTGGGAAGGCGTGAACTACTCGGTAGTCACCGAGTGAGGATCAGGCGAGGGCCGCACAGAAACGATGGAGCGACGGGCGTCCCCGCGCGTCGGCGTGGCAACGCCACGCTGTTGTGTAGTCGCTATCGAATTAAGGGAAACGAAATTGGTGTAGCGCCTCGCGCGCTGACGGGCGGGAACACCCGTCGCTGCACAGCTACCCCGTGTACTCCAACTCCACCACCGTGCAGTCATCGCCGAGCGGCGCGCCCGCACAGAATGTAGAAACCGATGCAAAGATATCTTCCAGCGTCGGGCTCTTCGCGGCAATCTCCTCCAACCGCTCATTATCGTAGAAGTCTCCGGCGGCGTTCTCTGCTTCCGTGACACCATCCGTCACCAGAATGAACCGGTCTCCCGGCTTCATCTGCACGCGATCCCCTTCGTAGGTCGCGTCCGCCAGCAGGCCCACCGGCAAATTCCCGTGCTGCGGGCGCATAACGGAGCCCTGCGAAACCAGCAACGGCGGTACGTGTCCGCAGTTCACGTACTCGAGTTCTCCGTCCTTCCGAATCCGCGTGATGATGACCGTGGCGTATTTCTCGCCCAGATGCTTTTGCGTGAAGAAGCGGTTCACCGACGCCATGATGTCGGTCAACTTCATGCGCGCAATCAGATGCGCGTAGACCATCCCTTGCAGCGTCGAAGCCAGCACTGCCGCCGAAACTCCCTTACCGCTAACGTCCGCCAGCACAACTGCCAACCCATCTTCCGTATGCACGACATCAAAGAAGTCCCCACCGATCTCTTTACAGGAGAGATTTCGGCCGCGCATCCGGGCGAACGGCACTTCCGGAATCGTCACCGCCATCAGCCTTTGCTGAATCGAGGCAGCAATCGCCAGCTCCTGCTGGTATCGCCGCGAAGCTTCCTCCGCCTGCACCAAGCGGGCGTTCTCGATTAGCGACGCCGTGTCAGTAGCAATCACCCGCAAGATGTCATGGCTCACGCTCGAGATGTCGCGCGATGCAAAGCGCGAATCGAGATATAGCGCGCCCATCACCTCGGCCTCGGCGGGATTGCTTGCGTCCCGAAATGTCTGCACCTGGGGCTTGCGCAGGGGCAGGCAGATCACCGTCCGCAAATCGTAAGCCACGATACTCTGGCGCACCGCGAGATCCAGCGACTGGCTGGTGTCAGTGAATAGGAATTCGGAGTTCGACTTCATCGCCTCGTCGAGAATCGAGTGCGAAATCGTCTTGTCGTCCAGCAGCGCCTCGCCCTTCGAATTGCGCCCCGCCGCCAAACGCAAATTCCCTTCCTCGTCCTTCAGGAAAACGTACCCGCGCTCGGCTCGAGTCAGCTTCAGCGTGGTATCCACCAGCGTGACCAGGATCTCGTCGAGCACGCCTACCGTATTCAACTTGCGCGCCGCCTCAAGAAACAGCGTCAGCTTCTCCAAGTCCGTCGTGTCGGTGGATATCTGAATCCCGGAAATCTGGCTCAGGAACTCGCGCGCCGTATTCGAGGTTGCGTGTTGCGGGCTGAAAATGACATAGGCCACATCGCGCACGCCAAATTCGACACGATCGTTGCGCTGGAGCCGTTGCCTCTGAACGCGTTCCCCGTTTACGTACGTCCCATGCTTGCTGCCCTGGTCGACAACAAAGAAGTCCCCGTTTTCAGCCACGATAAGGGCGTGGTCCCGCGACACACGCGGATCCGGAATGACCAGGTCCTTATCGACTTTGCGCCCGACGGAGAATGGCGTCCGGTTCATGACAATCGAGCGCTGCTCGTTGCCCTGAACGTAGATCAGCGACGGAAATACCCCGGAACCGGGGTCCGACGTGATGCCGGAAATGGGTTGAAACGCCATAAGGCGAAGTACGCGGCTCTCTTCTTGAGTACAGATAATGACAGGAATGAGGCCCAGCGGAAAGGGGCTGAATCCGCCTTTCAACCGCGAACCCTCCGGCCCGGGGAGCGGCCGGGGCGCAAGTCAATTCTGAATATCGATCACCCGCTCAGGAACGGCTTCCCTTGAACGCCGCAATCGCCTCCTGCTCGGTGTCATACACTTCGAAAACCGTGGCGAGCTTGGTGATGGCCAGCACGTCACGCAGCCTCTGCCCGAGACCGGTCAGCTTGATGTCCGCGCCCTGCGCCCGCGCCGACGAATACACTCCTACGAGCGTGCCCAACCCGCCGCTGTCGATGTAGGTGACTCCGCTCAGGTTGAGCACGATGCGCTTGGTCGTCTCCAGCAATTTCTTGAGACTCTCGCGCAGGCCGCTGGCTTCCTCCCCGAACACAATCCTTCCGGTGCAGGCTACGATCGTCACGCCGTCTGCCAGCAGCGTATCCATCTTTAATGTCATCCCCGCCTCCCCACCCTCGAATCGCCAAAATTGCCTGAGAAGCCTACCCCTTGCGACCACCCAATGCAAGCTAGGGGGCACATTGCAGCATGCACGACCACGAATCTGATTTCAGGCGACCAATCCCGTTGGTTGCTCCGACTCAACCTCTGGGGCTTCGCTTCCTTGCCAGGTCGAAATGATCAGGATGCTTAATGGAATCAAGCACACGATGGGCAACGGAACCTTCGCGATGGTATAGAGCGGAAGCCGCCAGTATTGCTGCACAGCCTGCGGAGAAAGAAAGATGGACGCAACACTCAATCCGATCGCCGCAACCCAGGGCCATGCCACCGCCGCAGCCGTGAGTAGGCAGCCTGCGCGGGCAAACACATCGCGCTTCCAAAGTTGCGACCAGCTCTCGCCCAACAACAGCAGCGACGGCAGCACCAGAACGTAGTTGTAGGGCGCAAACATCGGGATGATGATCACCGTCACGGCCAGCACCAGCGCCATCAGCAGAGAAATCATCCGCGATCCGGCTTCCTCCTTACGGAATCGCCAAGCAACGGCGGTCACTCCGGCCATGAGGATCACTGTTAAAATCCGCCCCCACCATAGCGTGAGCAACACATCCAGCATCGACATGCTGCCCGCGTAGTTCTGATAATCGTGCGCTGCCGAGAGAAACTTGCCGAACCATCCCGGCAGCAGAATCTCCCCTCCGCCGAACAAGCAGGTGAATATGAGGCCTAAACCCCAGACGAAACGTTGTCGCCGACGCCAATCGCTAACTGCCCACAACAATAGGAACGCCGCCATCGGTACGACGAGTTGCGGCTTGATGGAAGCAACCGCTAACAGTGCTCCGGCCGAGAACAGATGTCCGCTGACCAGTAGCGCCATCGCCGCCGAAATCACTGCTGCCACGATCAGCGTCAGTTGCTGAAGCTTCAGCGCCTGTAAAGCAGGAAAACTCCCTAGCGTAAGGACGACGACGCTGACCAGCACAATCGGCCGCGCATGCCAGCCAATGGCGCGAAACCACAGCAGCACACTGGCAGCGGTCACAATCACCAGGAGCCATTGAAAAACGACGCTCACTACAGCAAACGGCAGACTAATCGTCGGCGCCAGCAGGAACGCCACATAGACGGGATACGCGAATCCCTGTTGGTCTTTCGGATCACCGGGACGATTCGCATCCAGTTCGCGACCGTAATATCCCATCTGGATTTCGCGCGTAACCTCGCGGCTGTAGGGATTCCGGTCGTGCAGCAATAACTCGCGAGCGCCCAGCCAGCGCGGATACAGGTCCGACAAATTTCCGCGCGGCCGTTCGTGCGCAGCAGCGTCGGCGCGCTGATAAGGCACGAGAATGTGGCTCACGTAAAACCACATGCTCGCGGCGCAAACCAGCGCCAGTGCGAATCCAAGTTTTGGATTTCTCAACAAACGAATCTTCCGAGTTTTGACTGTCCCACGGTTAAGGCGCCCCAATGTTACATCCTCGGCCAAGGTCCGGACGCCGAGGCCGCAAAACTCACGGAAAAACTCCCGCGAACGAGCGCGTGCGATCGTCCTGCACCTTCAACGACCGTCCCGGCTTCACGTAGAGCACAAAATCTTTGTCCTGATAAGCGGGAACCCACAGTGTCTCGCTCATCTTGTCGCACACTGGGGAGTCACGCGGCGCGAGAACAGCATCCGTCGGGTAGGCGTCGAGTGTCGAACGCCAACCCAGTCCCGCCTCATAGAAGTTGAAGATCTCACGCATCAGGTGGTCGGAATAAACTTCCTCGTATCGGCCATCCAGTGACACCTTCACGGCCGGATAAAGTTTCCACGATACATACGCGCCCAGCCGGAAAGGAACCAACACATTGCCTTGAAATCGCTGTTCGCCCAGATACTCGACAGCGCCCACCGGATAAATCGGCTGTGGCACGCGGAGATCCCACGGCTTCTGCCGGACCGCCGCAACGACACTGACGGCTGCAAGCACGGACCAGGCGGCCAGCACGAAGCGGCGCCGGCGTTGCGAGAATTCCAGCAGCCACTTCCCGACTCGCGTGTGCTGTAAATAAGAAGGTGCGTAGCACAACCACACCACCGCGAACACCGGCAGAAGTTTGCGATGCAGGGCGGCTTCTCCGGCCGTCGCGGCGAGCGCAAGAATTCCTGGCGTCTTCCGCACTCCCACGGACGCAACCGCGTGCACGATCACTCCCACTGCCAGCAGAAAGCACGTCACCCAAACGGCTCCGAGGTCCCCCACCGGACGCCACTCTGGCGCGTACGGCCGCGCCATCCACAACGCGCGCCGCAAATATCCGAAATAAGAAGATCCGTAAGGAGTGAGAAAAACTAGGAGCATCACGGCGAGTAGCGCGGCCAGCAAGCGTCGGTAGTCTTCTCCCCGCAGCGCCTTCTCGATGCAATACAGAGCTGTCAACCCGATCGCCACCACGAACCCGCCATGGAGGTTCACCCACAGCAGAAATGCAAGCATCCACCCGAAGAGCGCGGCGCGTGGTCGCACGTCAACCTTTTGCCAGAACAGGATCAGCAGCGCCGTAAAGAAGAACGAATACACCTGCGCGCGAATGGTCGCGAAAAATCCCAAGTAGGCGAGGAATGCCGCCAGCGGCGCGCACAAGCTCGTGATCCGGAAATCCGCGCCCAGTTTCGCCGCGCACCGCCAGCACAGGGCACCGGTGCCCGCCGCCAGCAGAAATTTCAGGATCAACAGCGCGCGTCCCCCGAGCCACCGTGTCGCGAAATACGCGATCGCCCCCGCACCCCATTCGTGATCGATCCAGGGTGCGAGTGTGGGCGTGTAGGCAAAGGGATCCGTCCGCAGCAGGTGTCCCGCCAGCAGGCTCTCGCGGATCAATGCCATCTGGTGCCAGATGTCGATATCGACGAAGTTGTAGGAGATCAGCGCAAAAAAGAAAAAGGCCGCTCCGCTGATGGATGCCCATCGAAGCCGTGCATCTCGCTCAACCGGCAAATCGGACTGACTCCCCGCCAAGTCATGCATCACGGAATGCCGTTAGCCAAAAACAACATCAAGTCTTAAAGACCAGTTGCGACGTAACCTGCGGTCTACTGCAGGGGCTTGCGCGCCAAGACCTGGTACTGCCCCCCGAGCGGAAACTTCGTCAGCCATGCCTCTACGGGCCGCATTATCTTCAATGGGCGCGGAAAGAAGAAGCGGAAATCTGTTCGCAGCACTTCAAATCCCCCAGCACTCAGAAGTCTCGCCGCTTGCGGCGGACTGATCTTCACTGCATCGTGATCGAACTCACACTTGTGCATCACATACTGCGTCCCCGGATTCCACGGGTTGTTTTCCCACAGCCCAAAGACCCCACCGGGCCGCAGGCATCTCGCGATATATCGCACGGCATCGTCACGCTCAGCAACCGGGATATGGTGGAAGACCCCGTTGCAGTAAACCACGTCCGTCAGGCCATCAGGCGCGTAATCTGCAAACGTCAAAAACCGAGCATTCACCCCGTGCCGCGCGCGCGCCTTTTCCAGCGAAAGGGTCGAGACATCGAGTCCCAACACCGACTTGCTTCCCACGATCTCGCGCAGTAGCTGTGTCGTATCTCCGGTGCCGCAGCCATAGTCGATGGCTCGCTGTGTCCCCGCACTCACTTCCTTTAGACATTTCGCAAGCCACTCTACCCTCGCGCGGGCAAAGAATTCCTTTGTCTCGCCGCTGGCGGCCAGCGCTTCGTTCAGGCATTCATCATAGTTGTCGGCGAACCGGTCGAACTCGGCGGAGTCGCTCATCGCCGCGGCATTCCCAACACGCTCAGGAAGAAACTTGTGAAGACAGTCTGAGCTCCCAGCGTCAGCAGTGTGACCGCAAGAATCACGATGCGCATGGTGTGCGAATAATCCAGCGGTCCGAAATGTGTCAATCCCCAGCCGACCACCGCCATCAGCGACGCGCACAATCCTCCCACGATCAACACGGCGCCCACTCCCAGCCCCACTTCCAGCGTGATGTATCGGAAAAATCTGTCGAGCGTCGGATCGGGCGGGTGCAGTCCTTCCGACACCGCGAACAATTTCGTGAACACCGCGAAACAGATGCTCTGGAATCCCAGCAGCACGAATGCTGCCGCATACAGCAGAGTGTGCACGTCGAATGTAACGTCGGCCACTGTGCGCGGCGCGGGCAGCAACCACGCGCCCAAAACCGTCCCCAGCACCACCAGCGCGATACCCGGATACAAAAACAACCAGCGCGGGCTGTACAGCAGGAAGAACCGCAGGGTGCGCCAGCCATCGCGCCAGGTTCGCAGGTGGGGCGGCCGGCTCCTCCCGTCGGGCGACAGCGTGGTCGGCACTTCGGCAATCCGCAAATTCAGCAGCGTTGCCTTCACCACCATCTCAGTGGCGAACTCCATTCCGGTCGTACGCAGACCCATGCATTGATATGCGTCTTTTCGGAATCCGCGCAGGCCGCAATAAAAATCTCCCACGGCACGATTGCGGAAGAACAACCTGCCCAGCCACGTCAGCGCCGGATTGCCAAAGTACTGGTGCGTCGGCGGCATCGCGCCTTTTTCAATTCCGCCGCGGAAACGATTGCCCATCACCAGGTCAGCCCCGTCGCGCAGCGGGCCGAGAAAGCGCGGGATATGCGCGAAGTCGTAGCTCGCGTCGGCATCGCCCATCACCACATATTTGCCGGCAGCCGCCGCAATTCCTCCCATCAGCGCGTTGCCGTAACCTTTGGCTGCGACGCGGACCAACCGGGCTCCCAATCCCTCGGCAATTTCGATAGAGCCGTCGGTACTGCCGTTGTCGGCGACCAGGACCTCGCCCGCGATGTTGGCGTCGGCGATCGCTTGCTGCGCGCGGCGAATGCAAGTCCCCAGAGTCTCGGCCTCGTTGAGGCATGGCATCACGACCGTCAGTTCCAGGCCCTCCGGCTCGGGTCGCGGGTTTGCTGCATCTTTAACTTCCACCCGGGGTGTTTCGGCCACCAGTACTCCTTGGGGTCTTCGCTGAATAGGCCGCGGCCTGTGCGCCGATTTCTGCTACAACAGAAGTCCATTCAGCGGGAAAACGTGGTTTGAGTTCGCATCGGAGTTTATCAAAGCGACCGGAGGCGCGGTGACTCTCGTTTTCGGATTAGTTCTTGTCGCGTTCCTCTCGCTCGGATGGTTTGCGCCCCGGGCAGGCGAGCGCTGGCTGAAGCCTATTGAACTTACGCTGGCCCGCTTCTCTCGCCGCAAGGCACTCACCGTCGCGACTCTCGGAACCGCAGCAATGCTGATTCGCCTTGCGCTGCTACCAGTCTTGCCAGTTCCAGTGCCAGCCGTTCACGACGAGTTCAGCTACCTGCTCGCGGCCGATACTTTCGCACATGGCCGCCTCACGAATCCCCCGCATCCGATGTGGATTTTCTTCGACACCTTCCACGTCCTGCAACACCCGACCTACGCCTCAAAATATCCACCCGCGAACGGCGCCGCAATGGCGTTTGGACAATTGCTCGGTCATCCCTGGATTGGCGTGTTGCTCAGCATGGCGGCGATGGTGATGGCCATGACGTGGATGCTGCAAGGCTGGTTCCCTCCGCCCTGGGCTTTGCTCGGCGGAGTACTCGTCATCGCGCGCCTCGGTTCGTTCACCTACTGGGTCGACAGCTATTACAACGGCGCGGTCGCTGCAGTGGGCGCCGCTCTTGTCGTGGGCGCTTACCCGCGCATCGTTCATTCCACTCGCGCTCGCGATGCGGTTGTGATGAGCGCAGGCGCGGTGATCCTGGCCTGCAGCCGCCCGGTCGAAGGGTTGATCTTTTGTATTCCCATTGCGATCGCTCTGCTGTTTTCTGAAGCAATACGGCGTCGTCCCCTTGTCGATTTCCTTCGGCGGGTGGCGCT
>DASRDJ010000428.1:0-2540 GCA_035652655.1 Terriglobales bacterium
AGAAAGTAGCGGCTGAGATGGCCACGGGCGTTGATTTCAGCATGGACGATGCGCGAGAAGATCCAGGTGTAGAAGGCGGTATTGCCGAGAGCCGTCAGGAACAGATCGGCCCCAGGACTCCAGCGTTGTCCTCGAAGCCCTTCCGAAGTAACTGCGAGGATCAGGCCGGGCCAGAGGGGCGGGAACCAGTAGGCGATGCCGATTTTGGCGATGCCCGCCAGGAGAATGGACGACGCGATGCCAAGGGCTAGACTCATCAGCCAGATTCGGGATTTGCGTTCCGGGTTCATTTTTGAGGGAAGGTACTACGAGACTGGGTCGGCTGCCAGTTACCTCGGTGTATTCCCCGGAAGCAAACTCCTGAAACGCAGAGATTGCAGAGAAAAGCTTTTAACCGCTAAGGACGCTAAGAAAACCCGGTAAGTTCGCTAAGAACTTCGAGACTTTCGGTGGCTTGTCTTGAGGCTTGCAGTTTTTCTTTGCGAACTTTGCGGTTAAAGATTTTTGGTGTTTAGCGATGCAAGAGCAGGTCGGCGGCTAGGAAGGCGAAGAAGACTACGGAGATCACTCCGTTCATGGTGAAGAAGGCGGCGTTGAGTTTCGAGAGATCGCGCGGCGAGACTAACGTGTGCTCGTAGGTTAACAGGGTGGCGACGGCGAGGACTCCTATCATCGCAAGCTTGCCTAATCCGAATACTGCCACTAGCGCGATCAAAAGCAGCAGCATGATGACGTGGAATGTCCGGGCGATTGCGAGCGCGCCTCTGATGCCTACATAACGTGGGATTGAATGCAGGCCGGATTGGCGATCGAAGTCGTAGTCCTGACAGGCATAGAGGACGTCGAAGCCGCCCACCCAGAATGTGACGGCAGCGGTGAGCAGCAGGATGCGCGGGTCGAGAGAACCGCGCACCGCGATCCAGGCAGCCGCGGGGGCGATGCCTAGCGCGAAGCCCAAGACCAGATGCGACCAGCGCGTGAAGCGCTTGGTGTACGAATAAAGCAGGACCACGGCCAGAGCGACTGGCGAAAGCTCCAACGCGAACCGATTCAGTTGCGATGCTGCAAGAATGAATATCGCGCATGAGACTACAACGAAAGCGCTGACGAACGCCGGACTCAACGTTCCGGCCGGAAGGGCGCGCGTGCTGGTACGGGGATTGGCCGCGTCGATTGCTGCATCGGCGACGCGGTTGAAAGCCATGGCCGCGGAACGCGCGGAGATCATCGCGATGATGATCCAGAGCAGCTGGCGCAGCGTGGGCAATCCGCCGGAAGCCAACATTGCGCCACAAAGAGCGAATGGGAGCGCGAAAATGGAATGCTCCCACTTGATCATCTCGAGCGTGACGCGCAAGTTGCGGACTAGGGGCACGAGGAAAGTTTAGCAGTTGGTGGCGGGTCACGGGTCACAGGTGACAGGTTTTGGATGTTGGGTGTTGGGTTTCAGGTGTTTTAGGCTTCAGATCTTCAGTCTTGGGAGTTAGATCAGCTTTGGGATTCGCGCTGAGTTCAGTCCTGCATGATGAGAGAATCTCTTGGCTGCCGCTCTGGAATAACGGGCAGGAGCTTCTGACTTTATCTCTCGATTTGAACGGCGGCGGACAGGAGTGTCCGCCCCACAAAGAACGCATCAATCCTTATACCCGTGTTCGCCTACCAACGGTACGAAGCGGCAGCCCGTTTGGCCGGTGACTACTGGCTTCCCATCCAGCTTCGTTACTAGTTGCAGATCCTGAGCGTCCGACGGACCGATGGGGATGACCAGTCGGCCTCCTTCCTTCAGTTGATCGAAGAGCATCTGCGGCAGAGCAGGAGCGGCGGCCGCGACGATGATGCCGTCGTAGGGAGCATGGGCAGCCAGGCCGGCACTTCCGTCGCCAATTTCCAGTGTGATGTTGGAATAGCCAAGACGTTGCAGCGTGCCTTGCGCCGTAGCGGCGAGTGCTGGATGGCGCTCAATCGCGTAGACGTGCCGGGCGAGTTCGGCGAGCAGGGCGGTTTGATATCCGGAACCCGTGCCGATTTCCAGGATGACGTGGTCGGGGGCTGGATCGAGCAACTCGAGCATCAGGGCTACGATGTAAGGCTGCGAGATGGTCTGGCCTTCGCCGATCGGGAGAGGGTGGTCGTCGTAGGCTTGCGCCGCGTAACGCTGGTCAACGAATTCGTGCCGCGGGACGCGGGACATTGCGGCCAGAACGCGGTCGTTGGAGATGCCGCGCTGGCGGAGTTGTGTTTCGACCATATGGTGGCGGGCGTCGAGATCGGTATGCACGTTAGAGTTTCGAGTTTCTGGTTTCGAGTTTCCAGTTTACTGCGCAGAGAGCTTTCGACCGGAGTCGTGGAAATGCTGGCAGGCTCGATCAGGCATTCTTAGCCGTAGGGATCATGAGGGCAATCGCCTCCCTAGAAAAGAGCCGTAACTCACTGCAAACAGGTGGTTGGCATGAGACCTCTTTTCATGCTTCGTTGTGACCGGATTCCGGTCATGCTGACCTGTTAACAACAGCTACGGCATTGGAGCATAATGCGCTTGA
>DASRDJ010000429.1:0-82497 GCA_035652655.1 Terriglobales bacterium
AACGGGGTGGCCGCCCAGATGGCACGTCCGGAAGACCGCGCGCACTACGACTACGTAGTCGCGAAGATCTACGCCAAGATGGGCGTAGGCGACCGTTCGCTAGAGTACCTGCGCAAGGCGCTCGAAGAAGGCTACAAGGGAATCAACAGCGTATACAAGGACTCGGAATTCTCCGGCGTGCGCAAGGATCCGCGCTTCAATCAGCTGATGGCTTCGCGCATTCCGGCGATCACGGACTAGCCAGTCGTCTGGCTACCCCCGCCTACCAGAGCTTTTCTTTGATCGTCGGAAAGTCCCGCTCCGAAAATGCTGCGTTCAGAGCTTGCAGGTGCGGTTGCAATAGATTCGCAGCGTCGCGCAGATCGTTAATCGCATAGCTGTCTGAATAGCGCCTGTCTTCGATCGCGGCAATTACTAGGCCGAGTTCGTAAGAGACATTTGGAGCATGGCAAGGAGCAACGACGACGTTTGTGTCTTCTCTCCCCCTCGTAAAAGAGAACAACAAGTTCTCCCAACCGATTTCTACTGATGCATAATCGAACGGAAGCACCCTGACCCGGGGATGCTCCACGACGCTGCCCTTCGAAAATAGAAAAGGCAGGTTCGCACGCACGTCTTCAATTAGCGACTTATTTGCCTTTCGCTGCAGCCACTGATCGACCCACCATCTGAAAAAAGTTCGATAGATCATGTTCACAAGGAACCCTACGAGCAGAAGGGGTGGGCGTATCAACTCAACTAACAACCGTCTATTGTTCTTCTGCATGATTTTGCCGCTGTTCAAGTTTACGAGAGAAGCGGATGGTTGGCTGGAAACCATTCGTCTCCAGCCGATCCGCAAGGTAAAGTTTTGTAAAACCTTACACAGGGCGGGGTTCCACGGGTTAGAGTGTCTTCATTAACTCCTGAAAACAACAGGGTGAGTAAGGAGAAACGGTAAACCCACTGATTGCCGACCCGAGCACGCCCCAAGCAGGCAATCAGTGGGTTTTTTATTTTTGAGCTGTGAGCTTCGGGTCGCGAGCTTTCCCGCGTAGGTCCTTCCAAGCCTGTACTCACTTCGCAACGCTGCGGGCGTCACGAACGCGGAGGTGAAATTTGACCATGACATCCAAGTCGCGAAGCGACTTCCGAAAATAGCCACGCTTCAGCGCCGGGTGTCTGCGCACAAGGCAAGCGCGTCCCGGCAGGGACGCCTGAAAGGGTCTGCAGGTCTTTCAACCGTGCCTCCGGCACGGAAACAATTCAGGGCTCAAACCCGCCACTGAAGTGCCGGGCTATCTTCGGGCAACCGGGGCTTGCTCCTAAAACCGACCAATCCACTCGCATTAACTAAAAGATAAATTTTGTGTTACGATGACCTACAGCGCACTGGAATAGCGCCCCGTGACCCAAACCATCACCCCGCCCTCAGAGTGCATCCTGCGGTGCTGCAAACACCAGCAGTGGGCATTCTACGAATCATTCGTGGGGTGTTTTTGCAGCCGCAACTAGCCCTTTACGCACTTTCAACAACTTAGCTAATTGAGAACGAAAGACAGCCGCCAGTCCCGCGCTAAAAGCTGCCTGTGCTGGAGACTGATGACTGGAGACTGATGACTGCGGTAGCCGACTAGATCTTAGTGTCTTCCCCAACGCCCGTCTTCGGACTTCGTTCGCAGATGTATTCGCTGACCACCCGTTTCCACGTGCCCTGGGCTCTCAGGATGAATTCAATCGCGTCGCGGCCGGCTCCGTCGCCGCCAGCGTGCTCGGTCACCATGTGCGCCTCGGCCTTCACTTCCCTGCGCGCGTTGGCCGCGGCGATGGCCAGTCCGCAGTTGCGCATGACGGGCAAATCGATGACGTCGTCTCCCACGAAGGCGGCCTGCTCCGGCTTCAGATTTTCCTTACGAAGAATTTCTTCGAAGCAGGTCAGCTTGTCCTGAATGCCCTGGTAGACGTGTTCGAGTTTGAGATCGCGTGCGCGCAGCGCGACGGTTTCCGATATCCGCTTGGTGATGAGCCCGCATTGCATCCCACCGAGCCTGGCGAGCGAGAATCCAGTGCCGTCGTGGGCATTGAAGCCCTTGGCTTCGACCATGTTTTGGCTAACAAACGCGAAGCCCCCTTTGCTGCCGCGCTGGGCGGCGAGTGCCTGCGTGGACTGCTGGGCACCGGCAGGAGCGGGAAAAATCCAGATCTTGCCGTCGGTGAGCACACCGTCAACGTCGAACAGGATCAGTTTAATTTTCTTGGCGCGCGCCAAGGCAGATTTCTTTGAGGGCATCGCGGGATTCTAGCATTCGCCGAGAGCCAAAAGCCCAGAACCCATTTTTCCGTAAGGCGAACAATTTACGAAACCTGAAAACGTCGATAGAATAGCCGCAATGTCCCTCCGGGTTCCCCAGTCGGTAGCGTGGGCCCACCCTCTATTGCAGGAGTGGTTCGTCCAGAAGTTCGGCACGCCCACTGAGCCGCAGGAACAGGGGTGGCCGCACATCCTCGCCGGACGCACCACGCTGATTTCGGCCCCCACTGGATCGGGCAAAACGCTCGCCGCGTTTCTGGCCTGCATCGATCGACTGGTGCGCAAAGCGCTCGCGGGCGAACTGGACGATCGCGTCGAGGTTGTCTACATCTCGCCGCTCAAGGCGCTGGGGAACGATATCCAGAAGAATTTGGAATGTCCGCTGGGCGAAATACTTCAATTGGCAGGGGAACGTGGGCTGCTCATGCCCGAAATCCGCTGCGCAGTGCGCACGGGCGACAGCTTGCCCCACGAACGGCGCGCGATGCTGAAGCGGCCGCCGCACATCCTGGTCACGACGCCCGAGTCGCTCTACATCCTGCTGACGGCCGAGAAGAGCCGCGGCATTCTGCACGACGTCGAGACCGTGATTGTCGACGAAATTCACGCGGTCGCCGATGACAAACGCGGCGCACACCTCGCCATTTCGCTCGAGCGTCTGGAAGCTTTGACGCACAAGCCGCCCGCACGCATCGGGCTTTCCGCGACGCAGAAGCCGATCGAGACCGTCGCGCATTTCTTGACGGGCAGTGGTCGGCCTGATCCCGTGATCGTGAACATTGGCCACAAGCGGCAACTCGATCTCGGCGTGGAAGTGCCGCCCAGCCCCTTGGGCCCAGTAGCCTCGAACGAAATGTGGGACGAGATTTTCGCCCGCATCATCGAGTTGGTGGAGCAGCACCGCTCGACGCTGGTGTTCGTGAATACGCGCCGGATGGCCGAGCGCATCGCGCATCAATTGGGCGAGCGCATCGGCGAAGACAATGTCGCGGCGCACCATGGGAGCCTTTCGCGCAAGCTGCGGCTGGCGGCAGAAAAGAAACTGAAAGACGGGCTGGTGAGAGTGCTGGTTGCGACCGCGTCGCTGGAACTCGGTATCGACATCGGCACCGTCGACCTGGTGATACAGATCAATTCGCCGCGCTCGATTGCCGTCGCCCTGCAGCGCGTCGGGCGTTCCGGCCACTGGCGGGGCGCGGTTCCCAAGGGACGCCTGTTCGTCACAACGCGCGACGATTTGCTCGAGTGCGCAGCGCTAGTGCGCGCGATCCGGCATGGCGATCTCGACCGCCTCATCATTCCCGACTGCCCGCTCGACGTGCTGGCGCAGCAGATTGTGGCGTCGTGTGCCGCGGAGGAATGTGGAGAGGTGGAACTGTTTCATCGCATTCGTCGCGCCTATCCGTACAGAGATCTACAGCCCGAAACCTATCACGGAATTCTCGAAATGCTTGCGGAAGGCATCTCAGCCCGCCGGGGTCGTTACGGCGCTTACCTGCATCGCGATCGCGTGAACGGAAAACTGCGCGCCCGTCGTGGAAGCCGGATCGCTGCCATCACCAGCGGCGGCGCGATTCCCGACAACGCGCTGTTTACGGTGGTCGCCGAGCCGGAAGGCTCGATTGTCGGTACGCTCGATGAAGACTTCGCCGTCGAGAGCAGCAAAGGCGACATCATGCTGCTGGGCAACACCTCGTGGATGATCCGGCGCGTGGAAGTGAGTTCGGGACGTGTGCTGGTGCAGGACGCCCACGGCGCGCCACCCAGCGTTCCATTCTGGCGCGGCGAGGCTCCGGCACGCACGGAAGAACTCTCGGCACACGTGGCTGAGTTACGCCAGCACGTCAGTGATCTGCTCGGCGACACGCCTGCGGTCGGCATCACACTGCACAATCCGAAAGTGGCGGCCGCTGTGAGTTGGCTCAAGCAGGAATGCGGCATGGACGATTCTGCCGCCGAGCAAACCGTGGAATACATCCTGCAGGGCCGCGCCGTGCTGGGTGCCGTGCCGACGCAACAGACGATCATTGCTGAACGTTTCTTCGACGAAGGAGGCGGCATGCAACTCGTGATTCATGCTCCCTTCGGCGGACGCATCAACAAGGCCTGGGGACTGGCGCTGCGCAAGCGCTTCTGCCGCAGCTTCAATTTCGAATTACAGGCGGCGGCGACAGATAACGGTCTGAACATAGCGCTGGCCGAGCAGCACAGCTTTCCGCTGGCCGATGTATTCCAGTTCCTGCAGGCCGAAACCGTGCAGCCGATTCTGGAGCAGGCGGCGCTGCCGTCGCCGATCTTTAAAACGCGCTGGCGCTGGGACGCGTCGCGCGCGCTGGCCTTGCTGCGCTTTCAGAACGGCAAGAAGGTCCCGCCACAGATTCAACGCATTCGCTCGGATGATTTGCTGGCCTCGGTGTTCCCCGATGTGGCGGCGTGCCAGGAAAACATCGAAGGGGACATCCAGATTCCCGATCATCCGCTCGTCCACGAAGTCATGAAAGATGTGCTGCACGAGGCCATGGATATCGACGGCCTGCGGCGCCTGCTTTCGGGAATGGCGGACGGCAGCATCCGCTGCATCGCAGTCGATACGCCGGTGCCTTCGCAGTTCTGTCACGAGATCCTGAACGCGAATCCTTACGCCTACCTCGACGATGCTCCGCTCGAAGAACGCCGGGCGCGGGCGGTTGAGATGCGCCGCGTGCTGCCTGAGTCGATACTCGAAGAAGTCGGAAAGCTGGAGCCCGTGGCGATCGCGCAGGTTCAGGATGAGGCATGGCCTGATGTGCGCGATGCAGACGAATTGCACGATGTTCTGCACACTCTGGTTGCATTGCCCGAGGATTGCCCGGGGCCGCCAAGCGTCGTGGCGCAAGGCGCGCTGGGTGCAGTGACCACGAACGCCACCCAACCCTGGCGGAAATTTTTTGAGCAACTCAGTTTCCAGGGGCGCGTGGGTTTAGCCGCTGTGGCGGAGGGCGAGACGCCCTCCGGACTGCCGGCGGGACGCCGGCGCTACTGGGTGGCTACCGAGAAGGCTCGATGCTTCTGTCTTCTGTTCCCTTCTGCGCAATTTGAGCATCCATTGCCTGAGGTTCCGAGCGAACAGCCTTCCCGCGACGATGCCACGCTCTCACTCGTGCAGGGATGGATGTCGCACCTCGGCCCAACCGGCGCAGGACGCATGAGCCGCATGCTTGGCATCGCGGAGAATGAAATCGAGAAGGCGTTGCTCCGCATGGAAGCCACTGGCTCGATTCTTCGCGGGAAATTTACGGATCCGAAGGTCGCAGAGACCGAGTGGTGCGATCGCCGCCTGCTGGCGCGCATTCATCGCCTGACCGTCGCCACACTGCGCAAGCAGATCGAGCCGGTCACGCAGGCACAGTTCATGCGCTGGTTGTTGCGGTGGCAACATGTGTCGCCGCAAACGCAAGTGGGCGGCGAACGCGGCGCGCTCGAGATTCTGCGGCAGCTGCAAGGCTTTGAAATTCCGGCCAGCGCATGGGAGCGGCACGTGCTGGCGCGGCGCATCGCCGACTACGATCCCAAGTGGCTCGACCAGCTTTGTCTGACCGGCGCCGTCGGATGGGGACGCCTCTCACCCCATCCGGCGACGCTCGAGAATGCGGCCGAAGGCAAGCGTCGCGTCATCCCCACCAGCGTCGCGCCCATCACGTTCTTCATCCGCGAGGAAGCCGACTGGATGACGCCCAAGCACCCGGGCACCGCACAACCGGAAGGGCGTGGCCTTAGCCCGGACGCGCGCCAGGTGCTTGACTTTCTGCACCAGCGCGGTGCGTCGTTCTTTGCCGACATCGTGCGCGGCACTGGCAAACTGAAATCGGAAGTGGAAACCGCCTTATGGGAACTGGTGGCTGGCGGCCTGATCACCGCCGATGGATTCGACAACCTGCGATCGCTCATCGACCCGAAGCGCCGTTCGTCGAACGGCAATGGTCGCATGTCGCGCCCGCGCCACAGCGCCGGCCGCTGGGCCCTCCTGCATACCGGTAATGCGATCGAGAAATGGCGCTCGCTCGAATCGGCCTGCTGGATGTTGCTGAAGCGCTACGGCATCGTGTTCCGCGATGTGATCGCGCGCGAAGCCAACCTGCCCACGTGGCGGGAACTGCTGATGGCCTTCCGGCGCCTGGAAGATCGAGGAGAAATTCGCGGCGGCCGCTTTGTCGACGGCTTCCTCGGCGAGCAGTTTGCGCTGCCCGTCGCGGTGGATTCAGTGCGCGCGATGCGCAAAGTGCCTACAGCCAATGAAATCATCACGATCTCGGCCGCCGATCCGCTGAATCTGGTTGGGATTCTCGTTCCGGGCGAGCGCGTGCCGGCCATCTCGGGCAAGACCGTGACCTTCCGGGACGGAGTGGCCGAAGTGCCTGCACGGCCCCATACGATTGCGAAAGACGTCGCTGCCACCGCCTGATTACGTCTAGCCACGTTCGCTGTAGTGCTGGATTCCGTCCCGTTCCGCTACACAGCTGTCGTATTTCCACTCAAGGGGGCCGGAATTGCTTCTCAGGGCCCGGATTAGCCGCTCCTTGGTTGTTTTCCGTATTGACAGTTCCCTAGCGAAAGCGGAAAACTGCGAGCGCGAGTAGAATTCTGTTACCCATCCCGCAGTCTTTGCTAGCAAGTCGCACAGAACAGGGGTTTTCAGTTGAGCAGTGATCCCACCCTCGATCGGGAATCTTTTCAAAAGCTTTTGGCGAGCGCCTTCGCCGTGCAAGAAAGCGGAATGAAGCGCCAGTCCCTTACGGCGATCCTCGAACTTCAAAGATCCATCCGCGAAGGCCAACTGGATGTGGACGGGGCCGCCCATCTGATCGCAGAGTGGGCTCGCAGCGTGGCCAATGCCAGCGGGGTTGCCATGGGTCGGCTGAAAGGCGATCAACTGATCTACACGGCCGGCAGCGGCAGCGCGGCTTCTTATATCGGCCGGCGCGTCATGGCCACCTTCAGCACGTGGGCTCCCAACGAAATTGGCTCCGAGATCCTGCGCGTCGAGGACACCACAACGGACGGCCGAATTCAGGCGGCGGTATGCCGCCAGTTCGGCGTGAAATCCCTGCTCATTCTGCCCATTTATCGGGGACGCTTCGTTGGCGGAGTCCTGCAAGTCCTCTTTAATGAACCACACTCGTTTCAGGATCAGGAAGTTCGCACTTATTGGATTCTGGCGAAACTGATCGGTGAAGCGATGTCGCAAGCGCCGGTCGTACAGAAAACGAGTGCGAACGTTGCGCCGCCAGTAGTCGAAGAAGTCATTGAAGATTTTCCTGCGCCTGCAAGGGAAAATGTAACCGTGGGTGAGCCTGTGGAAGTGGCCCAGGTGCCACCTCCCCTTGAAGAAGTCTTGACTCCCGTCGTTCAGCGAGGTTTGCCGCTGAAGCGGTTACGGTTTTTTAATGCTCGCGTCACGCCCAGTCTGAATCGAGTCCGCGCATGGAAGCTGCGCGCATCCGACCTGCCTCGCTTCAAGTTCCCCGTGTATCAGCGGAAGCGACTTTCTGGATTGGTCGTGGCCTCGGTCACCCTGGTCTGTATCTGGATCCTTTGCACCGCTCGGCCGGGAACCGTGACACCCGCGACGGATCCCCCTCCGCAGTCGCTGAACGTGGCGACGCAGCAAACCCCGCCGGCGGGGGCAAGCCAGACACCTGTGACTGCCACGCCTCCGGCGTCATTTCCCGCACCGTTTCAATACCAAACTGCTCGTTACGTGGCGTCCGCCGGGCGACAGCGTTCCTCCGATCTGGGCATTCGTGTCAAACACTTCGGCAACGACGTCACCGTGCGCTACTTCACGCCTCGCACCGCGGTAATAAAGACCGCCGGTGACAGTGAGGTTCATCAGGTCTCTGACGATGTGACTGTGCGATATTTCAAGCCTACCCACGCAGGCTCGCAAACAGAGCCAGTCGCGGGTGGCTCGCCACGAGCCGTCGCCCGATAGCCGAGTCCATCACGCAGTCCGCAATTTCCGGCTCAGCAGGAAAGTACAAGAGGATGGAAGGCCGCGCGCTCGCTTTAAAGAGCGTCGGCAAGAAAAAAGGGAATCGAGCAGCCGGCGAGGGGGTCCCTCCGGGTTCTCGATTCCCGCTACTGCCTAGCGATAAAACTTAAGCGCTTCCCCCGTCGCTTGCCAGGCCAGTCGTCGCCCAGTCATATTGCAAGCTTGCGGCCAAGTTGCGACGGTCACTGCAAGGCCTGTGCATGAATCGCGCAATTCCCGTCCAATCAATGGGTTAGATTTATTTTTCGAGGCATGAAGCGCTTTGGCGGCAATCTTCACTTATTATGAAAGCCCTATCCGATCGGATAGGCGACTATCTGGACGGATAGTCAGATCCCAGATCGCCAGTAGATTTTCATGGCCACGAACCCAATCCGCAACACGCCCAGCGACGCGAAAAGTCGCAGCACTCCGCGGCTGGTGGCGGTGGCCGGGCCGCTGCGGGAGTCGGTGTTTGCGTTGCCGGAGTCGGAACTGTCACTGGGAAGGGATGCGTCAAACGGCTTGCCGATCAGCGATCCGTCGGTGTCACGTCGGCATTGCTTGATTCGGCGCGAGGGATCTGGCTTCAAGATTCGCGACCTTGACAGCCGCAACGGCACGCTCGTGAACGGCGAACCGGCGAAGGATCACTGGCTGCATCATCTCGACGAGATCGCCGTGGGCGACTCGGTGTTCCGCTTCCTGCTCGATGATGATGCGGACCGGCCTTCGGGATCGAGCCGGTCGGTGGAGTTCGACGACCTTGGCCAGACGCATGCCACGGCGGAAATCCGCCCGCAGGATGTTCTCTACCTTCAGCCCGACAAGCTGCTGAGCGAGCTTCCGGCGACGTCGCGGCTGGCGCGCAACCTGGGCGCGCTGCTTAAGATCAGCCGCGTGGTGCACGCTATCCGCGATCTGGATGAATTGCAGGCGCAGATTCTGGATCTGATTTTCGAGGTCGCCCCGGCCGAGCGGGGAGCGATCCTGCTCGACGGCACCAATGGACGCGAGTTCAACTCGGTGTTCGGGCGCAACCGCGACAGCCGGAGCGAGAAATCGGTGCGCGTGAGCCGCACGATTGCGCAACGCGTGCTGGAACAGGGGCTAGCCGTTCTCGGGTCGGATGTTCCGGGGTCAACCGGCCTGGGCAACGTCGAGAGCTTGATCGCGCTGCAGGTGCGGTCGCTCTTGTGCGTGCCGCTCACGATTTATCAACGAACGATCGGCTGCATTTATCTCGATACGATCAACGTTGCCGACCGCTTCAACGAAGATCATCTCCAACTGGTGACCGCGATTGCGGGCATATCAGCGGTCGCGCTGGAAAACGCGCGTCGCCTGCAGTGGCTGGAGCAAGAAAATCAACGGCTCACCAGCGAGATCACGCTCGACCGAACGCTGGTCGGCGAGAGCCAACGCATGAAAGACGTGTTCCAGTTTCTGGCACGCGTTGCGCCGACCGATGCGACCGTGCTGATCGGGGGCGAGAGCGGCACTGGAAAAGAACTGGCCGCACGCGCCATCCATCGCAGGAGTCCTCGCGCCAGCAAGTCCTTTGTCGCGATCAACTGCGCGGCCATTCCTGAGAACTTGCTGGAGAGTGAACTGTTCGGCTACGAGAAGGGCGCGTTTACCGGCGCGGTATCGCAGAAAAAAGGGCGGCTCGAGATGGCGGACGGCGGCGTGCTCTTCCTCGATGAGATCGGGGAACTGGCGCCGCAGCTTCAAGTCAAGTTGCTGCGCGTGCTGCAGGAGCGCGAGTTCGAGCGCGTGGGCGGCAACCGGCCGATTCACGTCGATATCCGGCTGATCGCGGCGACCAATCGCGATCTGGAAGAAGCGTCGCGCAAGGGCGAGTTCCGGCAGGATCTGTATTTCCGACTGAACGTGGTCAGCCTGAAGATGCCACCGCTGCGCGAGCACAAAGAAGACATTCCGATGCTGGTCAGCTTCCTGGTGGAGAAACACTGCAAGAAATGCGGCGCGAAGCCGAAGCCGCTGTCGCGCGAAGCTCTCGCCTGCCTGCTGAACTACGACTGGCCGGGTAATGTGCGCGAACTTGAAAACGTGATTGAGCGCGCGCTGGTGCTGGGCGCCTCGGACGACATCCTGCCCGAAGATCTGCCCGAGAACTTGCTGGAGCGCGATCCGGCTCCGGGTGTAGGCGAAGCAAAGTACCACGGCGCCGTCAAAGACTTGAAGAAGCGCCTGATCCAGAATGCGCTGGAAGAAGCGCACGGCAGCATCACCGAGGCGGCCAAGGCGCTCGGCGTGCATCCCAATTACCTCCACCGGCTGATTCGGAATCTGGATCTGAAGGAAACAACGAAGGGTGCTGCGACACCGCGCGGACCGGCGGGCAAGGGTCCAGGGGCTGGACTGTAAGGTCGGCCGCAAATCTCACAGGTCGCACGCAGCGATGTGATTCCCTAGCGGGGTGGATACTCACTCAGTCGCGGGGATGAGCGATCCACTCGTTGCACTCCTCAATCAATTGCTTGCCATCACTCAACGAGCGAGAAGATTGCCAAAGATCACGAAGTTCGACCACTGTGCTCAGTGAAGTCAGGTAGTTGATCTGTTTCAGACCCAGAATCAACTGGTGGGTCTGACCATAATGTTGCCAGAGCGGTACGTGAATACTCGGATTCTGATTCCACCAATCAGGTGCGAGTGACGGCGCCATTGATTTCCAGAACGTCAACTCCTGTTGTAAGCGCCGATGCATCTCCGGTCCAGTCGCGCTCCCTCCTGCATCTGCGAGTGCCTTGATGAGTTCGGGGGATTCGTCGGCGAAGGCCGGATCATCAAGCATGCCGCTGATAGCTCGCGTGGCGGTGGGCCCGCATTTGCCCAACTCTTCGAGTGCGAATGTGCGCGCCGGTGGGATATTTGAATTCACAAACACCCTGAGGCGTTCTGCCCGTTCGGCGCCATCCAACACAGCGAGTGCCGATTTTGCTCTCTCCTGGGTACCTCGAATCTCAGCCACCCGGCTTCGTACTTCTCCTTCGGAGAGTCGCGATAAATGCAAGACTGAAGGACCGGGATTAAACAGTTGCCCAAAACTGAATATCTGCCCATGATCCATCCATAGTACCGACGCCTTCATGGAGCTCATCAGATCGGATGGTTTCCATGTTTTCGAAACGCCTGGACCTACGAGAAAAAGAATCATGCGCGCGCCCGCAGGCTGTCGCGGTATCTGTTCCGACACTCCAGTCTGGAGCATGTCTGACTCGGATTTGGGGTACTTGGATATTGGTGGCGCGTGCCGGTCGGGGCGTAGTTCGGGGAGGGTTACTTTCTCGCCAACAGCAAGTTCACCCTTCCATGACTCAGCCACTTCAAACACACCATCGTCGGGTGTCGAAGTAACGACGACGATGTCCGTGGCACGCCACGCAGAAAGGTCGAGCCGGAAGGACGGTCGAACCGCACAAAACCCAGGCTGGGAAAGCAAAGCGAGCGTGAGATAGAGCAGCAGGCGACGGGTCCGCATACTCACCTTCGGACAAGTAGTACAGGAACTGACGTCGTCAATCGTTCGCCGACGTAGTCGTGCAGAGCGCGTCGAATGCATTCGTCAGATCGGCAGCAATGGCTTGGGCTTCGCGCGTTTCGATCTGGTGGCGCTGCAGCATATAGACGAGTTTTCCGTCGCGCAGAATGGCGATCGACGGCGACGACGGCGGATAGCCTGTGAAGAACGAGCGAGCGCGTTCGGTGGCGTCCTTGTCCTGTCCGGCGAAGACGCTGTAGACGTGGTCGGGCCGCGTGCCGTGCTGCATGGCCAGACGCACTGCGGGACGCATCCGTCCAGCAGCGCATCCGCAGACCGAGTTCACAACAATCATGGTGGTACCGGGGGCGGTCGCAGCGCGGTCCACATCGGCGGCGGTGCGCAGCTCCTGGACACCGGCTTTGGTGAGTTCTTCGCGCATCGGGATGAGCATTAATTCTGGATACATAGATTGAGAGTAGCAGAAACCCGAGGGACAGGTGTCAGGTCACGGGTTTTGAGTCTCAGGTCTTAGCTGTCCGGTGTCAGGATAAGAGCCGAGAACACAGTTCTGGGCGATTGCGAAAGCGACCTCAGGGGCTAAAGCCCCCTTTTCTCCTAAAGGCTATCGGCACGGCTGAAGCCATGCCCTTCCCATGGCTGCCCATTCGTGAAACCGTTTTTTCGCGACCTCCATCGGCACTGAGAACTGAGAACTGAGAACTGTGACCCGAGACCCTGTGACCAGTCACCTCATATATATTTCCCCAATGCATATCCAGGAAAACGTTCCGTTGGCTCCGTTCACCACGCTGGGCGTGGGCGGGCCGGCGCGCTTTTTTGTGGAGGCATTGAGCACCGGGGAAGTGCACGAGGCGGTTGCGTTTGCAAAGGCCCACTACGTTCCTCTTTTTGTTTTGGGGGGCGGCAGCAATCTTGTCGTATCGGATGCTGGATGGCCGGGGCTTGCGCTGAAAGTTTCCATTCAGGGGATCAACCACCGGCATGGGCACGCTACTGCTTACTTTGACGCGGGCGCAGGCGAGTCGTGGGACGATTTTGTCGCCATCGTCGTTCAGCATCACTGCGCGGGCGTTGAATGCCTGAGCGGAATTCCGGGCAGCGTGGGCGGCACTCCGGTGCAGAATGTCGGCGCGTATGGGCAGGAAGTGGCAGAAACGATTACTGCGGTAGCTGCTCTGGACCTGCAGACCGGGCAGGAAGAAGAATTCGACAAGGAAGATTGTGGATTTGGGTATCGCACGAGCATGTTTAACACCAGCGGCCGCGGACGTTACATAATTCTGCGAGTAACCTTCGCGCTGGTGCACGACGGCGATCCGCGGATCGCTTATGGCGATGTGAAGAAGTACTTCGCCGGCATGGAAACGAAGCCGACGGTACAAGAGGTTCGCGATGCGGTTCTGGAGATTCGCGCGAGCAAAGCAATGCTGATCCGGCCGGGCGATGAGGATTCGAAAAGTGCCGGATCGTTTTTTAAAAATCCAGTGCTTGCGGCGGCGGATTTCGAGGCGCTTCAGCAAAAGGCTGCGACGCGTGGGCTGGAGATTCCCAGCTACCCCGCGCTCGCTTCGCAGAACAAGGTATCGGCAGCCTGGCTAGTGGAGCATTCTGGATTTTCGAAGGGCTACAGCAAGGGCCACGTTGGAATTTCTCGCAAGCATGCGCTCGCGATTGTGAATCGTGGCGGTGCCACTGCGGCCGAGATCATGCGCTTCAAGGATGAAATCCAGGGTAGCGTCGAGGAACAATGGGGCGTGCGGCTACAGATGGAACCGGTGATGGTGGGGTTTGAGTCAGTGGCCAGTCGCTAGTCGCCAGTCGTCAGCTTCGATCGTCAGTTGTTGGCTTCAGTCGTTGGCTTCGGTCGTTGGTCGTTGGTCGTTTGTCGTTTGTCGTTGGCAAAGGCCCATCCACCACAGAGACACAGAGAGAATCTCTTGAAAAATTGGGGCCTGCAGTTTGTAACTTTCGCAGGATTTTCAAATTTACCGATTACCAAATTGCAAACTACAAATTCTCTGTGCCTCTGTGTCTCTGTGGTGAATTCGGTCTCTATTGAGTGCGGAAACGGCGGGAGCCGTCCCGGACCAGGCTGTGAGGTGAAGTCACAGACGCTCCGGAGAAAGCTCATGATCCGGCTCAGACGGCCCCGCCGCCTTACTTATCGGCCAGTCGGGCCGCTTGCTTGAATATGTTGAGAAACATGGGCTTGGTCAGTTTCCCGGTCTGGGTATTCTGGTTCGAGGGATGATAAGAAGCCAGCAAGACCTTGCCATCAGGTAACACGTACTTCGCCCCGTGCCCGAACAGATATCCGGCTCTGCTCTGCACCAAACCGCTCCGGCGCACGAAATTCAGATACGCGTCAAAACCGATCTTCCCTAGCGCCACAACGACCTTCAATCGACCCAAGCCCTCGATTTCCCGATCCAGAAAGGGCGCGCAGTTGGCGAGTTCGGACGGAAGCGGCTTGTTGTCGGGCGGTGCACAGCGCGCGGCCGCCGTGATGTAGAGGTCGCGCAGTTCGAGTCCGTCGCCGCAGGCCGTGGCGGTGGGCTGGTTGGCGAAGCCGGTCTCGTACAACACGGGGTACATAAAGTTTCCCGAAGCGTCGCCCGTGAACGGACGCCCTGTGCGATTCGAACCGTGCGCCCCGGGCGCGAGCCCCATGACCAGAACGCGGCCATTGGGATCGCCGAACCCCGGCACGGGCTTCCCCCAGTATTCGCAGTCGCGGTAGGCACGCCGCTTCTCGCGGGCAATCTGTTCCCGATAGGTCACCAGGCGCGGACATTTAGTACACGCGATTACTTCCCGGTTAAGCGTTACCAGCCAGTCCGCAGAAATCGCTTTTGCAGTCCCCACGATTCCATTTTATGGGAGAAGCGCTCATGAGAGACACGCCGCGTCGAATGATAGACTTGAAATAACGCATCTCGTGTTGACCCGCAGGCAATTCGTACGCCGGTCCGTCGTCGGACTGACGGCACTCTCCGGTACTGGACTTGCCATTGAAGGCTTTTTCCGGGAACCCCATCACCCGATTTCGGAGCACATCCAGGTTCAATTGACGCGGTTGCCGGAAGCCTTTGAGGGCTTCCGCATCGCCCAGATCACCGACATCCACTTTGGCCCGTACATGAATCAGCTAGGTCTGGAGCGCGCAGTGCGACTGGCACAGGAATTTCAGCCGGACCTCGTAGCGTTGACTGGCGACTTCGTCTCGCACGGATTAGGCAAGAGCAACGGACCGGAAGGTGCGCGCAACGCCGAGCCATGCGCCGAAGTATTCGCGCGCTGGAAGGGTGCGCCGCCGATGATTGCGGTGCTCGGCAACCACGACCACTGGAACGGTCCCGAGCTCGTGACTCAGTTGTTGCAGGAGCGAGGCATCCTGGTTCTGCGCAACGCGTCGCACGCTCTCGAACGCGACAAGCAGTTGTTGTGGATCGCCGGAACCGACGATGCGCTTGAGGCGCGCGCCGACGTCGCACAGGCGATCGCGAAGATCCCACCGACGGACGCGACCATTCTGCTCGCCCACGAGCCGGACTTCGCCGATTACGCGGCCAAATTCCCGATCGATCTCCAGCTGTCAGGCCATTCGCACGGCGGCCAAGTGCGAATCCCCGGGATCGGGCCCATCATCCTGCCCGAGATGGCGCACAAGTACCACACCGGACTGAATCGCGTGGGACGCCTGCAAGTCTTTACCAGCCATGGGGTCGGCGTCATAAACCCACCGGTGAGGTTGAACTGTCCGCCGAAGGTCAGCCTGCTGACTCTGCACAAGGACACGGGCAAAGCGGCAAATAGATATTGACGCCGGTGTTCGATGCGATCAGCGGCCAGGATGCCCGCCGGACTGCCGCCGGGACGGCGGCGCTACAAGACCGTAGCGCCGGTATCTTGCGGGCAGTCGTGAGGGCGTCCCGCCTTCGCTCGGCGAAACCAATACTGCTACCGGCCCATTAGCGCCCTACAGCCCTCCAGTGTTTGACGCTGCTCTCTCCTAGTCTTTACACTCAAAGTTTGGGTTGACCCGCTTTTCTGCCCGCCGGCTAGATCGGCCGGCCCGAAAGGCGCGGATGGAAAGGCCTATCGTGAGCGCCACAGAAACAAAAGAAAGCACCAAACGGGAAATCTCGATCGAGGTTCCCGCCGCCGAAGTCCAGCGCGAGACCGACGCGCTGATCCAGAAGTATCAGAAGCTTGCCCGTTTGCCGGGCTTCCGCAAGGGGCACGCGCCCGCGTCGATCATTCGCCAGCGCTTCTCAGAAGACATCAAGACTGAGGTGGTAGAGGCGCTCGTACCGCGCTACATCCGCCAGGAGGCCGAAAAGAAGGGATTGGTCCCAGTTTCTGCGCCCCGCGTGACCGACCTCCACATCCACGACGGCGAGCCTTTGCGTTTCAAGGCAAGCTTTGAAGTGCTGCCGGAAATCGAGGTCTCGGGCTATCGGGAATTGCGCACCGACAAGCCTGTGATTCAGGTCACCGACGAGGAAGTGGAGCAGGCGTTGAATCACGTGCAGGAGCAGCACGCGACCTTCGACGCAATTGAAGGTCGCCCGGCGGCCGACGGCGATTTCGCCCAGGTAGCGCTCGACGGCAAACCCCGGGAAGGCGAAGGGCAGCCCGTTCACATGGACGATGTGCTGGTGGAAATCGGCGGCAAGAATACCATGCCCGAGTTCAACGAGCACTTGCGCGGGGCATCGGCGGGCGAGGAAAAGACTTTTGAAGTGAAGTATCCGGATGATACCGAAGACAAGCGACTTGCAGGCAAGACCTTCGATTACAACGTGAAAGTGTTGTCGCTGAAGAAGAAGACGCTTCCCGAGTTGAATGATGCGTTCGCCAAGGAGTTGGGAGAATTCACCGGGATCGACGATGTGCGGAAACGGGTCCGCGAGAACATGGAAGCGGAGAAGAAGCACACCGCCGAGCACGAGGCCAAAGATAAGCTGGTGGCCGAACTGGTGAAGCGCAACGACTTTGAAGTGCCGGAAGCGATGGTGGACCGGCAGATTGATCTTCGGCTGGAGCGCGGGCTGCGTGCGCTGGCGTCCCAAGGCATGCGAGCCGAGGACATGAAGAAGATGGATTTGAACCGCTTGCGCGCCGGGCAGCGCGACCAGGCAGTGCAGGAGGTTAAGGCTTCGCTGCTGCTGGACCGGGTCGCGGATCTGGAGAAAATCGAGGTCGGCGATGAGGAAATCGATCGTGAAATAGAAGCGCTCGCAACGCAGACGAAACAGACGTCGGAAGCGGTGCGCGCACGTTTGACACGCGATGGGGCGCTCGATAGGATTAGAAACAGAATCCGCAACGAGAAGACCCTCGACTTTTTGTATCACCAGTCCGCATAAAAAACGGACCACTTTCGATCCTCCCTCGCATATGAACTTGGTTGGTGAGGCAGGAGTGTGGCAGGTGAACGTGAACGATCCAAAGATGATGCTGGTGCCGATGGTGATCGAGCAGACCGGACGCGGCGAGCGCGCGTACGACATTTACTCACGCCTGCTCCGGGATAACATCATTTTCATCGGAACGCCGATTGACGACAACATCGCCAACCTGGTGATTGCCCAGATGCTCTTTCTGGCTCAGGAAGATCCGGAGAAAGACATCCAGCTTTACATCAACTCTCCGGGCGGATCGATCACAGCCGGAATGGCCATTTACGACACGATGCAATATGTGAAAAACGATGTGACCACGATCTGCATCGGACAGGCGGCCTCCATGGCGGCACTGCTGCTGGCTGCCGGGGAAGCGAAGAAACGACTGGCTTTACCCAATTCGCGCATCCTGATCCACCAACCCTCGATGGGCGGGTTGTCAGGGCAGGCTACGGACATCGATATTCATGCCCGCGAGATCCTGCGGATGCGGGAAATTACGAACCAGTTACTTTCGAAACATAGCGGCCAGAAGCTGGACAAGGTAGAAAAGGATGTAGAGCGCGATTTCATCATGAACGCGCAGCAGGCCAAGGAATACGGAATCATCGACGATATCATCTACAAGACGAAGTAGAGTTATGATCGGCGTTCGCCGGTCAGCTCTACTGGAGGTCTCGGCGAGAAGCGGCTGGGCGTGCCGACTGGGCGAACGAGGTTCCAGGGCAGGCCGGTCGGGATGAGAAATAAGGAGTAGAGCCGAGTGAAAAACCGGTCGGGCACAGACGAAATCTTGCGCTGTTCGTTCTGTCACAAATCGCAGGACGCAGTCGCGAAACTGATTTCGTCCCCCAGTGACTATCCCAGGGCGTACATTTGTGACGAGTGTGTAGCGGTCTGCAATTCCATCCTCGAAGATGACCGCACCACAACCCCGGAGTCCTCGACTCCCAACCAGCTTCCCAAGCCGCAAGAAGTAAAGACCTTCCTTGACGAGTATGTCATCGGCCAGGAACAGACCAAGAAGAAGCTGGCAGTAGCGGTCTACAACCACTACAAGCGCATCTTCATGAATCGCCAGAAGACAGGCGACGGCGTGGAACTCACCAAATCGAACATTCTGCTGATCGGGCCTACCGGCACGGGCAAGACGCTGCTGGCCCAGACGCTCGCGCGCATGCTCGATGTGCCGTTTGCGATCGTGGATGCCACGACCCTGACCGAAGCGGGCTACGTGGGCGAGGACGTCGAGAACATCATCCTGAAACTGTTGCAGGCGGCCGAAGGTGATGTGGGCCGCGCCCAGACGGGCATCATCTACATCGACGAAGTCGACAAGATCGGCCGCAAGGACGAGAACCCGTCGATCACGCGCGATGTGTCCGGCGAAGGCGTGCAGCAAGCGCTGCTGAAGATTCTGGAAGGCACCATCGCCAACGTTCCGCCTCAGGGCGGTCGCAAACATCCGCACCAGGAATTCACTCCTGTCGACACCACCAACATCTTGTTCATTTGTGGAGGTGCGTTCGTCGGCCTCGACAAGATCATTTCGCGGCGCATGGGCAAGAAGGCGCTCGGCTTCAAGACCGGTCCCGAGGAGACTCAGGAAACGGAAAGCGCCGAAAGCGGCAAGAGCAAGTTCCAGCTGATGTCCGACTGCCAGCCGGAAGACCTGATCAAGTTCGGATTGATTCCGGAATTCGTCGGCCGTCTGCCAGTGGTTGGGTTGCTGGAAGATCTCGACGAGTACGCGCTGATCGAGATCCTGACTCGGCCGAAGAACGCGATCATCAAGCAGTACCAGCGCCTGTTTGAGTTTGAGAATGTACGCTTGAAGTTCAGCGAAGAGGCGACCCGGGCGATCGCCAAGCAGGCCATGGCCCGTAAGGTGGGTGCCCGCGGTCTGCGCATGATTCTGGAAGAACTGATGCTCGACTTGATGTACCACTTGCCGAGCCAGAAGAAAGTCAAGGAATTTGAAGTCACGCGCGAGATGGTGGAGAAACGTGACGTCTCGCTCGCGATGATGGACAAAGCTGGATAGGCGGTGGGCGGGACGCCCACCGGACTGCCGGCGAGACGCCGGCGCTACAAATTAGTGTGGAGACCGAGTGACCCAATCCAAGGAAAAATTCGAAACTAAAAAACTCCCGATGATGCCCATCCGGGACGTCGTGATCTTCCCTTACATGATGACCCCTTTCGTGGTGGGCCGGGAGTCGAGCGTGCACGCGCTCGAAGAGGCGCTGGCGGCCGATAAGAAGATCTTTCTGGCCACGCAGCATGACGCCTCTATCGACGAACCCAAGGCAAATGAGATTTACCAGGTGGGCACGGTCGTCAACATCGTGCAGAGCCTGAAGCTGCCCGACGGGAATATCAAGGTCCTGGTCGAAGGCATTGAGCGCGGCAAGATCCTGCAGGTCACCGATACCGATGGCTTCATGCAGGCCTCGGTGCGCGTGGCGCGATATGCGACGGAAACGACTCCGCAGATTGAAGCGGGGATGCAGCGGGTAACGGGCCTGTTCGAGCAGTACGTGAAGCTGTGCCAGTCTTTGAATTACGAGACCATGATCGCGGCCGTCCGCATGGAAGATCCGGCGAAGCTGACCGACACCATCGCGGCCAACCTGCAGCTTTCCATCGAAGAGAAGCAGGAACTGCTCGAAATCTTCGATCCAGCCGAGCGTCTGACGCGCATTGCCGACGTGCTCGACATCGAAATCGAGAAGCTGAACATGGACCGCACCATCCAGTCGCGCGTGAAGCGGCAGATGGAACGGGCGCAGAAAGAGTACTACCTCAACGAGAAGATCAAGGCCATCCAGAAGGAACTGGGCCGCGGCGAGAAGAGCGAATTCGATGAGTTGAAGAAGAAAATCGAAGCCGCCGGCATGCCGAAAGAGGTCAAAGACAAGGCCATCCAGGAACTCAAGAAACTGGAAGCCATGCCGCCCATGTCGGCCGAGTCGACCGTCTCGCGCAACTATCTCGACTGGCTGCTGGCGGTGCCGTGGAAGAAGCGCTCGAAGGAAATCCGCAACATCGGGCGGGCCGAAAAAGTTCTCAATGAAGATCACTACGGGCTGGAGAAAATCAAGGAACGAATCCTTGAGTTCCTCGCCGTCCGCCAGCTGGTAAAGAATCCCAAAGGTTCGATCCTCTGCTTCGTTGGACCTCCGGGCGTCGGCAAGACTTCGCTGGGCATGTCGATCGCGAAGGCCACCGGCCGCAAGTTCGTCCGCATGTCGCTGGGTGGCGTGCGAGATGAAGCCGAGATCCGCGGCCACCGCCGCACCTACATTGGCGCGCTGCCCGGGCAGATTATCCAGATGATGAAGAAGGCCGGCACCAAGAACCCGGTCTTCATGCTGGACGAAGTCGACAAGATGTCGATGGACTTCCGCGGCGACCCGTCAGCGGCGTTGCTCGAAGTTCTCGATCCCGAACAGAATTTCATGTTCGTCGATCACTACCTAGACGTCGAGTACGACCTGTCACAGGTGTTCTTTGTAGCCACAGCCAACGTGATGCACACCATCCCGCCCGCCTTGCAGGACCGCATGGAAGTGCTTCGCCTGCACGGGTACACCGAGCCGGAAAAGGTCGAGATCGCTAAGCAGTTTCTGGTGATCAAGCAACTGGCGCAGGCTGGGCTGACCGACAAGAACATCAAGTTCACCGACGACGCGATCACGGCCATCATCCGCTCGTTCACGCGGGAAGCCGGCGTTCGCAACCTGGAACGCGAAATCGGAAACGTATGCCGCAAGATCGCGCGCAAGGTCGTGAAGGAAGGCCCCGAGTACAAGATCGTCGTCACGGGTGAAAACATCGGCGACTTCCTGGGCGTGATCAAGTTCCGCGACACGCTGGCCAACGAGAAGAGCGAAGTCGGGCTGGTGACCGGCCTCGCTTGGACGGAAGTCGGCGGCTCGATCCTCTCCACCGAAGTCACGGTGGTCGACGGCAAGGGCAAGCTGACTCTGACCGGAAAGCTGGGCGACGTCATGCAGGAGTCGGCGCAGGCCGCCATGTCGTACGTACGCTCACGCGCCGCCGGCTTGGGTATGCCTCGCGACTTCTATCGAAACCTCGACATTCACGTGCACGTGCCGGAAGGCGCCATCCCGAAAGATGGCCCGTCGGCCGGCATCACGATCGCCACAGCCATCGCGAGCGCGCTCAGCAAGATTCCGGTGCGGCGCGATCTGGCCATGACTGGCGAAATCACGCTGCGTGGTAAGGTGCTGCCGATCGGCGGCTTGAAAGAGAAGTTGCTCGCCGCTCATCGTGCGGGACTGTTCGAAGTGATTCTCCCCAAGGACAACGAGAAGGACTTGGCGGAAGTCCCGGAGAATCTGCGCAAGGAAATGAAGATGCACTTTGTCGACACCATGGACCAGGTGCTGAAGGTCGCGCTGGAAGGCCCTCTGCCGCAGATCCTCGAGGAAACGCCACAGACCATTACGTCCATTGCGCCGACCGCGGGAGAGAGCCCGGCTACGCATCAGTAGGCAGGCCTTAGGTCTCAGGAAACGCTAAAACAACGGCTCGCTTCGGCGGGCCGTTTGCCTTTAGGGCATTGTGGAATTCTGGTCACGATCTGGGGAGCTACAATATCGATAGAGAGCGTTGTCATGATTTCCGACAAGTTAGTCCAGGGCATCGCTGCGGTCGCCGTTTTGTTAGTGATCAGTGTCTTTCTGGGCTTTGGGATCGCCGCCGTCCTACGCGTTTGGCACAAGCGCAAGCCCTTGAAGGAGTCGGACGTGCACGATGACAAACATCCTCTCGGACTTGATCAATAGAGTCCCGATAATCTCGGATCACTCGATCTGGAAGACCATTTCAACGGATGCAGTCACGCTGATTTTGCCGAGCGCCACGCTGTCCTGCGTGTCCCCTTCTCCGCCAGCGACGTTCTGCACCGCATTCTGCGTCATGTAATACCCATAGTTGCCGAATCGCCCGCGTCCATAAGCTGACGACCCGTAGAAATTTGACGACGACGTGCTGACATGAAGTGGCTTATCGAGTATGTGGAAATTTCCTGCCTTGGCGAGATCATGCGCTTTCTCACTGGCCGCTTGCACGGCCATGGAACGAGCCTGATCGCGATACTTGCGCAGTTCAGAAGTGCTGAAGCTCACGTCGTCGATTTTGTTCGCGCCTGCCTTGAGGCCGGCCTCCACCAATTGATCGAAGTGCGACACGTCTTTCAACAGGACTTGAATTCCCTTGCTGGCGGTGTAGAAGGCTACGCGTGTACCTTGGCCCTTGTCGGAGTAGGAGATTTCTACGCGGATGAAGTCTGTTTGAATGTCGCTCACTTCAATGCCTAATCCACGGGCGGCTGCCATGACTCGCTTCACGGCAGCGTCGGTGCCAGCCGTTGCGGTTTCAAGATCCATGTTCCGTGTCTCTACTGCAAATGAGATGGAAACTCGATCGGGCACAACTTTCACTTCAGCGTCGCCACTGACTTCAACGGTCGGTTTGTCGTATGGGATCTGGGCCCAGGATAGCGAGCAACAGAAGATGAAACTCCACGCGAAGTAGCGCATCAGGATGCACCTCCAGCGCGTTTATACCTCACGAATCCACGCCACGCACTTGCAACTTCCGCACAGAACCTCCACACTAAAGTGTGCGCGTCCTCTCCCGATTTCTGCTCTCTGCCACCGATGTTGGGCACTTCCCTACGCCCACGCTGCCGGAGATCGCATTTTTGGGGCGTTCGAACGTCGGCAAATCGAGCGTGATCAATACTCTCGTCGGCACGAAAATGGCGCGCACCAGTTCCACTCCGGGGCGCACGCGCGCCATCAACTTCTTCGAACTGCGGATCGCGGGCAAGCCGCGGCCAGAGCTGATCTTCGCCGACCTGCCCGGATATGGCTACGCCAAGATCTCGCGCGAGATCTCAGGCCAGTGGCCGAGCTTTATTGATCCTTATCTGCGTGAGCGCCCGGTGCTCGCGCTCTGCATTGTGCTGGTCGATTCGAACATCGCTCCGCAGGAAAGCGACCAGCAACTCATTGACTTCCTGTCAGCCACCGAGCGCCCCTTCACCATCGTCGCCACCAAGAGCGATCGGCTCTCCGGCAACCAGTTGCAGAGCGCCCTGCGCACGCTGGGCGAGCGCCATCCGCAGGCGCGCATTGTTCCGTTCTCGGCGAAGACCGGGGCGGGCAAGGAACAACTGTGGCAGGAGATTCGCAAGGCTTCGGACGAGTTGTTGTCTTCCCGTTTGCGGACCGCCTCCCAGTCTTGAACCAAAGATTTTCCATCCCCGAAACAAACTGACTTTCGTGACGGCGGCTTCCGCGCGTCTTACCGATAACGTAGGAGCAGGTTGTGCGCCGGACTCCGCCCGACGTAATTCGACGTAGTCCCGCGGGGACGGTGCGCTGGCCGCTTGCACGAGTCGGCATGAGTATGGAGAACAGCGGGGCAGACTATCCTCGCCGGTTAAAACGGGATCAGGAGCAACAACCCCAGACCTACGTTGAGCCCGCGGCGACGCCGGTTCCTGCGGATTCCGACCCGCAGGAGCGCCGCAGAAATCCGCGCTACAAGTGCGAGGGCAGCGCTACCTTTCGCGTCGAAGGCACGAATGTACGCACCTGGGGCACCTTTACCGATCTCAGCTGCAGCGGCTGCTACGTCGAATTGAAAGCGACCTTCCCGGCGGGCGCGATCATCGATCTGGAATTGGAACTGAACGGCGTGCGCGCGCAAGTGAAGGGCGAGGTGCGCGTAAGCTATCCCTTTCTAGGGATGGGCGTCGCCTTCCGCGACCTGACAACGGAAAATCGAATGCAGATCCAGGCGATGATCGACTCGATCCTCCCCGCGCCACTGCGAAGATCAGTCGGGACGGAACCTGAAACGGCCGTCCATCCAGCTTCCATGCCCATTATTCTGAACCCGGCCGCGGCTCTGCAGGCGCTCGCCGATTTCTTTGAAGGCCACACGCTCCTGTCGAAAGACGAATTCATCCGGCTGCTGCGCAAGAGCCAGGGGGTCTGAGAGGCTCGCTTTGGGCTCTTAGGTTGAATCTGCCATCAGCGGCAGCGTGCTGTCCGGGAACCTGATGGAAATCCCCGATTACTGAAGTGTTCCCCGCCTAACCCGCAATCTGTTTTCATTCGTTATCATGGAAATCCTATGGCTCTTCATCTGATTACCGGCGTTGCCGGATTCATTGGCTCATCCATCGCTCGCGCTCTTCTCGAGAAGGGGGAGCAGGTCCGCGGCATCGACAACTTCGCTACTGGCAAGCGGGAAAACATCGCTGAAATCGCAAAGCGCATTGATTTTCGCGAGGCCGACCTGCTCGACGCAGAAGCCATGAGGAAAGCATGCGTGGGCGTGGACTTCGTGTTCCATCAGGCCGCAATCCCATCAGTACCGAAGTCGGTACTCGACCCGATCGGCAGCAACCGCGCCAACGTCGACGGCACCGTGAACCTGCTGGTGGGCGCGCGCGACGCGAAGGTGCGCCGCGTGATGTATGCCGCTTCTTCCTCCGCCTATGGCGAATCGCCAACGCTTCCCAAGCATGAAGACATGACGCCCAGTCCGATCTCGCCTTACGCTGTGGCAAAGCTGGCCAGCGAGCACTACATGATTTCGTTTTATCGCTGCTACGGTCTGGAGACGGTCTGTTTGCGCTACTTCAACATTTTTGGACCGCGGCAGGATCCGACTTCTCCGTACTCGGGCGTGCTGGCAAAATTCATCACGCAGATGCTAGCTGGCCAGCAACCCACGATCTTCGGCGACGGCGGACAAAGCCGCGACTTCACTTTTATCGATAACGCCGTAATCGCCAACCTGCTGGCGGCGCATGCCCCGGCGGATCGGGTCGCGGGACGAGTATTCAACGTCGCCACGGGAACGCGCGTCGACCTGAACGAAACTTTCCAGGCTCTGAAAAAACTGACCGGCTACTCCGGCGAAGTTAAGCACGGCCCCGAGCGCGAAGGCGACATCAAGCACTCGCTCGCCGACATTTCGCGCGCGGAGAAGGCCTTCGGCTACAAAGCGATCGTCAATTTCGAGGAGGGCCTGAAGCGGACGGTGGATTGGTATCGCGGACAAGGGAAGCGTGCGATCGCGTAGCATTCCTGCAGTGCGCGATTTCTTGTTTCGAACAGCAGTCTGGAAACGATATAGACGGCGGCTGAACCCGCTCCAGCGGCCTAGCGGCACGCCTGAAGGCGCCAACCCGACGGACAGTTCGGTCTGACTTACTCGAACTTCTATCCAGCTCTAACCGTCAAGGATGGGAGGGTAGAAATATTCGAAGTGCCTGGGTATACCCCACGGGGCAACCCAGGCTCACTGATAACTGCTCGTGCACGGCAGCGATGGCGTTGTCTGACCGCCCTGCTTATTGTTGATGACAGACTCTTGCTGCAATACGAAGACCCCCTGCTTATTCACATAGTATTTCCAGTCAAACAAGCCGATCCCAAAACCGAGACTATAAACTTCCATATATTGGCAGTTCGCGTAGTTCTGGTCACAACTGTACTTGTACGTAAAATATCGGCTTCTGGTCATTCCGACATTGCCCACGTTTACCCACGTTGGAACGGAAAGGGAATTCACGACGTAGCCCAGCGGCTGGGTGACTTGCGGCATGCATTGCGAATACGATTGATACTGCGTATTCGAATATGGAATCTTCAGAGTCGTTCCTGCTCGATCAACCCGCACGCAACGCTGGGACATGGCGAGGTCTTTGTTAAATCTCTTGAAACTGGTTGGATCGTTCCAGCCCAGCTCCGTCGACCGATCATAGATAAAGTTGTTGTCGAACGTCTTAACGTCCCAGGGATAGCCGCTTGGACTCTTCGTCCAGATGAAATAACCGGTGGAGGCGTAGGAGTTGTTGCCGTAATCCGGAACAATGGAACTGTATATCGGGTTCGCATTTCCCGGTCCCATGTTTTGATCCACGCGTGAGGGGTATGCCATCACGAAGTAATTGAGGATGTCCTCGGTTCTGCGCGGGCAAGAGAACGTCTGCGCCTGGACCTGGGCAAACGCATACGTACAGAAGATGACAGCGATAACGTACTTCACCTCGGAATCCTCCTCCAGGCGCAAAGGGGAGAGGACTGCTTGGCGCATGGATTGCTTTTAGTTTGGGTGGGACGCCGGGATTCTACACCAACGAAGATTCCACGCACGCTAATTTCTGCAACGCGGTCGGTGGCCAGGATCGGTAGGGTATACGACACAATATCAGGGCCTGGACAGACAGTCAGCACATGTGTTCGAAAGAGTGGGCGAGGGCCCGAATTCTTCTCGAAGAGTCATATTCCCTGAAGCAATCAAAGGTAGAAACGCCTCACCACCGTACACGGGTGAGCGCCGTTGATACAGGACGTTAGAATTGACGCGAATGAAGCGGATCGCCCGCACGTCGCTCAGTGGCCTGTTCCTCGCTATCGTGTGCTTGGCAATCACTGGCGCACTCTACGAGATGATCGGCAGCTGGCGTGACACTCGCCGTTTCCCTGAGCGTGGCCACCTCGTTCAAGTTGGTTCCATCCGCATGAACATCGACTGCAGCGGACGGGGTTCACCGACGGTAATACTTGAGAGCGGTTCGGGCGGCCCTTCCGTTGACTGGTTGATGGTGCAACCGGAGGTCTCGAAGTTTGCCCGCGTGTGTTCCTACGACCGCGCCGGATATGGCTGGAGCGACTCCGGTCCGGAGCCACGCAGCACCTTGCAGATTGCGCACGAACTCAAACAGTTGCTGCGAGCGTCCCGTGAAAGAGGTCCGTACGTTCTTGTCGGGCACTCTATGGGAGGGTACGACATCAGGGCTTACACCAGTCAATATCCCGATGATGTTGTGGGAATGGTGCTCGTTGACGCCTCCCACGAAGACCAAGACCTGAGAGCGCCGGAGTCTATCCGCAAATCGTTACAGGAACGCCACAAACACCCCCACTGGGAAAAGCTGAAGTATTTCTTTCAACTCCATCTTGGCTGGGCTCGCCTGACAGCGGATCGCAATGCGCCTAATTTCTGGCCGAAAGCATTCCGGGAAGAAGAAGATTTCCTGATGCTTCCGACCAAACATCAATTTGCTGTGATCGATGAGGATCAGGTGTTCTCCACTTTGAGCGCAGCACAGGTGCGAACCGCCGGAAACCTTGGGGATCGCCCGCTGATTGTGCTCACCGCGACGAGACAGGAGGATATCCCTCTGGAGATCCCGCCCAAGGACGCACTGGCGGAGGACGATCTTTGGGTCCACCAGTTACAGCCAGAGTTGGCTCGTCTCTCGACCCATGGCAAGCAGATCGTTGTCAACGGTAGCCACGAAATACCCACCGAGCATCCGGAAGTTGTCATTTCGGCGATTCATGAAGTATGGCTGGCAGCTCGCTAGCGTCCGGTCTGTCGAAAGCAGGCGATTTTCACTCACAACCGGGGATTGCCCTTTCAAATGGCTTCAAGTTCAGACCGCCAAGTCTTCCGCGAGCTAGCCGGACTGTGATGTCCAGTTTCGAACACCAATGCTCGGCGATGGACACATCGCAACTCCATTTTTCCCCTTAAGCAGCACATTCACCAACGGCAATGCGATTCTAGCTTTGGGCGAAGGCGTGCTCCCATTCGGAGTTGCTCACTTAGAATTCATCGGTGAGCCCAAGCTGAGAGTACCGACATGACAATCCTCCAGGATGTGCGCTACGCCCTGCGGAAGTTGCGCCAGGCTCCGGGCTTCACCACAACAGCACTGCTGACGTTGGCTCTGGGTATCGGCGCCAATGCCGCCATCTTTACGCTGGTGAATTCGGTGCTGTTGCAGAACCTTCCGGTCGGCGATCCCAAAACCCTGGTCCGGGTCGGGAATCAAGACGATTGCTGTGTGAACTCCGGGACGCAGGATGACGGCAACTATTCCCTGTTCCCGACCGAGACCTACGAACTCCTGAAGAAGAATGTGCCGGAGTTCGAGAGTCTGGCGGCCATGCAGGCGGGGTTCGGCTTTCGTCCGGTCACGGTCCGGCGCGACGGCACGCACGCCGATGCGCGCTCGGTGATGGGCGAGTTTGTCTCCGGCAACTATTTTCGGACCTTGGGGCTGCGACCGCACGCAGGCCGCTTGCTGGTGGACGCGGATGACATCAAAGGAGCGCCCGTCACGGCCGTGATGAGCCACCAGGCCTGGCAACGCGACTATGCCGGCGACGCTTCCGTCATTGGCAGCACCTTCTGGGTGAACACGCGGCCTGTCACGGTCGTCGGCATCGCGCCGGAAGGCTTTTACGGCGATCGCATGATGAGCACTCCTCCTGATTTCTATCTGCCCATCGAATCGATGCCGGCGCTGGCGAATGCTTCTTATGTGCACGACCCGAGGGCGAGTTGGCTGTACATCATCGGTCGCGTCAAGCCAGACGTCCCGCTCGAACCTCTGCAACAGAAAGTCAGCGCGCTGGTGCGGCAATCATTTTCAACGATCAAGGACTACGTCGAGGAACCAGGTAAATCGCTGCTGCCCAAGGTCCATGTGGTTCTGACCCCGGGCGGCGGAGGCATTCAGCACATGCAGGAGGAATACGCTTCGAAGCTTCACCTGCTGATGTGGGTTGCTGGCATTGTTCTGTTGATTGCCTGCGCCAACATAGCCAACCTGCTGCTGGTGCGCGGGATGGCGAGACATACGGAGTTGTCGGTACGTACGGCACTGGGGGCCATGCGCGGAAGAATCATCCGGCAGTTGTTGACCGAGAGCGTCGTTCTAGCAGTGCTAGGCGGCGTTGCCGGATTGGCGGTTGGTTACGCGGGAGCCCAAATGCTGCTGACTCTCGCATTCCCGGGGGAACAAAATGTTCCCATCCACGCGAGCCCGTCGCTGGCGGTCATTGGCTTTGCATGCGGTTTGTCTCTGCTTACGGGCATTTTGTTTGGAGTTGCCCCAGCCTGGATTGCTACCAACACGCACCCGGTCGATGCCTTGCGGGGCGGAGCTCGGATGACGGCGACGGGAGCATCGCGGCTGCAGCGTTCCCTGGTGGTCCTGCAAGCGGCTCTCTCCCTCGTGCTGCTGGTGGGCGCCGGGGTGTTTTCGCAAAGCCTGAACAAGCTGCAAAGCTCCGACCTCAAACTCGACACGAAGAACCGTTATATCGTGCATATCAATCCGCAGGCGGCCGGATATTCGCAGACCCAGTTGGAGGGTCTGTACCGCACGATCGAGCAGCAGTTCCACGCGTTGCCGGGCATCAAGCATGTCGGCATCAGCACCTACACTCCCATGGAAGACAACAATTGGAGTACTGGCGTTCAGGTGCTGGGCCAGCCGTTCCTGGAGAAGGGGGCGTCCTGGGTAAGAGGCAACGCAGAATATTTTGATTCCGTTGGCACGCACGTGCTGATGGGCCGCGGCATCCAGCCACAAGACACGCCCACCAGTCGCGCGGTCGCCGTGGTGAACCAGTCGTTCGTAAAGGATTTCTTCAAAGACGGAGTGAATCCCATCGGGCAGCATTTTGGCTCGGCTGGCCCGGTTTCCCCGGGCGATTTCGAAGTCGTCGGTGTGGTCGAGGACACGACCTACACCAGCGTGTACTGGAAGAACCACAGCATGTATTTCATCCCTGCGATGCAACGAACCCCGAGCGACAAAGATCCCATTGAAGATGACTTGTCGCTGTATGCGGGTGCGATCGTGGTCGAGACCGAGCGGCCCATGAACGACCTGGAGAGGCTTAGCCGGACGACACTTTCGGCGATCAATCCCAACTTGACCGTCGTAAAGTTTCAGACTTTCACTGACCAGATCGCCGACCGCTTTCACGGCGAGCGCCTGGTCGCGCGGCTGACCACGCTGTTCGGCGCATTGGCCCTGCTGCTGGCGATGATCGGCCTCTATGGCGTAACGGCTTATACTGTGGCACGGCGGACTCCCGAGATCGGCATTCGAATGGCGGTGGGAGCAGAACGCGCAAGCGTGGTTGCCATGGTGATGCGGGGAGCGGTCATTCAAATCGCCATCGGACTAGCCATAGGATTACCCGCGGCCGTGCTGGGTGTTCGCTTCGTCAAGACGCAGTTGTACGAGATCACGAGCGTCAATCCGCTGCTTGTTTTAGGCGCAGTTGCGACTTTGATCGGGGCCGCCTGCGTTGCCGGGATCATTCCGGCCAAACACGCGGCGTCGATTGATCCTGCGCAGGCGTTGAGATCGGAGTAGAAGGGCCGTCTTCGGCCTCCATCCAACCAGTTCGGCGAGTTCCCTCCAATCAGCAGGTTGACCCCTGCGGCAGCGTAACGTCTAAACGCTGGTCCCCTCTGTCACGAATTCAGACGCACCCGTAAGGAGAAGTCTCCCATGAAACGCAGCTTGCCACTCCTCATGACATTCATGGTTCTTGCCGCAGCGAGTCTGTGCGGCCAGACCCAAACACAGAACGCGGCTCCGAGTCCGGCTCGTTCGCGATCCGAAGAGATGTTGGATCAGTGGAACAACATTGGCAACAAACTCGTCGCGATGGCGAAGGATTTGCCCGAAGACAAATACGACTTCAAGGTGCAGAAGGACCAGCGCACTTTCGCCCTGAATCTTCTCCACGCTGCTGCGCTGGATTTTGTTCTGATCCGCAGGATTTCCGGATCAAACATCGGGCCTGACTTCGGCGAGGGCGATAATCCTAAGCGCGACGCTTTCAAGACCAAGGCCGACGTGGTGAAGTTCGTCCAGGAGGCCGTCACGGACGGAGCGCAAGTGATTCAACAGCAGGGCGACGCGGGACTGGACAAGACAACAAAGTTCTTTGGGAACCGGATGGCCCACAATTCCAGTATCTGGGCGTTTGCCATCGAGCACAGCGGCGAGCACTATGGCCAGCTTGTGGTCTACTATCGCGCCAACGGCCTGGTGCCTCCCGATAGCCGCCGCTAGAAAAGCCGCGGAACTGTTAAACCGAGTACAGGAAGGTACTCGGTTTTTTCTTCCTCCCATGACAAATTTTGGTCTCGATTTTCGCATTAACAGGTAGGGCTTTCTCCACCCATGACGGAGAGTGTCAAGTGCCAGAACGTCTGAGGCCCACGCGAAAGGAAATGGATGCCGCAGCGCAAATTCACCCTCCTTGTTCTCGTCTCGTCGGTGCTGATTGCTCTTGCTTCAACGGCCGCGGCGCAACAGTCGGCTTCCCAGGGACCATGGGGCGGGTGGGCGCGCTGCGAGATCAGCGTCAGCGGCCAGGGCTATAGCGATCACCAGACGCATACCTGGACCATCAGCAGTAGCACGTCTACGGTCAGCGGTGCGTTTCGTGTGTACCCGGCGACCTGGAGCGTGGCGGGCAGTGGTTCCGTTCAGCGGTCGCAGGGCAACCAAAGCTCGATAGTCCAATGGGCAACAAGCGCTCAGAATTTAAGCGCCCCCCTCGCGGTGTTCGTGCGGGCTTCGGATGGAAGGATGTTCATCCAGGCAAGACACACGCAAACGCGAGCCCCGGGCGCCGTTAGCGGCTATCAGCAGGTCACGATCGACGGAAAGCCACAAAAGCCGGGTACCATTTCCGCAGAGGCTTTCGAGTGGGCCTTTCCTGTGGTCGAGGTGTCGCGTCCCAAGCCCGGCGACCCGGCCACCGCGAACGGATCCAGCACGCCCCTGGTGAACGGCAAGGTGGGCTACATGCAACCGGCGGGCACGCAAGCGACGGCATCGTGCACTTGGCAATTCGGGCAGGGATCCGCCGCGCCCGCACCGCCCCCGGCGGTAGCAACGCAACCCACTCCCACAGCCCCCGGGGCGCAGGGATCCACCGGATCGCAGAATTCCGGACAGTCCACCGGCGGCGGGACAACCTGCATCGGCGCACCGCGCGGTTTTCCTGCGACGGCGACTTCGTCGTCCACCGTCACTCTCAGTTGGATTGCCCCAACCGTCGGTACGCCGACGAGCTATGTGATTGAGGCCTCCAGCGCTCCCGGAGGGCCTGCCAACCTCGCCAATTTCAATACTGGCAACGCTTCGACCACGCTAGTCGCTCCCGACGTGCCCGCTGGCACCTACTACGTGCGCGTTCGCGCAGTGAGCGGTTGCGGGACGAGCGCCCCCTCCAGCGAACTACAGCTGATCGTTTCTTCCCCCAACGCAAACGCCTGCACCAGCGCTCCACGAAGCCTTGCAGCCTCCATCCCGGGGAGCAACATCACGCTCACATGGGTCGCGCCGGCAACAGGCACGCCGACAAGCTATGTAGTTCAAGCCGGCAGTTCGGCAGGAGGCTCGGATCTAGCGAATTTCGATACCAGCAGTGTCGCGACCACGCTAGCAGCCGCGAATGTGCCTGCCGGTTCGTACTATGTACGCGTCTACGGTAAGAATACCTGTGGGTTGAGCGCGCCTTCGAACGAAATTCTGATGACCGTTCCCTGACGGACTCTTGATCAGCAGCCCCGTGCGATCGGCCAGATTATTGTGCGGCCCACACAGCGAAGGTGCACGCGGGATTTTGACGGAGAGATGTAAAAGGCACATCCCGCGGTGTACCCGGCTGTGGTAAACATTCTTAATCGGGAACGGTCTCGAGGATGCAGCCGAGCCACTGGAAGGCGATTGCAGTTCGTGAACAAGTTTTAGTTACAAGCAAGTAATTATCGGATCTGGGTCTGAGCAAAAATCAAGGGCAGAGAAAATTCGTCTGCCCTTTCGCGGGCGAGGGCGCCCGCGCTACATTGGATTTGTGATTCGACTACACGCCGACTAGCGCCGGCTCGGTTTCGTAGATCGAGTACCAGGGCGTGGCCGCTTTCAGCTTGCTGTTCACGTTGTCGATGTTCTTTACGCCTTCGGTCTCGAGCCACTTGCGGAAGGCGTCGGCACCCTGCTTGGCGTAGATCGGAATGCCTTCTTTCCACGTCGCTCGCCCGCAGAGGACGCCGTTGAACTTCACACCCGATTCTCCGGCCAGCACGAGCGTCTCGCTGAACTCGGCGTTGCTGACACCGGCCGAGAGATAAATGAACGGCTTGGTCGCGACGCTGGCCGCTTTGTGGAACAGGTCAATAGCTTCCTGCTTGGTGTAGGCCTTCTGTCCGGCGAACGACTGGGTGCCTTCGACGAACTTCATGTTCACGGGCACTTCGACTTTCAGAACGTCGACGCCGTAGCGGTCTTTGCTAAACTCGCGCATACTCTCGGTGACGATCTGTGGTTTCTTCTTGGCGTACTCGAGGCCCTTCTCGTCGGCGCCTTCTTCGTAGCCCACGAACTCGAGGAAGTACGGGATATCGTTGGCGCGGCACTCGTCGCCGATACGCTCGACCCAGGCATGCTTCTTGTCGTTGACGTCCTTTGGGTCAAACGGCGTGTAGTAGAGCAGGATCTTCACGCAATCGGCACCGGCTTCTTTCAGGCGGCGCGCAGACCAGTGATCGAGCAGGTCGCCCAGGCGGCCCGGACCCGTCTTGTCGTATCCCGTCTTCTCATAAGCGAGCAGCAGGCCGGCGTTCTTGGCGCGGCGCTTCGAGGCGGGCAGTCCCCACTCGGGGTCGAGCAGGATGGCGCTGGCATGCGGGGTCAAGACTTCGGTAACCAGCGTTTTGAATTCTTGCATCATGGCGTCGGTAACGTCGCCGCCCTTTTCCTTGGCGAGCGATTTCTGCAGGGAGCCGCGCTGATCCATGGCGGCGGCGGCGATGACGCCGCGGTCGGTGGAGACTTTCTTAAGGCCGGCCAATTTTCCGGGGGTGAGCTTCATTGTTCTTTCCTCCAAAAATGAGTGCGGATGGGAACAGATACACTCCGCCCGTGGAGCTTATTGGGCGCAGTTTTATTGTAATACGGGGCGGTGGGGCCGGGTGTGACGGATGAACATTGGCGAAGTCTGCTGCAAGACCTGCTTGGAAGTGGGCCCCAGGCCGCAGAGTCTTGATTTGACGCTCATGATAATATAGTGAATATCACTACTTAATGAGGATGCCATGGACAAGATGATTTCGGCGGCGGAAGCGAACCGGCGTTTTTCGCACGTGCTGCGCGAGGTTGGAGAAGGGCGCAGTTATGTGGTGACCAGCCATGGCCGGCCCGTTGCGCGGATCTCCCCAATAACGTCGAACCAGCCTGCGCGAAGCAAGGCGCGACGAGCATTGGTGGAGCGGCTGCACGGAGAGGGGGTTGTGAAGGTCGGGCGCTGGAAGCGCGACGACCTTTACGAATAGCGCGTACCATGCGAGTCGCCCTCGATACTAACGTTCTGGCGTATGCGGAAGGCGTGAATGGAGCCGCACGAAAGAAATCCGCGCTGGCAATCTTGGAAAAGCTGCCGCCTGACGAAACATTTGTTCCCTTGCAGGCCTTGGGGGAACTTTTCACGGTGCTCGTGCGCAAGGCCGGCCGTACGCCAGCACGGGCGCGAGATGCCGTTCTGAGTTGGCAGGATGCTTTCTCGTCGATCGAGACATCTGCTGGAGTCTTAGCCTCGGCGATGGATCTTTCCGCCGGCCACAACCTCGGGATCTGGGATGCGATTGTGCTGTCGGCGGCGGCGGCCGCGGGATGCCGCTACCTGCTATCGGAGGACTTGCAGGATGGATTTACCTGGAATGGGGTAACAGTGGTAAATCCGTTTGTGTCGAGCGCGATGGAACGAGTGCTCGGAGGTTAACTGCTACTTTCGGAAGCGATCCTCCGCAGCACGTTCGAACGTCGGCATTCTTCTGGTGTCACTTACTGCCGCAGCGTCAGCGTACTCAGCACGGCCTGCTGCTTCGCGATCAGTGTGTCGACGCCTTTGCGGGCCAGCGCCAGCATTTGCGTGAATTGATGGTCGTCGAAGACGCGGTGCTCGGCTGTGGCCTGGACTTCGACCATCTTGCGGCCTGCCGTCATGACGAAGTTCATGTCGACGTCAGCGCGCGAGTCTTCTTCGTAGTTGAGATCGAGGAGCGGCTCGCCGTCGACGATGCCCACGCTGATCGCGGCAACGAAATCGCGCAGCGGAACGGCTGTGAGCGTGCCCGCGTCCACCAGTTTTTCCAGCGCCAGCCCCAACGCTACGAATGCGCCCGTTATGGACGCAGTGCGAGTTCCGCCGTCGGCCTGGATCACGTCGCAGTCGATCCAGACGGTGCGCTCGCCCAACTTCTCAAGGTCGGTGACTGCGCGCAGGGAGCGTCCGATTAGGCGCTGGATTTCGTGGGTGCGTCCGGAGGCGCGGCCCTTGCTGACTTCGCGCTGCATGCGCGTGAGCGTGGCACGGGGCAGCATGCCGTATTCGCTCGAGACCCATCCTTTGCCGGTGTTGCGCAGGAAGTTCGGGACGGACTCTTCGACCGATGCGGTGCAGATGACGCGTGTGTTGCCGACCTCGATGAGCGCGGAGCCTTCCGCGGTATGGATGAAGTCGGGGAGGATTGAGACGGGACGGAGCTGGTCGGGGGTTCGGTTGTCGGAACGGAAAACCATTGAGGGATTGTAAATTAGGTCTTGGGTATTGGGTTTTAGGTGTTAGGCCTTAGAACTTGAGCTTGGGGCTCGACTTCAAACTGAAGGCCATGACTCGAATGCAAAACCGGCCACGTCAGGTTCTTGCCCTGAATCTTGGACCTGAACCCTGACACGAATATCCAACACCTAAGACCTAACACCCGACCCCCGCCCTACTGCATCTGCGCCACCAACTGGCTGACCGCGATCGTGTCATACATGGTCGAGAGGTCAGCATGGCCGGCTAGGGTGTCGCGTTCTTTGCCTTCTACCAGAAACTTCACGCGCAGAATGTCGGGGATGTTGGCCGCCAGCGTTTGAATGATCGACGTGACCGTGAGTTCTTCCTCGAGCACGCCAGAGCGGTGGCCGTTGGCGAAGGCGGCATTTAGATCGATGACCACCAATCCGGGATCAACCAGGTAGACGGCGCGCACTTCAGAACCCACCGCGAGCGGATGCGGCGAGTCTTTGCCAAGATAAATGTCGAGCAGCGCGCGCAAGAGTTCCTCGGCGCGTTGCTGGCGCGCGTAAGGCAACGGAATGCTGGCGGCTTGCGCGCGCAGGATTCCACCGGCGTCGTTGGCCACGTACAGCGTGACGCGTTCGGTGGGTCCGGGAGCGGGCGGGGCGACTGGACGCGAGTCGGCCGCAGGCTCGGCTTGCTGGGCGCGGCCGCGGATACGTCCTACATAAAAGCCCATACCCAGCACTGCCAGCAGGAGGATCCCAAAAGCGATCTGCAAATGACGCGGAATCATGGCGCGCCTCCGAGCTGGTTATGCATCGAGGCAATCGCTGTGGCGATGCCACTGGCTACGTTTTGCTGGTAGGCCGGTTGCGTCAGGTCCGCGACATCGCCAGAGGCGGGCGCGACTTCCACTGCGATGGCTGCGGTGGTCAGATTGTTGAGCGGGCGCAGCGGGGCCTGTAACGTGCGGACGGGAAGCTGTCGCCTCTGAAATTCAGCGGCGACATTTTGCGCCGCCGCCTTGCTGGTGGGAAGCAAGCGAGTCTGCGCCGTGTCCCATGCAACGAAGGGTCCATTGTTTTCCACTCCCGAGGGCAGCAGCGCGGTATAGAGGCGTACGCCTTTGCCATCGGATGCGGCGTGCAGCGCCACGTAGATGGTGGGATGCGCGGTGTTGGTTTGCGCGGCACGCTCGTCAAGGGGGACGTTCACGTCGGAGTCGCGGAGCACCAGCGTCGGGATACCTCGCGACTCGAATTCCTGACGCAGTCGGCGCGCGAGGGAAAGCGTGATGTCTTTTTCCGCGAGCGAGTCGCTGAGAGCTACTCCGCGATCGTCTCCGCCATGGCTCGGGTCGATGACGGCATAGTAGTGCGTCGCATTCGCCGGAACGGCCTTGGGAGCGTTGCCGGGGACCGCAGCCGACGGCAGGTTTTGCGCTGGCGCCGGGGCTTGCGGAGGCCCGGGGGGTTGCTGCGGAACAGGTGCGATTGTGATCGTGCGTCCGTCGTTACTGAAGCTGGCCATGAGGGGAGTACCGCCGTTGACGGTGATCTCGGCGACGCCGTTGTTCTCAAGGTAGGTGGCCGAGGGAATCGACTTGTCGTCAAAGGTCAGCGTGGGCGTGCCGGGAGCGACTAGCGGTTCGCGCGTGAACGACATGCGCAGCCGGCCCGGTTCGGTAGCGATGGTGGGATTCACCGGCGCCGTGAAGTTCATCAGCAGGCGCGGGGGCGTGGTCTTGCTGAGCTGCGCGGTGAAATGCGTCGCCACATTCCCGACGAATAGTCGCCGAGATACGGGATTGAAGCTGACCGAAGCATTGAGAATCCGCGGGAGTAGCGTTCCCAGCGACACCAGTGGAACGAGGCCGCGGTTATTCTCGAGCAGAAAATTACCTGGGAAGTCCATATCGTGGCCGCGCACCCGGGCGCGGTTCCTGCTCGCGGTGAAGTCGGACTCGCCGTCGTTATAGCGCAGCTTCCAGTGCGTTCCATCGACACGCGCGCTCACGGTACCCAGCGGTTCGACACTCTCAAGCAGGCCGACATACTCGCGGCCGTCTCGGTCGGTCACAGGCAGAGAGAAGGTAGTTCCGGGGGCGTAAATGACAATGTGTTTTTCGTCAGCGGAATGCAGCGGCACGATGGCGATGGTCAGAACGAGCGCAAGGACGCGCGTCGCGGTGCGTGAGCGGGCCCAGAGCCGCAAACGGCGGAATGCATTCGAGCGGGAAAATCCCAATCCTGGCGACCTCGCGTTGCGGGGAATTCTGCATCAGAGTATCAGACGGCTTCAGGGAAGGAGGATGCAGCGACATGAACTTCGCAACCAGCAATCGATCCGGAAAACGAATCTCGAGGACTGCCGGCCTCATCGCGTTTGCCCTCGCCGCGTCGAGCAGCGCGCAGGAGCCGACGTTTCGCGCGCGATCGAACGTGGTCACGGTGCCGGTGCGGGTGCGGGACGAGCGCGGGCAGACCGTGTACGGTTTGAATGCCGCCGACTTCCTTGTGCAGGACGATGGCTTGGCGCAGACGGTGCACATGGACGAGGCCGCGGAGTCGGAGCCGATCTCGATGGTGGTCGCGTTGCAGACCGGACGCCGGGCGGCTCGTGAGTTCGGGCGCATGCAGGGCCTGGCTGCGATGCTGGAACCGATCTTCTCGCTCCCTGAGTCGCGCGTGGCGCTGGTAGAGTTCGACGGCACCGTGAACCTGGCGCAGAATTTCAGCCACGATCCCACCGGCATCACGAGCGCGTTGCAGCACCTGGAGCCGGGCGATGGAGGCGCGGCGATCCTGGAGGCGGTTCAGTTCTCCGTGCGTCTGCTCGAAGAATCTCCGCAACGGCACCGGCGCGTTCTGCTGCTGATCAGCGAGACGCGAGACCACGGAAGCCACGGCGCGAAGATAGAGGAAGTTGTCGCGGATGTGGGCAACAGCAACGTGGTTGTGTATGCACTTCCCTTCTCGCCTTCGTGGTCGCAGGTGCTGGATACGGAACGCGGGAGTAATCGCGATGAAGGGCGCACAAGTGGAGATCTGCTGGCGCCTCTCATGATGGCTTCGCAATCGGTGCGCAGAAACACTCCCCGGGCGATCGCCAGCATGACGGGCGGTGAGTACGAACTTTTCAGTTCGCGGAAGAGCTTCGAGCACCTGATGACGGAATTCACCAATCATCTGCACAGTCGATATTTGTTGAGCTTTGAGCCGAAGGATCCGCATCCCGGACTGCATGCGATTCGAGTGCAGTTGCGGAGCCCGGAAAAGCGCAGTGTGCTGGCTCGTAACAGCTATTGGGCGGAAGGGGCGCGGTGAGTCTTCTTTGGACCGATGATTGCGCGAACACCAAGACGGGCGGAACGCCTATCGCTCCATCCATGAAGGATGAAATTGAGCACTTGCTTCTTCCCCGAGACGGGGGCGGGGGCGCCCGCGCCACATATTTCAGGCCGGGCGCGACTGGCCTCGTTTGCCCGGGGTGCGTTCCCGCGATAGACTCTCGGACTTGAGGTGGGGTCATGCTGGTTGTCATGCAGGCGCATGCCACGGAAGAGCAGGTACGCGCCGTTTGTCAGAGGATCGAGTCGCTCGGATACCGGGCACATGCCATGCCCGGCGCCACGCGCACGGCGATCGGCATCACGGGTAACCAGGGCGAGGTCGAGCAAGGCACGCTCGACGACATGCCGGGTGTGCAGGAAGTTATCCGGGTCAGCAAGCCCTACAAACTGGTCAGTCGAGACGTTAAAGAAGAGAACACCGTTATACGATTTCCCGGCACGCCAGCCACAATTGGCGGGAAGAATCTAGCGATCATCGCGGGGCCGTGTGCGATCGAGAATCGCGACCAGGCATTTGCCGTTGCCGAGGCGGTCGCCGGCGCGGGCGCACAGTTCTTTCGCGGGGGAGCGTACAAGCCGCGGACTTCTCCTTATTCTTTTCAGGGGATGGGCGAGGCGGGCTTGCAGATCATGGCCGAGATCCGCGACCGTTTCGGTTTGAAGATCATCACCGAAGCCATCGACAACGAGTCGCTCGACCTGGTCGATCAATACGCGGATGTGATCCAGATCGGCGCGCGCAACATGCAGAATTTTTCGTTGCTCAAGCGCGCAGGCCGGGCGAAGAAGCCGGTCATGCTGAAGCGCGGGATGTCGGCCACGCTGGAAGAATTCTTCATGGCGGCCGAGTACATCATGAGTGAAGGCAATTACAACGTCGTGCTCTGTGAGCGCGGCGTACGCACGTTCGCCGATCACACCCGCAACACGCTCGATCTGAGCATCGTGCCCGCGGTGCAGAGACTGAGCCATCTGCCAATCGTGGTCGATCCGAGTCACGGCACCGGCAAACGAAACAAGGTCACGCCGCTGTCGAGAGCTTCTGTCGCGGTGGGGGCCGATGGACTGATCGTCGAAGTGCACAATCAACCGGACAAGGCGCTATCAGACGGGATGCAGTCGCTGTATCCGGAGCAGTTCGTGGAATTGATGTCACAGGTGCGGCAGATCGCGGGGGTGGTGGGACGCGAGATTGTGGGGATTGGCGCGCCAGCGCCCGAGGCTGTGCGCGCGAGGTAGATTCGCGTTATGCGTCACTCGTCGATCGTCTCAGCACTTTTGCTGTTCGCTTGTCATTTGTTCGGTAAAAATGCGGCCACTCCGACGCAATCCGCGAACGGAGTGCCAACAAATGCGTCCAGCACACCCGAAGTGCGCGCCCTGAATTTTACCGGCTTCGAGGTCATGAACGCGCACGGCGGAAAAGATCTGGGACTCTATCCCGATCAGATTCTGACGGTGGTGCGTGCCCGGTGGAATCGGTCGATCGCGGCAGCGGAAACGGTTGGACGGAAACCGGGAGTAACCTTGGTCGAAGCGACGGTGCGGACAGACGGATCGCTTGAGAAAGTTAAGATGGTCGAATCTTCGGGTGATACTTCACTCGACGAGGCCGCCCAGCAAGCCGTAACGGAACCTGCGCCTTTCGCGCACTTCCCGGTTGAGTTTCACGAGAAACAACTTCAACTGCGCTTTCACTTCGGTTACGCTCAGCCCGCCGCTGCCGACACTCCGGTTTGCAGCGAGCATCCTTTCACCGCGCAGAAGGTCTCCCCGCCGCCTCCCGGACACGGACCGATCCATCCACCATCTCCCACGTTTGCGCCTGATCCCGATTACGGGAACGAGGCGAGAAAGGCAAAGTATCAAAGCATCGTCGTGCTTGGTGGGGTTGTTGATACGGACGGTTCATTCCGCGATCTGTGTGTGAAGCAGGCAGCCGGCCAAGGCCTCGACGAGAAAGCGATCGAGGCAGCGCGTCGCTGGAAGTTCAAACCTGCAGACCGTGGGGGCGAACCAGTCGCTGTCTATATTGAAATGGAGGTAGCCTTCCGCCTTTATTGATCCGCAGTCCCCCTTAGCCCAGTCTTTACCTTTTTGGTGCCAAGGTTCAGCCCATCTGAGAGCCGATGAAATGATGCACTCGATTCTCCTAGCGGCGTTCCTGTTGCTCTCCTCTGGATTTGGCAACGGACAGGTTTCCAGTGGTGCAAATCCGAACACTGACGCGCTATCAAACGTAGCGCTTTTACGCGTCGGTGGCGGGAATTCGAGCGGCTACGAGATTCTGTCTCCTGTCGGTGGGTGGGACACGCCGGAATACGCCGACGGCATGCTGATTTCTATCCGCGCCAATTGGTATCCGCGCACCCTCAGTTTGCCCGATCCACCTGCTGGACAACGCGAAACGATCATCGACGTTCATATCAGAGGAAATGGGACCATCCGCCACATGGGTCGCCACACGTCCACAGGAAACACGGCGCAGGACAAAGCCGCTTGGGAGGCAGTCAGGGCGGCAGCACCTTTCCGACCTTTGCCGCCAGAACTGCAGAAAGATAAGACGCTGAAACTCAGATTTCATTTTAATTACAACTTGCCTCAGGCTGACGGACGTCCAGTGTGCGGGTCGTCACCACCCGGAACATTCAAGGTGAGTTCAGAGGTGACGGCACCTCGGGTACAAAGCTCGCCAGACGCGGAGTTTTCCGAATCGGCCCGTCAGGACAAGTATCAAGGTGAGGCTGAACTCCGTCTGACGGTCGCAGAGGACGGCCGGGTGAGAGACGTGTGCGTTTCGCAGAGTGTGGGCGAAGGACTGGATGAGAAGTCAGTGGCCGCAATCAGAAATTGGAAGTTCGAGCCAGGTACGAAACAAGGGAAGCCAGTCCCTGTGAGGATCGCAGTAACCATCAACTTTCACCTTTATTGATCCCTCTCCCGTTCCTAGCGTAATCTCATTCCTCCGGGGCCAAGCCATCCTTTGAGAAAGATCCTCTTCATTGCAGTCGTACTTCCCGTCGTGATCGGGCTGGGCTGGTGGTATTTCAGCGAGAGCCCGCTTCCTGACTACGGGCCTTCCTATCGCGAGTACGCCTACGTCACCAACGGCAAGAGCAATACGGTCACGGTGATTGACCTGCGCACGTTTCAGCCTGCGAAGACGATTCCGGTCGGGAGCGAACCCACGGGCGTGGCGGCGAATCCGACGAAGAACGAGGTCTATATCGTCAACAGCACGTCGAACAACGTCACCGTCATTGATGCCGAAAGAAATCAGGTGGTCACGACGATTGGAGTTCACGGGCGCCCGTTCTTTATCGATATCTCCACCGATGGCAAGCGCGGATATGTGGCCAACTCGGGCTCGGCCAATGTGTCGGTGCTCGACCTCGACAAGCGCGCGGTGATTGGAACCGTTCATGTGGGCGCCGCGCCCGGGATGGCGCGGGTCACGCCGTCGGGGACGACCGTCGTGGTGAGTAATCGCGGCGACAACACCGTTTCGATTCTGGATGCACAGAAGCTGACGGTTCGCGCCACACTGTCAGTGTGCCAGCAACCGGAGGACATTGCGATCCTGCCGGATTCGACGAAAGCGTTCGTGGCCTGCACCGGTTCGGCGCAGGTCGCGTCCATCGACTTGAGGAACGACAAAGTAATTGCGTTGCTCGACGTGGGGCCGACCCCGGTGAGCCTCGCTCTCAAGCCCGACGGTGGCGAGTTGATGGTCGCCGACTTCAATGCCGACAGCATCTCGATCATCGAGACCGGTACGGATGAAGTGTCGAGCAGCTACCTGATCGGGACGAAGCCGTCGCGGGGCGTGGTGTCGGCTGACAATGCGCGCTTGTATGTGAGCAACTTCGGTTCGAATAGCGTCGCAGTGTACGACATTGACGTGGGCAGGATCGTGGCGACAATCCCGGTGGGGAGTGGCCCGGACGGACTCGCGCTGTCGCAAAGCCAGAATTATCTACTAGTGCTGAATTCGCAGTCCGGGGACGTAACCGTCATCCAAAAGCGCAAGCCGCGGAAGCTCGAGCCCAGCGAGTATTCCCTGCTGACTATGATTCCAGTAGGCGTGCAGCCGAATCATGTGGTGGTGAAGGCGTTTCGGGTGGCTGGGGCGAATCGGAAGAAATGACCGGCAGGCTTTGGGCCTTGGGCCTCAGTTCTCAGTTCTCAGTTTTCAGTTCTCAGGAATTCGACGGTTCATCTTGCGCCGACTTGTGTTTTTCCAGTGCTAGCCACAAAGAACCCAAGACCTAAGACCCAACACCTCCTAACCGAACTATTTCGAAAACAACTCCAACACCGCAGTTGTTTCAACCAGGATTCCGGTTTTCAGGCTCAATTCCTCGTCGGGCGCGAAGAGCGACGAGTGCGGACCCGGCAGAACTTCTCCGCTTTTTTGTGCGGCATGGAACTTGGCTGGTTGAACGGCTCCGAGGTTTAGCATCATGGAAGGCACGCCGGCTGCTGCGAACTCGGCGAAGTCGTCACTAGCCATGATGGGGCGTCCCTGGATCACGTGGTCTTTCCCTAAAACCGATTCCAGTTTCGTCACAATGCGATGCGTGATTGCCGGATCGTTATAAACGGCGTTGACGCCTTCGGTGCGCGTGACCTCCGGCTTCTTTTCCGCGCCGGCGGCGGCCGCTTCCCCGTCCGCCACACGTTCGATGGCGGCGAGCATGTGTTGGCGGACGTCCTGATTGAAGGAGCGCACGGTGAGCTGGAGTTTCACGTCGTCGGGAATGATGTTGTTCTTGGTCCCACCGTGAATTGTACCTACGGTGATCACGCCCGGATCTTGCGGATTCTTCTCACGCGAAATGATGGTTTGCCAGGCGAGTATGGTGCGCGCGGCAATCACGATGGGATCGATGGTGACTTCCGGCGCGGAGCCGTGGCCGCCTCTCCCGAAAATCGTGACATCCAGTGAGTCGGCATTCGACATCGCGAAGCCATTCACGTAGTAGACGGAACCGGCGGGCGCGAACGCCGTATCGTGAATCGCGAACACGTAGTCGGGTTTCGGGAAGCGCGTGAAGAGACCGTCCTTGAGCATGGCCGACGCTCCCTGGATGCGCTCCTCGGCCGGTTGGCCGACATAGATAAACTTGCCGTGCCAGCGATCTTTGTTCTGCGAAAGCAGAGCCGCGGTACCCATCCCCGCCGACATGTGCAGGTCGTGCCCGCAGGCATGCATGATTGGGACTTCGATGCCTTGATCGTTATGGGTGGTCGCGTGGCTGGCGTAGGGGAGTTCGGTCTTTTCGAGCACGGGCAGCGCATCGAGTTCGGCGCGGATCATCACGGTGGGCCCGGCTCCGTTCTTGAGCACGCCGACCACTCCGGTCTTGCCAACGCCGGTCGAGACTTCGAAGCCAAGCTTGCGGAGCTGTTCGGCAATCTTGGCGGCTGTCTTCTCCTCATGCAGCGAGAGTTCGGGAGTACGGTGGAGGTCTTCGTAGAGCGCGCGCATCTCGGGATAGATGGCGTCAATCTGCTGAGGAGACGGAGAACGCCACGGGTCGGCGGCGAACAGGGGAACGGAAAGAAGAGGGAGCGCGATCAGGAGAAGTCTGGGTTGCATGCGTCGGCATTAGAACATGGGGATGGGGGACGACGAAAGGCGGGCAGACGTCGTGGGCTCTAGGCCTCAGGCTTTCGGCTTTAGGCTTTGGGCTTTCGTAGCGCCGGCGCCTCGCCGGCAGTCGCGAGGGCATCTTGCCCTCGCCAAGCGCGCGAATGAGATGGGTGCGAGAACTGGCCTCTTAGCGAGGCCCGTCCAATAAATTCTCTGGACTTGGGACAAATCGCCCTGTACTCTGAATTTTCGAGATTACAACGCCCGTGCGCAGCTTGCGCGCGGGCGATTTTTTTGCCCAAGGAGTTTGCGATGACGGCGGATACTTACCGAGATGTAAGTGAGATTCGCGATGTGGTGGAGAGGTTCGAGCGCTGTGATTTTACGCTGGCGGAGCTTACCCATGCACGCCACCTGACAGTGGCCTGCTGGTACTTGTGTTCTTTCTCGCGCGAGGATGCGCTGGAACGCATGCGGCGCGGCCTGCAGGGCTTCATTGCGCATCACGGTAAACAGGGTTACCACGAGACGATCACCCGCTTCTGGATGGAGTTGCTGGCGAACTATTTGAATCAGTGTCCGCAATCGGAAACATTGACCGGCAAAGTGAATGGAGCGCTGCAGCAATTCGCCAGCAAGGATGTTCTCTTTGCTTATTACTCGCGCGATCGGGTGATGTCGGATGCAGCGACGACGGCATGGCTTGAGCCTGATCTGCGTCCCATCGCGGATTCGGACGGCGCGTCGATGCACGAGTCCGGGCAGATTCTCGAAGCCCTCGCCGAGCAGCCTTGAAGACAGAGATTCTTGCGGGCGACGGATTGGCGCTGTTCACGAAACAACATTACAAAACGAAAATCCCCGCCCAAGCGAAGCTTGGACGGGGCGCCCTTGCATCCCGAGCTACGTTTGGCGTTGGGATCCAGGGCCACGGGATTTATTAGTTCCGTCGGACATCTCGTTTCATTTCGGCGGCTGTTTTGATCTTCGCTTCGGGCAGCGGCAAACGGAGCAGGACCGCGGGATTGACGTACACGCCCTGCCAGCGGACTGCGAGGTGCAGGTGTGGCCCGGTCGCGCGGCCGGTGGCCCCGCTCAGTCCCACCTCTTCGCCGCGGTCGACGTGCTGTCCTTCTTTCACTTTCAGTTCCGACAGATGGAGGTAGAGGCTCAGCAATCCCTGACCGTGATCGATAACCACGCAGTTGCCTTCGAAATACAGGAAGCGCGCGAGCAGCACGGTTCCCGAGTTGATCGCCATCACCGGGGTGCCGGGGCCGACTCGGTAGTCGAGGCCCTGGTGGACGCTCTTGGTGACTCCGTTAAAAACGCGGCGTGTGCCGAAGATGTCGGAACTGGCAGCGTTCACGGGCGCGGCGAACATTCCCGACCACTCGCGTTCGGGGGTGATCTTGTTGAAGGCTTCGTGCTTGATGTCCTGGGCCTGCTTGATTTCGGTTTGCTGCTCTGGATTCGGCTCGGTGTATTGCTTGGAGACCTTGAGTTCGATGGCCGGATATTTTTCGCGGCCCACAAGCAGTTCCTGCTCGAAGTGGACGTGCTTGCCGGCAGTGGTCACGGCTTCGACTTTAAGCGGATAGCGTCCGGGCTTGGTCTCAAGGCTGACGCCGGCGAGCACGAACCAGTTCTGTGCACCGGCGTGATCGAACGTGAGCTCGTGACTCAACCATGTGCCCGTCATCGACTGCAGGGGCGTGATGGGCGTGACTTGCAGGAAAATAGGCACGCCGTTCACCAGCTTCGAAGGGGTGAACTGGATGGACCATTGGCCTGCGGCTTTGGGCGGAGTTGCAGCACGGCGCTGTGCCTGCGTAGTCAATGGCAGGACGCAGCAGATCGCTAAAATGATGGCTGACGCTTGCGAATTCCGTGACATCTTTCAAAGCGTAGCACCCCGGAAGGCGGTTCTACACGTAACTTACAAGCATCGCCCGCGATCGAGTTGTACACATGTGAATGGCGGCCCCACCCTTCGCGGAGTTCGAAGGGTGGGAGGCATTGGCCTAAGGATCTGATCCGAACTATGTCCTCGTTATCTCAAGCTTGCTGTCCGCGCTCTGGGATTCTAGTGGGCTTGTTCAAGGCGAACACATCGGGTCGATCGCTGAAGGCAAAGGCGCCGCGTCGTGGTTTCGTTCGGGTCCGTGCTTCCCACCCTTCGAAAATCGCGAAGCGTGGGGCAACCTCGCTCTTCTTTTTTCTTTTGTTCATTATCCTGCTTGCATCGACGATGCCGTGCGGGGCGAGCGACGCCCTCGTCAAAGATGCGCATGCTGACAAGGTCCTGGTGCTGAAGAGCGAGCGCACGCTCGAACTACTCGATCACGGCAAGATTCTGAAGAAGTACAAGGTGGCGCTGGGCGGCACGCCGGTAGGCAAAAAGGAGAAGCAGGGCGATCATAAGACTCCGGAGGGTTTGTATATCCTCGATCCCCGCAACGAGCACAGTCAGTTCTATCGCTCGCTGCACATCTCGTATCCGAACGCCGAAGACCGCGAGCAGGCCAGGAAGTCAGGCGCCGCGCCCGGTGGCGACATCATGCTGCACGGGCTTCCCAACGGCTACGGGTGGATCGGAGGTCGCCATCGGCTGCGTGATTGGACAGAGGGATGCATCGCCGTGACGAACGAAAAAATCGATGAAATCTGGAGAGCGATAGCGGATGGAACGCCGATCGAGATCCGGCCGTGAGGACTTTGTGATCAGAATTTTGGTGGACCTGGTCGGGTTCGAACCGACGACCTCTTCCATGCCATGGAAGCGCGCTCCCAACTGCGCCACAGGCCCACTTTCAAATGGCGGCTGACGCCGCTCAGGTTGGTGCCATCCATTTTATACTCGCCGGGCTCTTAACGGTAGTCATGCTGTAGGCCCCGGGTGGATTTTGAGAATATGTGGAAACTTAGTATTCTGAACAGCACCGAGAGCCGCACTTCAAAAATGACCCTAACCATCATCCGCATTCCTGTGTTTGCCTTGCTGCTGTCCGCGACGTGCCTGACGGCGCAAATCACTCCCGCTCCAGTCCCCTACGCTTCGGTCAGCGAGCTGAATGGAATTCTGGGACCGCTCGAGCAGGCGTCGCAGGCCACGCAAGCCGACCTCGCCAAGTTGCGCATCGACAAGTGGAAGATGGATTCCAACTACAAGAAGCAGGTGCTCGGCAACACCGAGTCGGTGAAGCGGAACCTGCAGTCGGCGCTGCCCGAGATCGTCACGCAGTTGCGCAATTCTCCCGAGGACCTGTCGGCGACCTTCAAGCTTTATCGCAATCTGGATGCGCTGTACGATGTGTTGGGCAGCATCGCCGAGTCGGCGGGCGCCTTCGGATCGAAGGATGAGTTCCAAACGCTCTCCAACGATCTGAACGCGATCGAACGGAACCGGCGGTCGCTGGGCGAGCGACTGGAGACGTTGAGCGCGTCGAAAGAGACCGAGCTTAGCCAGCTGAGAAATCAGATCAAGGCGCTGCAGGCTGCGCCTCCGGCACCGCCCAAGAAGATCGTGGTCGACGAGAACGAACCGAAGAAGCCGGTTAAGAAGAAGGTGCCGCGGCCGCCGAAGTCGATTACACCTGTGCCTGCTACCACGCCCGCGCCTGCAAAGCCGAGCACGCCACCGGCGCAGTAGAAGCTAACCTCAGGGGCTAAAGCCCTCCCTGTCTTTTCGCTTTTCGGCACGGCTGAAGCCGTGCCCTTCCCTTTTGTTCCGGTAAGTCCCCTTGGGTCACTATGGTTTTGACTTCACGTCCGTGGCTTCACTGCCGTTTTACGGGCGAGGACGGCCGTGGCTCCAACGCCGATCAGACTAAAAACAAGGTATTTACGTTCTCTGGAACTCTCAACACCCGGGTGGGGTCTATGTATTCGGGTGTCGTTTCAGCTGTCGACTCGGGACTGAGGGGTGCGCGGCGAACTAGTTTTTTGCTGGTTTGCGGCGCGACAATCCTATAATACGAGGTGCGCCGTGAGAGTCATGGCGGGAGTAGCCACCTTGGGTGATTACGCGAGTGCGATTGGGGCCCGGGACCTGGAAGGGGCGCTGGTCGCGGAATTGAAGGCTGGATCCGAGGAGGCGTACGCCTGGCTCATCGGCGAATTCCACCAGCCCATCTACTCGCTGGTGTACCGGATTCTCACTGATCCTGCCGACGCCTCCGACACGACGCAGGAAGTGTTCCTGAAAATCTTTCGCGGAATTAAACACTTCCACGGGCAGTCGAGCCTGAAGACCTGGATCTACCGGATCGCCGTGCATGAGGCTTCCAACCGGCGGCGCTGGTGGTTCCGGCACAAGGCCAAGGAAACATCCATGGAACCGCTCGACAATACGTCGGAGTCGGGCTCCGTGCGGGCGGCGCTCATCGATGAGAGGGAGTCGCCATTCGACAGCGCTGCGCATGAGGAAGTTCGGGCGCGCGTTGAGGTGGAACTGCGGAAGGTTCCAGAGCCGTATCGGAGCACAGTGATTCTGCGCGATCTGGAAGACATGTCGTACGAAGAGATCGCGGAAGTGCTCGAAATCTCACTCGGGACGGTGAAGTCCCGCTTGACTCGCGGACGGGAGGCGTTAAAGCGCCGGCTGGCCGGCTACGTGCGCGAGGTAGGTCCGGAACTCGGATTGCTGAGTCCCGAAGAAGAAGAACTGCAGTCTATTTGCGATTTGCCAATTGCGAGAGAAGGACTTGAGGTGAAGTCATGAAGTGCGCCGAGGCCAAGTTAATGTTCTCGCCGTACCTTGACGGAGCTGTATCTGGAGCGGAGATGCAGGCGCTGTGCCTGCACTTCGGGGAATGTTCGAGTTGTCACCGGGAGTATGCGCTGCTCCGTCAAACACAGGAACTGATGACGAAGGTGGGTCGCCGCAAGGCGCCTGCTGACCTGGCATTGAAGCTGCGAGTTGCCATTTCTCGCGAAGCTGCCAATGCCCGGCGGCAGCCCTTCCAGGGGCTGCTGGTCCGACTGGAAAACCTGATGAACGCCTTCATGGTCCCCGCCACTGCCGGAACTCTGGCCGCGGTGGCGATGTTCGGCTTTGTCATGGGAATGACGTTGCCGGAGCTGCAGGCGCGCAACACCAACGACGTACCCCTGATGTTGTACAGCGGGCCGGAACTGCAGGAGTCCTCGTTCGCCGCCACGCTCAGTTCGGTGACGGAAGACTCGCTGGTGATCGAGGCGATGGTGGACGCGAACGGCCGGATCCAGGATTACCGGATCATCTCGGACCCAGACGGGACGCAGAAGCTGCTGCCGGAAGTGAAGAGGATGCTGATCTTCACCACGTTCCGGCCAGCCATGTCGATGGGCAGGCCGACCCCGGGGCGCGCGGTACTGTCGTTTTCGAAAATCAGCGTACGCGGATAAGAACACAGCCTGGCGAGATAACATTTCGCTAGGCTGTTTGTGTGTTTGCGGGCAGCAAGCGCGTTTGACCCTCTGCGCCGAACCCCTTAAACTATCGTTGATTCTCCTTACAGCCTGCCGCCCGGTTGGAGGTTTTCCTGGGTTTTCGGTTGCGACATTCGACATTAGCCGCCCTTTTCGCTGTGCTCTCGCCATTGTGTCTCGCGCAGAACGCGCCCAAAGCCACACTCGACACGAGCGAAACCCTGTTCACCATTCTGGCGGCGATGAACACCTGCGGCTACGACCAGGAGTTGAGCACGTCGGACCCGATCCGCAAGCAGGTGCGTGGCGAAATTTCGCGCGCGGCGCATGAGTCTGACGACGCTCTCGAAGCGACCAACCTGATGTGCCAGTACTACCACGAGCACGTGCGCCCGGATTCGGCGCGCGATCTGGCACAGTACATCTCTCTGGCGCTGTACCTGGGCGATTCGCCGAACTTCCTTCCCAAAGTAAAAGAAGCTGAACTGCCTCCCGACGCGGCCAACGTTGTGGGCTTTGCGCGTCTGGCGGCAATCGTCTACGAACGAGCGGGATGGCACTCGATCTGGCAAAAGCACCGCGACGCCTACGCGCGACTGACCGAGCGGTATCACGAACCGCTGCAGAAGACGCTGTTCGATACCGAGATCTACCTGAAACTGCCGTCGTCGGGATATCTGGGCCGCGGCTTCTCGGTGTTTCTGGAGCCCATGGGCGCACCCAGCCAGGTGAATGCCCGCAATTATGGCAGTGAGTACTATGTCGTGATTTCTCCTTCTGGGTCCGAATTAAAAATGGACCAGATCCGGCACACCTACCTGCACTACCTGCTGGATCCGCTGTCGCTGAAATATCCAACATCCATGAAGCGCCTGGAGCCATTGCTCGAATCGGTGAAGGGCGCGCCGATGGAGGAGTCGTTCAAGATCGACACTTCGCTGCTGGTCACGGAATGCCTGGTACGCGCCGTCGAAATCCGCATGCAGGGTAACAGCAAGACTCCTGAAGCGCTGCGCAACGAGGCGATCGACAAGTCGACGGAGCAAGGGTTCATCCTGACGCGTTACTTTTACGATTCGCTGGCTCAGTTCGAAAAAGACCCGGAAGGCATCCGCAACGCATATATTGATTTGTTAAACAATGTCGACGTGAAGAAGGAACAGAAGCGGGCTGCGGACACGCACTTTGCATCTGAGTCCGTTCCTGACGTTCTGCATTTCGCTCGGCCCAAGGACCAGCATCTGCTGGTGCTGGCCGAGAAGCGACTGCTCACGGGCGATCTGAAGACTTCTCAGGAACTCGCGGAACAGGCGCTGCACGACGGGCATGAAGACGCAGGCCGCGCGTGGTTCATCCTGGCGCAGATCGCGACGGCGAAGCGTGACATGGCGGGCGCAACCGGGTATTTCGAGCAGGCGCTTAAGGTCGCGCAGGAGCCGAAAGTCATTGCCTGGTCGCACATATATCTCGGACGGATTTTCGATTTACAGGAACGGCGCGAGAACGCGCTGGACGAATATCATGCAGCACTGACGGCCGGAGGCACGCTGCCAGAAGTGAAGGCAGCGGCGGAAAAAGGAATTAAGCAGCCCTACGAGCCGCCAGCGAGCAGTCAGCAGCAGGACAAGAAATAAGCACCTCGATTCTCCCCTGTGAGAGTCGCCACCCAAGGAGAGAGCATGAAGCGAGTAGCGATGATCGGCGCTGTGCTAGCGGTTGCGGCGTTCAGCTTCGCGCAGTCCAATAGCAAACCCGACGCGCAACAACCGGCTGCGCAAGCTGGAGCGCAAGCCACCCCCGCCCCGGCGTTGGGCAAGCGTCCCCCGCAGGCCAAGACTCAACCTGAGTACGACGCCTATAAGACAGCGGCTGCCTTGACGGATCCCGCTGCAGCCGAAAAAGCGGCCGACGATTTTGCGGCGAAGTTTCCTGACAGCGAACTGCGCATCATGCTTTTCAAGTCGGCGATGCGCGCGTATCAGAAAGCCGGCAACTCCGACAAGATCATGGAAGTCGGGCGCAAGGGCCTGGCAATCGATGGCGACGATCCTGAATTGCTCGTCACCGTCTCCAGCGAACTGGCCGAGAAGACGCGCGACACCGATCTCGACAAAGACCAGCGCCTGGACGAAGCCATGAAGATGGCGCAGAAGTCTCTGCAGACGGTGGACACCGACATCTCAATTCCGCCCAACACGCCGCAGGAGCAAGTGGACGGCTACAAGGGACAGCTGCGTTCGTTTGCGTACTCGATCATCGGTACGCTCGAGTTCAAGAAGGATAACTTTACGGCGGCGGAAACGGACCTGCGCAAGTCCATCGACGCCTTTCCTTCGCAACCCGATCCCGTGGTGGTATTGCGGCTGGCAATCTCGCTGGACAGGCAGAACAAGTACCCGGAAGCCCTGAAGGAAGCGAACCACGCAGTTGAGCTGACACAGGAAAATACCAGCGCCGGCAAGCTGGCGCGTCAGGAACGTGACCGGCTCACTCAACTGGTCGGCGGAAACGCGGCTGCCCCCAAGCCGGCGACTGCCGAGCAGCCCAAGAACTGACGGCCTCGCGCGACTCACGGGGCCGAGAAATTTTCGGAGAGACTTCCCGGCCCCACATCTGCATGAAAGTGAAAGAAATCGCGGCGCTGGAGAATCTGTTGGGGTATCACTTCCAGCAGCCGGAACTCCTTGATCAGGCCCTCACACACAGTTCTCAGGCACGGGAACTCGAGGCAGCGCAGCCTCTGAAGACGGGAGTTCGTCCGGGCGATAACGAACAGTTGGAGTTCCTGGGCGATGCGGTGCTCGCGCTGGTGACCGGAGAAGAACTCTTCCGGCGTTTCCCTACATTCCGGGAAGGCGAGCTTTCGAAATTGCGCGCGCACCTGGTGAGTGAACGACACCTGATCCAGGTGGCGCAGGCGTTGAACCTGGGAACATACTTGCGGCTGGGCCGCGGCGAAGAAAAAAGCGGAGGCCGCAGCAAGACGGCTCTGCTGGTGGACGCCTTCGAGGCCGTGCTGGCAGCGCTCTATCTGGACGGCGGTCTGGAAACCGCGCGCAAGTTCATCGTGCAAACCGTAGTGGCTCCGGAATTAGAGCGGATGAACCCGGCGAGCGGCGGCGTGCCGGTCATGGATTTCAAGTCGGCCCTGCAAGAAAGTCTGCAGGCTAGCGGGCGGCAGGCATCTTACGTATTGGTGAAGGAAGTCGGCCCGGAACACAGCAAGACGTTCACAGTAGAAGTCAGGCTTTCGTCGGCGGGATTGGGCAAGGTCGAGTTCGTCGGGCGGGCGGAGGGCACGACCAAGAAGAAGGCCGAGCAGGATGCGGCCCGGCAGGTGCTGGAATATCTGGCTGCATTTCCAGGTGCCGCAGAAGGCAAGGTCGTTCCTAAGCAGTCGACTCCTCCCACGCAATGACAACGCCCCCCAACTCGGCGCGCGATCAGACGGACTGGCTGACATCCCTGCAATCGCTGCTGGCGACCGTGGTGATTGCCGTGTTCGTCATCACCTACATCGTGCAGGCCTTTCAGATTCCCTCCGTGTCGATGGAGAACACGCTGCTGATTGGCGATTACCTGCTGGTCGACAAGCTTTGTTACGGGGGCAGCGGAAACTTACTGATTCCCTACCGCCCGATCCGGCGCGGCGACATCATCGTGTTTCACTACCCGGTGAATCCGTCGCAACATTTTGTGAAGCGCGTGATTGGCGTTCCGGGCGATCGCATTCACCTGGTGAACAAGCGCGTGTTCGTGAACGGCGTGCCGCTGCCGGAGCCGTACGTTCGGGTTTTCAAGCCGGAGAGAAACTTCTTTCGCGACGATTTTCCGCGACTGGATGTTCTGGATCCCGGCATCAATGCCGACTGGTGGGTGCAGATGCCGAAGCTAGTCGAAGACGGGCAACTGATCGTTCCAGAGGGCCACTACTTCGCGATGGGTGACAATCGCGATGACAGTTCCGACAGCCGCTACTGGGGATTTGTGCCGAGAGAGAACATTGTGGGGCGGCCGCTGCTGATCTACTGGTCCATCCGCGACCTGAACAGCGATTTGCCGATCCCGGCGTCGGTGGGTGATAGACTTTATCACTTCGCGTACGCGGTGACCCATTTCTTCCAGATCACCCGCTGGGACCGCACTTTTCGCGTCGTGAGTTGACGCACTTCAAAGTCACTTTTGGATTCGAACCGAACATGGCAAAGAAAGAAAATCTTCCGGTAGAGAAGCAGAGCGAGACGACGGTCGAATTTCTGGCGTCGCTGGCCGCGGTTCTGGTTACAGGCCTTTTCATTATTACCTTCATCCTGCAAGCCTTCGAGATTCCGTCGAGTTCCATGGAGGACACGCTGCTGATCGGCGACCACGTCTTCGTGAACCGGGAACAGTTTGCGCCGAAGACAAATTGGATGGGCCCGCTGCTTCCCTATCGCGATATCAAGCGCGGCGACATCGTGGTCTTCCTTTCCCCCGCGGAACCGGGTCTCTACGTGGTAAAGCGGATCATGGGGATTCCGGGCGATCGCCTTCACTTGCGCGATGGAGCCGTGTACCGCAATGGCGAAAAGCTGACCGAGCCTTACGTGATGCACAAGGGGCCGCTCTTCTACGACCCCTATCGTGACAACTTCCCGGCTGTGCCACCGTCGGATGCGTATAACGTTTCGCCCGACTGGCAATTGCAGATGCGCTCGCATATCGAAGGCGACGATGTCGTGGTGCCTCCCGACAGCTACTTCGGCATGGGCGACAATCGGGATGTGAGTCTCGACAGTCGCTACTGGGGATTCATCCCGAAAGAAAACGTCATCGGCCGGCCTATGTTCGTGTACTGGTCGTTCAACACTCCGCCCGATCAGTACCGGCATACCGAAATTGGGGAGCGCGTCGGGTTTCTGGTGCACGTGGTCATTCATTTCTTCGACGAGACGCGTTGGCGCCGCACCTTCCGGTTGGTCAAGTGAAGCTGCGATCCAAACGCGGGTGGATCTTTGCCGCCGGCGCCGTGATCCTTGCCTTGTTCGTCATCCGGCCGGGCGCGGGGCACCTGAGGACGCGCATTGAGAACTCCGTTGGAACGGCGCTGCAGCGCCGCGTCGAGATCAGCTACGTGCATATTCACCTGCTGCCGGCCCCGGGCTTCGACCTCGATGGCTTCGTCGTGCATGACGATCCGGCATTTGGGGCGGAACCGGTCTTGCGCGCGCAGGAAGTCACGGCGGTCCTCCGCCTAAGTTCCCTGGTGCGCGGCCGAATGGAAATTTCCCGGCTCAGCCTGACTGAGCCCAGCCTGAATCTGGTGCGGCGCGACGACGGGCGCTGGAACATCGAAAACTTTCTGGAACGTACGGCGCAGATTGCGGTCGCGCCCACGGGCAAAGCTGCTTCCGAGCCGCGACCTGCATTTCCTTATATCGAAGCCGACCGCGGGCGAATCAATTTCAAATTCGGCGCGGAAAAAAAGCCGTATGCCATCACGGACGCCAAGTACGCCTTCTGGCAGGACTCTGAGAACACATGGGGCATGCGACTTCGCGGCCAACCGGTGCGCTCGGATCTGAACCTGAGCGACACGGGACAGATCAAGGTCAGCGGATCGTGGCAGCGCGCGGCGCGGCTCTACGACACGCCCGTCCAGTTCTCCGCTGAATGGGATGGTGGGCAGCTCGGACAACTGAGCAAGTTTGTCTCGGGTGCGGATCGTGGGTGGCGCGGCACCGTGAACACGTCAGTGGAGTTCCTTGGAACTCCGGCGAACCTGCTGGTACGGAGCGATGGACTGGTACAGGATTTTCATCGCTACGACATCGCCAGCAGCAACGCGCTCGACCTGAAGACCCATTGCGAGGCGCACTATGGAGTCGAGGATCGCAGCCTTCGGCAAATCTTCTGTCTGAGCCCGGTGGGAGACGGCTCGGTTTCTCTGACTGGAGACGCCTCGAGTCCGCCGGGGGCGCCACGTTATAACCTGCACATTTCGGCTAATCGTATTCCAGTGCAAAGCGTGGTCGCCATGGTCCGGCGCGCGAAGAAAGACCTTCCCAACGATCTGCAAGCGGATGGCAGATTGGAAGGACGGTTCGACCTGCAGTCCGGAGAGGGCGGGCAAAACCCCCTGCTCGAGGGCGAGGGGCGGGTGACCGATCTTCTTCTGCACTCTGAGAGTGAGAAGGCGGACTTCGCGGTCGACGCGGTTCCGTTCTCGCTCGCCGGCGGCACACACGCGAACAAGAAATCGCGCAGCCATAGCGAGTCAGTCGCAGACCAACCAAACGAGGCGCACTTGTGGGTGGGGCCGTTTCCGCTGAAACTGGCGCGCCCGGTGCCGGCAACGGTTCAAGGCTGGATAGCGCGCAGCGGCTACAGCCTCTCGGTCAAGGGTGATGCTGACGTTCGCCGGATACTGCAACTGGCGCGCGTAGCCGGGCTTCGGGCGATCCATCCCACGGTAACGGGCTCGGCAAAACTTGATCTGCAGCTGGCGGGGCAGTGGACCGGGTTCGCGGCTCCCGCGATTATGGGGACGGCAGAGCTCCACTCGGTCGAGGCGGAGATTCGTGGACTCAACCGGCCGCTGGAGATTTCGAGCGCCAAGATAGCGCTCAACGACTCAGAAACGCGTGTAGACGGTATCACGGCGTTGGCCGCGGGGACGCGGTGGTCCGGGTCGCTCGCGGTGCCGCGGCGATGCAGTGCACCCTGCCCTGTGAAGTTCAACCTGCATGCGGATGAAATCTCGACTGACAGGCTGAACGAGTGGCTGAATCCGAATCCACCAGAGCGTCCCTGGTACCGGTTCTCGTCGAGCACACCAGCGCGGAGCCCATCGTTTCTTGCGGAAGTGAAAGCCTCCGGTACGCTGGCTGTGGATCGTGTTGTGATTCGAAATATGCCTGCGGAACACGCCAGCGCAAAAGTGGAGTTGGAGCGCGGTCAGGTGAGGGTGTCCGATTTGCGCGCGGATGTTTTTGGCGGCAAGCACCGTGGAGATTGGCGAGTCGATTTCATGGTCAAACCGCCGGTTTATCTGGGGACGGGGACTTTGGATTCTGCCGTCCTCGGGCAGTTCGCCGATGCCATGCACCAGAATTGGGTGACGGGCACGGCGAGTGCGAAGTATCAGATTGAAATGGCCGGGTTATCGGCCGAGGAAATCTTAGATTCCGCAAAAGGAGATCTGCACTTCACAATGCGGGATGGAAGTTTTCCGCGGGTCCTGGTCTCTTCTTCTCCACTGCACGTTCGCCGATTCACGGGAACGCTGACTCTTCGCAAGGGCGATCTCGTACTACAGCAGGCGACGCTCGAATCGCCCACCGCAACCTATGCGGTGACAGGAACCGTCTCCGAAAGCCGGAAGCTTGATGTGAAGCTGGTTCCTGAAGGGTCCGCCGGACTGACCGTCACGGGCACGCTTGCCGAGCCTCGTGTCACTGCGATTCGGCGGGCCGAAACGCAGGCTGCGCTCAAGCCCTGAGAAGCTTCCTGTCGATCGTACTGTGCTGGGTAGGACAGCATTTCTCCCGACCGAGACGCGGTCAGAGGTGTCCGCGCCACACAATTCCGACTAGCCGCTTCGTTCCCAAGTTTCTGTCATAATCGACCTCTTACACTGATGAATGTGACCTTTGCCATTCTGCGCGACCGATTGGAGCAGCGACACCTGTGGCCTCACTCGCGGGTCGCACACGGCGCGTGGTACACGCTGGGACTGGCGCTGGCGCTCTTCCTCCTGCAGAAAATCGTAGCCGGGTTCCGGATGTCGTCCGGAGAAACGCTGGGCAGCTGGGTCACGTTCCTGAGCTCCCTTTCGATCGTGTTCTTCACGATCCTGGCCTTTCGTTTTCTGAAGGCCAAGGTTCTGTGGCGTCTCCGCAACCGGCTGATTGTCACGTACATGTTTATTGCGGTCGTGCCGACCTTGCTGCTGGTAGGCATGACGGTCGTGACCCTTTACCTGCTGGCCGGGCAGTTTGCCAACTTCGTCGTGATCTCAGAAATTCGCCTGCAGATGCAGCATGTCGAGTCGGTGAATGCGGCGATCGCTAACGAACTCGCAATACGAATGGATCGCGGGGAACCACCCACGGTGGCGCTCCTCGACAGCCTGCGAAAGACGGATGAAATCTGGAAGCACCGGGACGTCTGTGCCTGGAATGGCACCAAGCCTCTGCCAGTGTGCGCTAACGCGCAGGCCGAGACCCCGTTCGCACAGCCCCTGTTCTTGAAAGGACCGTTTAGCGAGATCGTGCGGGATCACGGGAATCTGTTCCTACGGGCAGCCAGAGTAATTCCCGTCCGCAACGATAAGCTGACGGTGGTTTCCAGTGAAGCTCTCGACGAGGCGCTGATGCAGGAGATCTCGAAGAACCTGGGCGAGATCACGCTGTATAGCGTTGGCCTGAACCAGCGCGGCGCGACCGAAGAAGCGCGGCCAGGCACGGCGACGTCCTCAAAGTCAGATTCGCCGGCTGGCGCGCAAGTCTCTGTTGGCAGCGACAAGCATAGCGGCAATGAACCGCTGCACGCGACATTTACCGTGGGCTCGGTTCCCGAGCAGACCGCCCTGCTTGATCACCAGATCACATTTGGAACGCCGCTTTCGTCGTTCGACTGGCGAACCGGCAACCATGAACTCAGCTCACCACTGGTCAAGGTGACGACGCGCCCCTCTATTCTTTACGACCGGCTGTTCGCGACGCTCGGTGACTTCGCCAAGGGTGTAGAAGCCATCCTGCTGGTCATCGCCATCGTACTGGCCATCATCGAACTGCTTGCGCTCGTGATTGGCACGACCCTGACCCGCTCGATCACGGGCGCGGTGGCACAACTCTACCGCGCGACTCAGCACATTGATAAAGGCGACTTCAGCCACCGCATTCCGGTCAAGTCAACTGACCAGCTTGCGCAACTGGCTCTCTCGTTCAATTCCATGACGGCCTCGATCGAGAAGCTCATCATCGAGCAGAAAGAGAAGCAGCGCATGGAGAACGAATTGGTCATTGCGCAGGAGGTGCAAGCACAACTGTTCCCGCGCGAAATCTCGCAATTGAAGTCGTTGGAGGTCCATGGCTTCTGCCGCCCTGCACGAACGGTGAGCGGTGACTACTACGATTTCCTCACGATCAGCAGCGACCGGATGATTCTGGCAGCGGGCGATGTCAGCGGAAAAGGAATTTCTGCAGCGCTGCTGATGGCGACGATTCACTCGGCGGTACGGGCGTACAGCATCGAGGGCACACCGCTGCTCCGAGAACCGATCGCGGTGGGCGCGGGACCTACCATGATTATGGCGTCGAGGACAGAGGGAGCGGAAGCGTCTCCGGCGGCGCTGCTCTCGCTGCTGAATCATCAACTCTACGAAAGCACGCCGCAGGAGAAATACGCGACTCTATTTCTCGCCAGCTACGACGGCCGCTCGCGAAAACTCGTCTACAGCAATGGGGGCCACCTGCCGCCCATCATCATCGGGGAGGACGGCGCGCTGCGCCGGCTCGACCAAGGGGGTATGGTAGTCGGCTTGTTCGATAACCTCGCCTTTGATGAGGCGACCGTGTTGCTCAGGCCCGGTGACATCTTCATCGCCTACAGCGACGGCATCACGGAGCCGGAGAACGATTTCGGAGAATTCGGTGAGCAGCGTCTCATCGACGTGATCCGGCAGAACCGCGACCTGCCTCTGCATGAGATCACTGGACTCGTTACATCCGCGGTCGACGACTGGATCGGCGACAAGGAACAGCCGGACGACATCACCCTGGTGCTCGCTCGAGCGCGCTGAGCAACTCTAGAAGCATTTGGCATTTGGCATTTGGCATTTGGCATTTAGCACTTTGCATTTAGCCACGCTCCGCCTGTGCTGTCATTTGGCCACTAAGGGTGATTTCTAAGTGCCAACGGCTGACGGCCAACTGCTTAGGCTGTAGTTTTCGAACAGGTTGTTTCAGGAAGTGAAAGTTGGGGCGGGAGGGCGGTTTCGAACCACCATCTCCGGGAGGGTATCCCGGCGCATTACCGAAGCTATGCTACCCCCGCATGCCTCTGAAGATTCAGTTCTGGCGGACAAGAGTGTCCGCCCCGCACGTGCGCAGAAGGGCCAGGCAGGCGCTGCCGCGCAGGCGTTCAAATTAATGGACGGGGCTGGCTCTGTCAATAGAGCCGAGAGAGTACCGGAAGTGCTCTTCATGCACTTCCGAATCCGCAAGACCTGCATGGCGGGGATAAAATTCGAACAGGGCCATTCGCTTGCTCGTCCAAGCATTTCTTGGGCGGGCCTCGATTTCATTCCTCCGCCCGCGTTGTGAGGTAGCTCACTGGCCGATGTGGCTAGAGTCACTGCCGCAAATTCCGCCGCATCGTCTAATCGGCTATGGGTTGGCGTTCCGCTGGCCTGCCCAAGGACCCCCAAAGTCCTGTTTCGAGGTAGACATCTCATGAGTGATCATCGCGACCGAGTAAGGTGCCCGCTGTGTGAGGGGCATGGAGAAGTACGCCGTTCCCAGCTAGCCGAGTTCTTTTCTGATCCCGAACTTAAGAGCAAAGTTGACGGTTACCTGGCTGTTGTCGGCGCCCCCGCGGAGAAGCCCGAATTGGTGGCAGCCACCGTCCGCGAGAAACGCGATTTTCAGAAAGACGTACACAACTGGAATCCACACGTTCCCATGTGGAATAGGAGTCCGAAGGAGTGATGGAGTTCTGGACGCTTCTGGCAATTGCGTTCGCCGGCCGGCGCCCGAAGGTGTAGAGTTACCGACCGCAGCCCTTATACATCAAGGAGGTTTTTCGATATGAGTGCAGGCACGCTGACGCCGTCCGAAACAAGGATTTCAGGCGACTACATTGAACAAGTAATGGCTCAGGTGAAGGCCAAGAATCCGGCCGAGCCCGAGTTCCACCAGGCAGTCCAGGAAGTTTTTGAATCACTCCGACTCGTGTTGCAGCGCCATCCGGAATACCGGGACGCTCGCATCCTCGAGCGCGTGGTCGAACCCGAGCGCGTTTTGATGTTCCGCGTTCCCTGGTTCGATGATCAGAACAAGATCCAGGTCAATCGCGGATTCCGCATCGAGATGAACAGCGCAATCGGCCCTTACAAGGGCGGGCTGCGTTTCCATCCTTCGGTGACGCTCGGCATCCTGAAATTCCTGGCGTTTGAACAAGTGTTCAAGAATTCGCTGACCACGCTTCCCATGGGCGGCGGCAAGGGCGGATCGGATTTCGATCCCAAGGGCAAGAGCGATAACGAAGTCATGCGCTTCTGCCAGAGCTTCATGACCGAACTGCAGCGCCACATCGGACCGGACACTGACGTTCCGGCTGGCGACATTGGCGTGGGCGGCCGCGAAATCGGCTTCCTGTTCGGACAGTACAAGCGGCTGCGGAATGAATTTACGGGCGTCCTGACGGGCAAAGGCCTGAACTGGGGCGGCTCGCTGATTCGTCCAGAAGCGACCGGCTACGGCTGCGTGTATTTCGCTGCCGAGATGTTGAAGACCTGCAAGGAGACCCTGGAAGGCAAGCTCTGCCTGGTCTCGGGTAGCGGCAACGTTTCGCAATACACCATTGAGAAGCTGCTCGATCTGGGCGCGAAGCCCATGACCGTGTCGGATTCGAATGGCGTGATTTGCGATCCGGACGGCATTGATCGCGAGAAGCTCGCTTACATCATGGACCTGAAGAACGTGCGTCGCGGCCGAATCCGCGAGTACGCTGAGAAGTTCAAGAAAGCGATCTTCATGGCGACCGATATGAAGTCGGATCACAACCCGCTCTGGAACATCAAGGCGGATTGTGCGTTCCCGAGCGCCACGCAGAATGAAATCAACGCCAAAGATGCCGCGAACCTGTTGAAGAACGGCATCAAGGTCGTGGCCGAAGGCGCCAACATGCCGAGCACGCTGGAAGCGACCAAGCTGTTCCTGGAGAACAAAATTCTCTATGGACCGGCGAAGGCCGCGAATGCCGGTGGGGTTGCGACTTCCGGTCTCGAGATGGCACAGAACAGCGCCCGCTTGAGCTGGACGCGCGCAGAAGTCGACGATCGCCTGCACAAGATCATGATCGCGATCCACGACAACTGCTTCCGGACCGCCGAGAAGTACGGCACACCCGGAAATCTGGTCAACGGCGCCAACATCGGCGGCTTCCTGAAGGTGGCCGACTCGATGCTGGACCAGGGCCTGGTGTAGGGGAGAAATATGCGAGGGCGAGGACGCCCTCGCGACTGCCGGCGGGACGCCGGCGCTACTAAACCCGCAGGCGGGGATGGACGAACTCCTCCCCGCCTGTTTTCATAGGTGCGTGAATCTCCGATGATGATCGCCCCACTCGACACGACCATCGACGCACAGCGGCTCTTCGAGGGCTTCGAAAACCTCATGCCGTTTCGCGTGCGCGACATCCTTCTGGTGTCGAGCTTGTACGACTCGTTCATCCTGAAGGAAGACGGCCGGCTGAACGAATTGCTGATCGGGGAATCGCTCGAGCTCAATCTTCAACAGATTCCCAGCATCACGCAGGTTTCGACCGGATCGGAAGCGCTGGCGATGGTGCGGTCGCAGCCGCGGTTCAATCTCGTCGTTACGAATCTCGAAGTCGGGGATATGGACGCGGCCCGGCTCGCGCGCGAGATCCGGGCGGCCGGGCTCGATATTCCGATTGTTGTGCTCGCGTACGACTATCGCGAGCTTAAGAATTTCGTCGCCCGCAATCCTAAGAGCGAGATCGAACGCGTCTTCCTGTGGCAGGGTAACGTGCGCGTGTTGATCGCGATCGTGAAATATGTCGAGGACAAGCGCAACGCAACGCCTGATACGACGGCCATCGGTGTCCCAATCATCCTGGTGGTGGAAGACAATATTCGCTACTACTCTTCGTTTTTGCCGGTCATCTACACTGAGTTGATCTCGCAGTCGCGGCGCGTCATTCGCGAGGGGATCAACGTCGCCCACCGGCTGTTGCGGATGCGGGCGCGGCCCAAGATCCTGCTGGCCTCGAGCTATGAAGAAGCCGAGCAACTGGTGATGCAGTACCGCGACTACCTGTTGGGAGTCGTGTCAGACATCGAGTTCCCGCGGCGCGGCGAACTCAGCGCAGAAGCCGGATTCGAACTCGCACGACTGATTCGGGACGCGGTTCCCGACGTGCCGATCGTTCTCCAATCGAGCCGGACGCAATTCCGTGAACGCGCGCACGCCGAGAAGCTGTCATTCCTACGCAAACGTTCGCCTACGCTCATGGCTGACTTGCGGCAAGTGCTGATGGAAGAATTTGGATTCGGGGATTTCGTTTTTCGGATGCCGGATCTGTCAGAAGTCGGACGCGCCACAGACCTAAGCGGCCTCGAGACAATGTTGCAGGAAGTTCCGGCGGAGAGCGTGGCGTATCACGCACAGCGCAATCACTTTTCTCATTGGTTGATGGCGCGCACCGAGTTCGCGCTGGCCCAGAAGCTTCGTCCGCGCAAGGTGTCGGACTTCGCGAGCACCGAGCATCTGCGCAACGACCTCATCGCGTCGATCGCCGACTATCGCAGCGAGCAGAGCGAAGTCCTGATCGCGGATTTCAGCCCGGCAGCGCTGGCCGCCACCGACTCGTTCTTCCTGCGCATTGGCGTGGGTTCGCTGGGGGGCAAGGCGCGCGGCCTGGCGTTCATGCGACACCTGCTGCGCAGGCAACGCTTCCCGCGAATCTTCCCGGGCGTGCGCGTGAGTGTCCCGCCCGCCGTGGTGCTGGCCACCGACGTGTTCGATCTTTTTCTGAGCGAGAACGATCTGGCCGACTTCGCCCTGAACTGTGCCGACGATGCCGAAATCGAGCGCCGTTTCCTGGAGGCATCCTTTCCGGCGAGCGTGCGCAATAGCCTGCTCGAGTTTTTGTCCGAGGCCCGGTATCCGCTGGCGGTGCGCTCTTCAAGTTTGCTTGAGGACTCGCAGTACCAGCCATTTACCGGCGTCTATGAAACGTTCATGCTGGCGAACCACCAGCCGGATCTTTCGGCGCGGCTCGAGTGCCTGCTGGAAGCGATCAAGCGAGTCTACGCTTCCACCTTCAGCCAGCACGCGAAGGCATATGTGCGAGCCACGCCTTACCGCCTGGAAGAAGAAAAGATGGCGGTCATCCTGCAGCAAGTTGTGGGGGCACCTCATGGCACACGCTTCTATCCGGATTTCTCCGGTGTGGCGCGGTCGTACAACTTCTATCCGGTGCCGCCGATGAATTTTCACGACGGAGTCGCAGCGGTGGCGCTGGGACTGGGGCGCGCAGTCGTCGATGGTGGCAAGTGTTTGACCTTTTGCCCACGCTATCCTCGCCACATTCTGCAGTTTTCGTCGGTGGAGGATATCCTCACGAATTCGCAATCGGATTTCTGGGCGCTCGAACTCAATCATGCCGAGGCGGGCGACGTTGATCGGGCCGCCAGCCTGCGCGAAGTCCGCTTCGGTCTCGATGCGGCTGAGAAAGATGGCACGCTATATTCGGTCGCGTCGACATACTCTGCCGACAATCATGTGGTGTACGACGGCGTGAGTCGCGCAGGCAGCCGGCTGGTCAGCTTCGCGCCCATCCTGAAGCACGATGTCTTCCCACTGGCGCCGCTGCTCGACCACCTCACCAAGATGGGCGAAGACGCCTTTGGACGTCCGGTAGAAATCGAGTTCGCCGCCCGGTTGCCGCAAAAGCCAGGCGATCCGGCTGACTTTGGATTTCTACAGGTGCGGCCGCTGGTGCTTTCCCGCGAAGGCGAAGAACTGCGGCTGGAGGAAGTCGATCCTGAGCGACTGGTCTGCCAGAGTTCCAAGGTGCTGGGCAATGGACGCATCACCGATCTGCATGACGTCGTTGTCGTGGATTTTCACCGCTTCGAGCGGGCCCGCAGTAAAGAGGTCGCGGGCGGGGTCGCGCACCTCAATGCAAAGCTCACCGCGCAGGGCCGTCCGTATCTGCTGATCGGTGTGGGCCGCTGGGGGTCCACTGAGCCGTGGCTCGGCATTCCGGTCGAATGGGATGAGATCTCAGGAGCCCGCGTCATTGTGGAAGCGGGCTTCCGGGATTTCCGCGTGACACCTTCGCAAGGCAGCCATTTCTTCCAAAACCTCACCGCATTTCAGGTCGGATACTTCACCGTGAATCCGGATGCCGGGGAGGGATTCGTAAACTGGCAATGGCTGACCGATACACCGGCGCTCGAAGAAGACGGCTGCGTGCGGCATCTGCGGTTCGACTCGCCTTTGAGCGCGGTAATGAACGGGCGGACCAGCCAGGGGCTGATCTTTAAACCCGAGAGTCCGGGTAACGCCGCATCGCCGTAGTGCCGGTGTCTCGCCGGCTGTCGCGATGGCATCTTGCTCTCGCACATTGTGCTCGTGCGCCTCGGCAGCGGGCGCGGACGCCCGCTGGACTGCTGGCGGGACGCCAGCGCTACGGTTACCCTCCGTGATCTGACTCTCCCTTCCCCGTGACATACATCACAGCCCCGAATGACATCGGTCCCCCACAATCGTCGTGAGTACATACGGGGTGCCCGTGTTCAAAATACTTCATGCAGCCTTTATTGCCCCTGGAATCAAGCGTTTCGTCATTGAAGCTCCGCGCATTGCGCGCAAGCATCGGCCCGGACAGTTCGTCATCCTGCGGCTTTACGAGAACGGCGAGCGGATCCCACTGACCATCGAGCGTTCGGATGCGGCGCGGGGCACCATCAACATCTGCGTGCAGTCGGCTGGGAAAACCACCCACCTGCTGAACTCGTTCGAAACGGGGGATCGCATTCTTGACGTGGTCGGCCCGCTCGGCAAACCGTCGGAGATCGAGAACTTCGGGACGGTGGTCGTGATCGGCGGCGGAGTCGGCACGGCGATGGCCTACCCCACGGCGGCGGCGCTCAAGAAAGCCGGCAACCGCGTGATCTCGATTGTGGGCGCACGCAATAAGGAACTGGTCATCCTCGAAAAAGAAATGGCTGAGGTCAGCGACACGCTGCTGGTAACCACCGACGATGGCAGCTATGCGGAAAAGGGATTCGTCACCGACAAGCTTCGCCAACTGATCAAGTTTGGGACGCGTATCGACCTGGTGCTGGCCGTGGGACCGATCCCGATGATGAAGGCCGTGGCCGACGTCACTCGCGACGCGCACATTCGCACCGTGGTCAGCCTGAACCCCATCATGATCGACGGAACTGGCATGTGCGGCGGCTGCCGCGTGCTGATCGACAGCAAGAGTGAATTCGCCTGTGTCGACGGCCCGGAGTTCGACGCGCATCGTGTGAATTTCGAGGTGCTGGTGCAACGCAATTCGATGTATCGCGAGGCGGAGCGCAAGTCGATGGCGGGATTTCAAGCCGAGGTGGAAGCCAAACGCGATTCGGTGCGGCAGGAACTCGATCAGCTTTGCGCCTTGAGCGGAGGTGTGAAATGACGCCGCCTGTAAAAACTCTCTCGCTGAATCCAGTCCCTCTCAAAGAGCGCATGAAGATGCCGCGCCAGCACATGCTGGAGCAACCGGCCCAAGTGCGCGCCACGAATTTCACGGAAGTCAATCTCGGATATTCCACCGAACTTGCACAGCAGGAAGCGCTGCGTTGCCTGGAATGCGCGAAGCCCGCTTGCACCGACAAGTGCCCGGTGGGCGTGAAGGTGAGGGAGTTCGTGCAACTGATCGTGGCGGGCGACTTCATGGGCGCCGCGGCGAAAATTCGTGAAGACAACGTGCTGCCGGCGATCACCGGCCGCGTGTGCCCTCAGGAAGATCACTGCGAAGGCAGCTGCCTGATGGGAAAGAAGGTGCAATCGCTCGGCATCGGATACCTCGAGCGCTTCGTGGCCGACTATGAGCAGCAGCACATGGATGTGAAGAATGTGAAGCGTGCGCCCTCGACCGGGAAGAAGGTGGCCATCGTTGGCAGCGGGCCATCGGGCCTGACGGCGGCCGGCGATCTTGTGCAGCGAGGACATCAGGTCCATGTGTTTGAAGCGTTGCACGAAATTGGCGGCGTGTTGGTATACGGCATTCCAGAGTTCCGGTTGCCCAAGAAAATCATCCGCGAACAAGTCGACTACATGCGCGCGATGGGCGTCGAGTTCGAAACCGACGTCGTGGTGGGCCGCACGGTGACAATCGACGAACTGATGCACGAGGAAGGTTACGACGCGGTCTTCATCGGCACGGGCGCGGGGCTCCCGCAATTCATGGGTATTCCCAGAGAGCATTTGAACGGAGTCTACTCGGCGAACGAATTTCTGACGCGCATCAACCTGATGCACGCCTATGAATTTCCGCGGTACGACGAGCCCATGGTCGATCTCGTTGGCAAGAACGTGGCCGTAATCGGGGGTGGCAATACCGCGCTCGATTCGATTCGCTCGGCGCTGCGACTAGGTGCCGGCAACGCGTTCGTGCTGTACCGCCGCAGCGAGACCGAGATGCCCGCCCGCGCCGAAGAAGTGAAGCACGCCAAGCAGGAAGGCATTGACTTCCAAGTGCTCACCGCCCCTGTCGAATTCCTGTCCGATGACAAGGGCTGGTTGCGCGCCGCGCGTTGTGTGCGCATGGAATTGGGTGAACCTGATGCGTCGGGGCGGCGGCGGCCTGTGCCGATCACGGGATCGGAATTCGAGTTACCGCTGTCAGTGGCCATCATGGCGATCGGCACTAGCGCGAACCCCATCGTGCAGAGTACGACGCCGGGTCTTGAAACGAGCAAACGCGGATACATTTCCGCGCATGCTGAAACCCAGCGAACCTCGCGTACTGGCGTGTTCGCTGGTGGGGACATTGTGACGGGCAGCGCCACCGTCATTCTGGCGATGGGGGCGGGACGGCGTGCTGCGGCGTCGATTCATGAGTACCTGAGTACGGGAGTTTGGTAAGCAACGCCGGCGTCGCAGGTGGCGCCGAAGAAAACGAGGTGCACGATGCGCGCTCAATTAACGTTCTCCACTTTCGATCCGCTTTTTTCCGACGCTCCCAGCATTTGTGAAACGTGCGGTACGAGGCCCTCGGTTTTCAAGTTCGACGACGGCTGCAATGAAGGCGACAGCGGACGTCAGCGGCTCGTGGGCTTCTGCTGCACGGTGTGCGCGACTCGTCTGCTGGAGGAATTGCAGCAGAAAGAATCGGCGGCGTGGGCCGAGGAAGAAGCTTCCGTACGCCAAGCAGGCGATGACATCAGCGACTTTCACAAACGCCGCCTGGCTACGTTCGGGGCTGGCACTCGAAGCTGATTCGCTGCACGGAAATCAAAGGCAACGGCCGCGGGCGGTAGCGCCCGCTACAAAAATCGCTCAAAAAGGCGGACAGCTTATCGCTGCCCGCCTTTCCATCAGGAGGTCTAGCATCTTTTGTCTTGGGTCGATCCTATGTGTCAGCGCTAACGACGAAAAGATCACTGAGGGTCGTATCTGCGATCGAAATCCCGAGACCCGGTTTTCTACTCGACCAATCCCTTGCGCACTCCCTGGATGAAGTCGGTGTACGCGGGCGTCACTCCGTTTTGCCGCATGTCGGCGGCAATCTGCCCGCGATGATAGGCGGAGTGCATGAACACATGCGTCAGGATGTCGCGCACCAGGCTGTCGTACTCTTCGCCCTTGCTGTTCTTGTAGTGAACCGAGCGATCCAAAATATCGGCGTGGGTCAGGAGTTCCTTCCAGCTTTTTGCCAGCGCGGGAACCTCTTTCGCGCATTCTTCCAGCTTGAGGTCCGGCCACACCGGATAGGGTGACGATGTTTGCCGGATACGGGTCAGCCACACGTACTCGGCCGCCACTATGTGCGCGGTGAGTTTGAGCGAGCGCTCGAGCGGACGCCCGGCGGTACGCAATGCCGTAATCACCTCAAGATTCGCCCACTCGTCGTAATTCGATAACTGCCGGTAGTGTTGCTGAAGATCCATAGATTGAAGCACTCCATCACAGCTCTACATCCGCCACACCGTTGTCACTTCTACTTCTTTTTCTGTGATGACGCGATTGCCTTGACCTGCTGCAAGTGATTCAGGTCGTGCCCGGCAAAAAGCTGCACGATGTGGCTGATGGTTTCTCTGCCGCGTTCCGAGTGCATGCCGTGGTTCTTCCATAGTTCCCGCGGCACGTGCTTCAGCAGCGACAGGTTGCTTTCGCGTAACACCCGGAACGTCTTCAAAGACTCGTCCGGATCCTGATCTTCATAGCGGAACGTTTTTGCCCAGACGTCCTGGTCGAAACCCTGGATCGGCGTGCCGTCGTGGCCAAGAATCAGCCTCATGCGCCAGCTGGCGACGACCTCAGTATCGGCAAGGTGGGCGAGAATCTCGGCGATCGACCACTTCCCGGCCGCGGGTCGTCTGCGCATCTGCTTCCGGCTGAGATGCTTGACGGCCTTCTCGAGCTTTTGGGCCGTGCTTTTCTGGACCTTCCATGGATCTTCTCCGTCGAGATAACCGAGGATCCGCTTGATGTACTGCTCGCTGGTCTCCTTCATCTATCGTTTCCTTAGCTGCGGCACAAGATATTGCCGCTTTCAGAGTTCATGCGATCCGGAACCGAAAATTATACCCATGCCATAGAAACACCGTTGTCATCCGGCCTTCTACCCGACGTCACCCAAGACTTTGGTTTTAACCGTTTATTCACACTTGCTATTTACAATATCTGTTTACATTCGCAGTGGCTTCCAGCATCCAAGGCGCAATGGCACAGAAAACAACCCGGCCGGCGAAAATCGACCCGGACTCAGCGGAAGAGAAGTCGGCGGCAAAGAAGAAAGATGGCAAACTTGCGCGCCTTAAAGCCAACGGCACCCAAGCCGAACTCATGCGGATGACCTTGAAGGCCTGCCTGATTGCACGCGACGCGACATTTAATGTGCAGGATCTGCTGACGAATTCTTCCCGCATGGCGTTTCTGGCGATTCGCGACTGCGAAAAGGAGCTCGACCAGATCGAGCGCCAGATCGATGAGCAGCTTCCGGGCGCGATTACGCGTGTCAACGAGACCAGAGCACGACAACTGCTCGCCTGCCTGAAGTGCATCACCGACCTGGAGCGCATCGGCGACCTGGTGATGGGAGTGGCGCAGCGCGTGCAAACACGGAGCGGACAGCTGCCTGCCGGAGACGTGCGCCATCTCATCCAGATGTCTGCAATCCTGCACGATATGCTCGAGGACGTTCACCGCGGCTTCATTTCGCTCGACGTCGATAGGGCTCGCAAGGTGCTGCGCATGGACGCGGAGCTCGACAACATCTGCCACTCAATGTTCCAGCGTTACTTGACCGACAATTCACGCCAGAAAGATTCGCTGGGCTTCGATGTTTTGCTCATGGCGCAGGCGCTGGAGCGCTCCGGCGATCACGCCAAAAATCTCGCCGAAGAACTCTACAGCCTGATTGAAGGACACACGCTGCGCCATCTTCCAAAACGAACGGTGGGGTCGGACCGGTAACTCTCGCAGTTCGCGCGCGCAAATTAATCAAGCGTTAACAGTCGCGAAACACCAGCGAAACATTCCCCCCCTACAGTCACGGGAGACCGATTTTCAGCCGACGCGAGGTTTCAAGCGCGCCCTTGGTCCTCGAAATCGAAACCATGATGTCCAGTACGGCACAGTACAGCCCGGATGCAGGGACGCGCGGGCGTATCTTCGTGGTGGAAGATGAAGAGGACATCGCGCTGCTCGTACGGCACAACCTGGAAGCCGCGGGCTACGATGTCCAGACCTATGTGAGTGGTCTGGCGGCGCTGTCGGAAGCGCGCCGCGAACCGCCGTCCCTGTTCCTTCTGGATGTGATGCTTCCGGGTTCCGACGGCTTCGATCTGTGCCGCCAGATTCGATCGACGCCCGACCTGGCCAGAACTCCTGTGATTTTCCTGACCGCGAAATCCGCCGAGTCCGATCGCGTAAAAGGCCTGGAGCTAGGCGGCGACGACTACATCACCAAGCCCTTCAGCCCGCGCGAACTCGTAGCTCGCGTCCGCACCGTGCTGCGCAGCCAGCAGGAAGTCCCGCCCGACGATGTATTGAAGGTCGGAGATCTGGAAATCGATGCCTCGTCGATGACGGTGCGGGTCGAAGGACGCACCGTGCTCACCACCGTCCGCGAATTCCGGCTGCTGGAATATTTTGCAGTCCACCGCGGCCGCGTGTTCACCAGAGATCAACTACTCGACTCGGTATGGAAAGAAACGGCGTTCGTCACGCCGCGCTCGGTCGATGTGTACGTGCGCCGCCTGCGTGAAAAAATCGAAGCCGATCCGCGGCACCCGCGATATCTGAAGACGCTACGTGGCATCGGCTATCGCTTGGAAAGTCCCAAGTAGTGACTGTCTGACCGCTTCAGATTCCAGTGCGGAGGCTCGCGCGATACATGGCGCGCGGAAATTTCACGCAAATAACGCCTTTGTTATAATCACCCTGCCACCTGGGGCGCTATCGTCTAGGGGTTAGGACGGAAGATTCTCAATCTTCAAACCCGGGTTCGATTCCCGGTAGCGCTACCAAACCTTCCCTCGAATTTCCTTCACGCCCATAGACCGTTATTTTTCAGCCGCTTTCTTCCCCTATTGACAAGCGCTCATGACGGTAGCAGAATCTTCGAGTTGTAGGCGAATAAAAAGCGAAAGTAATTAGCCTTTGGATGCGGCACCCGCTCCCGGGCTGAGGATTTCTCATGGCTTCCCCGTTATTTCCGATCGAGACCCACGCCTTTGCGGGCGTCCTCGAAGCAAAATCCGCTTCCCTGTTACGAAAATTGACGCGCAAGTCCCCGCAGGCGGGAATCACTTCCGCCTCCCATCTGGAGATACGGCCTTCACCGGAGACAGCTTCCTTTGGCATCCGGCAAGTCGATGCGCTTACGGGCGGATTGCCCCGCGGCTGCCTTACCGAAGTGAGCGGCGCGGATTCTTCGGGACGCACCAGCCTGATGCTTTCTGCGTTGGCCGCGGCTACGTGTCGCGAAGAAATCTGCGCGCTCATTGATGTGAGTGATGCCTTCGATCCTCATTCAGCCGCGGCGGCCGGAGTGGACCTGGGCCGCCTTCTTTGGGTGCGTTGCGGATCGCATGCGCAGGCTTCTGCCTTGTCGCGCAGACGCCGCCAACCCGCCAGCCTGCAGGAATGGGAACGCCGCCGCATGGAGGATCCGGTTGAGCAAGCTTTGCGGGCTACGGATCTGCTTCTGCAAAGCAGCGGCTTCGGCATGGTTGCGATCGATCTGGCAGGAACTGCACCGAAGATGGCGCGCCGTATCCCCCTGACCACATGGTTCCGCTTCCGGCGAGCCGTGGAAAACACTCCGGCCATTCTGCTGGTGATTGGGGTGGAGTCCTGCACGCAATCGTGCGCATCGCTGGCGGTGGAGATCAGTCGGCAGGAAACCAGTCGCCAGTCGTCAGTTGTCAGTTCTCGGTTCTCAGTTCTCAGTTCTCAGTCCTCATTTTTCAGGGAAGAGCATTCGAGTAGTCGCGGTGAAGGCTGCCGCGATCAAGATGGACCCGCAAAGAAGCCACCGCATACGGAATTGCTGACCGAAATTGAGATTCAACTGGCAGTTGTGCGCTCGCGAAACGAACGCAAGGCAATGCAATCCGTTGGTAATTTCGCGACAAAAACAGCATGGACAGCGTAAGAACACCAGGCAGCCATCAGCAGATTTAGCTACTGAGAACTGGGAACTGAGAACTGATTTTTCTCCATGCCTTTTGCCTGCATTTTCGTTCCCGACTTCCCCGCCGAAGCCATTCTGCGGGCCGAACCGGGTTTGCGTTCGCAGGCCGTCGCCGTGCTCGAAGGTAAACCTCCGCTGCAGAAAGTTTACGCGGTCAACGAAAACGCGCGCCGCGCCGGTATCGAGCCGGGCATGGCGAAAATTCAGCTGGAGGCTTTGACGGAAATCGTATTGCGTCCGCGTTCTGCACTGCAGGAAACCGCCGCGCACGCGGCCCTGCTCGATTGCGCGCAATCGTTTTCGCCGCGCGTGGAAGACACGGCGCCCGACACGGTGATTCTCGATCTTTCCGGGCTGGAGTCGCTGTTCGGCTCACTGCCGAAAATTGCGCGAGACATCGCACGCCGCACTTCTGATCTTGGGCTCGAAGCCAATGTCGCGACCGCGTTCAATCCCGATACGGCGCGATTCGCAGCGCGTGGTTTTTCCGGTGTCACTGTGATTGCGGAAGGCAAGGAAGCAGAGCGCATGGGAAATCTTCCGCTGGACGTGTTGTTTCCGGAGCTAACGTCGCCTGAGCCGTGTGAGGCAGCTGCGCGTCTTCTGGAAACTTTCGACCTGTGGGGTGTTCGTAATTTTCGCGCCCTGTGCGCGCTTCCTGAAGTCGCGCTCAGCGAGCGACTGGGCCGGCGCGGCGTCGGGTTGCAGCAACTCGCCCGTGGAGCAACTTCGCGCACTCTGGTTCCGGTGGATCCGCCACTGATTTTTGAAGAAGCCATGGAACTGGATCATCCCCTGGTTCTGCTGGAACCGCTGGCATTTTTGCTCGCGCACATGCTCGATCAGCTTTGCGCCCGCCTGGCCGCCCGCGCTCTCGCCGTCCAGGAATTGCGCCTGCAATTGCATCTCGACAATGGCTTTCATTTTGTGGAAGACGTAGTTTGCGGTGATGTAGATCCAGATTCCAACATTCATTATCAGCAAAATGCAGAAGTCCTTCGCTTCGCTCAGGATGACAACACTGAGCCATCAGGGGCCTCCACTACCGAAACTCGCTTCCCACGCGCAACTCGAAACGTGAAACTCGAAACTCGAAACTCCACCTTCACTCGTACCGTCGAACTCCCAATCCCCATGCTCGATGCCAAAGTTTTCCTGAAACTTCTGCAACTTGATCTGAAAGCCCATCCACCGGGCGCGCCCATTCTCAAGGTGCACCTCTCGGCCACGCCTGCGCAGCCGCGTACGACGCAGGGGGGGCTCTTCCTGCCGCCCACGCCTGAACCGGAAAAACTTGAACTCACGCTGGCTCGCATTGCCGGCATGGTGGGAGAAGGCAAAGTTGGTTCTTTGCAATTGCTCGATTCCCATCGCCCCGAAGCTTTCCGCATGCAACGCTTCGTTCCTGTGGAGCCTTCTGGAAAAAAGGAAGAAGGCGCCAGCGACAATTCGCGCGCGCCTGTGACGGCTTTGCGTATCTTCCGTCCGGCTTTGCGCGCCGCGGTCACGTTGCACGACGGCAAACCCGCTCATGTCATTTGCAACAAGCGAAAAGAAATTCACGGAGACATCATCTGGATTGCCGGCCCCTGGCGCTCTTCCGGCGACTGGTGGGAGCAGGACGGCTGGGCGCGCGACGAATGGGACATCGCGTTGCAGTCGTCAGTCGCCAGTCGTCAGTCGTCAGCAATCACCAGTCGCCAGACTTCAGTCGGCAGCAAATCCTTCGGCGACAAAAATTCCCTGGCACTTTTCCGCCTGGTGCACGACCTGCTCAGCGGACATTGGTTCGTGGAGGGGACGTATGACTAGGAACAGTTTTCGGTTCTTAGTTCTTAGTTCTCAGTTGTTGTTCCCAGTTGTCAGTTCTGGGTTCTCAGTTCTCAGCCCGCAAAAAGATTCGCTGGACAAACTTTGGGTTCTCTCCGTGTCCGTGTATCTGAGGAGCGGTTTTTACTGAGAACTGAGAACCGGGAACTGACAACTTGTACGTCGAACTTCACGCCCGCTCCGCTTTCAGCTTCCTCGAAGGCTCCACCTTGCCCGAGGATCTGATCTCCGTGTGCGCGGTGCGCGGCATGTCGGCCATGGCCTTGCTCGACCGTGACGGTCTCTATGGATCTCCACGGTTTCATCTCGCCGCTAAGAAAATCGACCTCAAAGCTCACATCGGCGCCGAAGTGAGCTGCGAAGCTCTGCGCGAGCACAAAACTCTTTCACCACAGAGGCACAGAGACACAGAGAAAATCAATGGAACAAGAAAATCTTGCGATGCATTCGAAGAAATGTCTGATCCCTCAAACCCTTGTCATTCTGAGCGCAGCGAAGAACCTACTTTTTCTCAGCGGTCTGAACCGCCCTCCGCCAATCTGCAATCTGAAATCAAAAATCTGAAATCCTCCGGCGACTTCCGCCTACCTCTCCTAGTCTCCTCCCGCGCCGGCTACCAGAATCTCTGCCAGCTCATCACGCGCATGAAACTTCGCGCGCAGAGAAAAGAAGAAGGGGCAGTACTTGAAAGTGAACTCACGCAATATGCCGGCGGGCTTATCTGCCTGACTGGGGGCGACGAGGGTCCAGTTGCTGCTGCGCTAAAAAAAGGTGGCCCGGCCGAAGCCCATCGCGTGGTGGATTGCCTCTCCAGAATTTTCGGCTCCAGCAATGTTTACGTCGAACTACAGCGCCACTATCACCGCGAAGAAGAGGCGCGCAACCGCGTCGCCGTGGAAATCGCCCGCGATCTTCATCTTCCGCTGCTCGCCAGCAACGGCGTCTGCTACGCGACCATCCACGACCGCCCGCTGTGCGATGTGTTCACCGCGCTCCGCCACAAACGCACGCTGATGACGGCGGGCCGCCTGCTGGCGCGCAATTCCGAACGGCACATCAAGACCCCGGAGGAAATGTCCGCGTTGTTTGCTGATCTTCCGGAAGCGATCACAAACACCGCGGAGCTTTCGTCCCGCCTCGAATTCAAGCTCAACGATCTTGGTTACGAATTCCCGCGCTATCCCGTGCCGGAAGGCGAGACCATGATGTCGTTCCTGCGCCAGCGCGCCGATGAAGGCGCCCGCTGGCGCTATGGCATCTCGCTGTCGGGTGATCGTGTGCCCCAAAGCGGTTTTCATAGCAAAGACCTGCAACAGCGCGCCCGCCGCCAGATCGAGCGCGAACTCCATCTGATCGAGAAGCTCGACCTCGCCGGCTACTTCCTCATTGTCTGGGACATCGTGCGCTTCTGCCGCGAGCAGAACATCCTCGCCCAGGGACGCGGTTCCGCCGCCAATAGCGCCGTCTGTTATTCGCTCGGCATCACCGCGGTCGATCCGGTTGGCATGGAACTCCTGTTCGAGCGCTTCCTCTCCGAAGAACGCGGCGAGTGGCCCGACATCGACATCGACTTACCCAGCGGCGATCAGCGCGAGCGCGTCATCCAGCACATCTACCAGCTTTACGGACAGCGTGGCGCCGCCATGACCGCCAACGTCATCACGTATCGCAACCGCATGGCCGCCCGCGAGATGGGCAAGGCCATGGGATTCGATCCCGACACGCTCAACAAAATTTCCGCAGCTGTCGCCACTTGGGAATATAAGGACGAGAATGACGCGCTCGACCGCCGCCTTCACGATGCTGGCCTCGACCTTAACCATCCGCGCCTACGCAAATATTTCGAACTCTGTACCGCAGTGCAGGATCTCCCCCGCCATCTCGGCCAACATTCCGGAGGGATGGTTATCTGCCAGGGACAACTCGATTCCGTCGTCCCGCTCGAACCAGCCTCCATGCCCGGCCGCGTCGTCGTGCAATGGGACAAAGAAGATTGCGCCGACATGAAGATCATCAAGGTCGACCTGCTCGGCCTCGGTATGATGGCCGTGCTCGAGGACTCGATCCGGCTCATTCGCGACGACTATCACGAAGAAGTCGACCTCGCGCACCTGCCACCGGACGATCCCGAGGTGTACGCCACCCTGCAGAAAGCCGACACCGTCGGCATGTTCCAGATCGAAAGCCGCGCACAGATGTCGTGCCTGCCCCGCCTGCGCCCGCAGAAGTTCTATGACATCGTGGTACAGGTCGCCATCATCCGCCCCGGCCCGATCGTCGGGCAGATGGTGAATCCATTCCTGCAGCGCCGTCAGGGACGCGAAGCCGTCACCTACCCGCACCCGTCGCTAGAACCGGTGCTGGCACGCACGCTGGGCGTTCCGCTATTTCAGGAGCAATTGCTGCGTATCGCGATGATCAGCGCGAATTTCACCGGAGGCGAGGCCGAAGAACTCCGTCGCGCCATGGGCTTCAAACGCTCGCAAGCCCGCATGAAAGAAATCGAAGCTAAGCTCCGCGAAGGCATGACCCGCAACGGCATCGCGCAGGAAGCCCAGGAACAGATCATCCTCTCCATCACTTCGTTCGCGCTCTACGGATTCCCCGAGTCCCACGCCGCCAGCTTCGCCCTGATAGCCTACGCCAGCGCATGGCTGAAGTATCACTACCTGGGAGCTTTCACCGCTGCCCTGCTGAACAATCAGCCGATGGGCTTTTACCATCCCGCCACGCTGGTGAAAGATGCACAGCGCCACGGCCTGAAAATTCTTCCGATTGATGTGACGAAGTCGGATTGGAAGTGCACTTTAGAACCAGTCGTCAGTCGCCAGTCGTCAGTCGTCAGCGATGCTCAAGCTATCAGCTATCAGCCATCAGCTGTCAGGCATCAGAGTTCTGCCATCAGCCACACACGGGAAGGACACGGCTTCAGCCGTGCCGCAAATGCCCCCAACTCCACGGCGGCTTTAGCCGCTAAGGTCGAAGGCGTTCAATCCTCCCCACCCAGCGTCACGCTGGTCAATCGGTTCATCGCCGGGCAGGGCTTCGATCCTTCCGCTGAGACATCGCATTCCACGGAAGTTCCATGGGATGAAATCGGCTCTTACGGGCACTCCAAGCACGGGATCAATCTGCAATCTGAAATCAAAAATCTGAAATCTCCGAACTCCGAGCCGACTTCCGCTTCATGCGAGACCAAATATCTCAGCACCGAAAAGACTCTCGCCCTCCGCCTCGGCCTCAACTACGTTCGCGGACTCCGCGAGTCCGCCGCGCAGGCGCTGGTCCGCGAACGGAGCCTTGCCCCGTTCCAATCGATCCACGACCTTACGCGCCGTGTCCCCGAGCTCCGCAAAGACGAACTCACTACGCTCGCGGAAATTGGAGCGCTGAATTCAGTTTCGAGTTTCGAGTTTCAAGTTTCGAGTAATTCTGCAAACGAAACTGCTCACTTGAAACCCGAAACTCGAAACTCGAAACTGTCCTTCCACCGCCGCGACGCTCTCTGGCAAATCGAAAAAGCAGTCCGCCGTTCAGGACCGCTTCTTGAAGAATTTCCTGAACCTGACGCCTCTTCCCCCCTGCAACAAATGACTTACGAAGAACGCTTGGTCGCCGATTTCCACGGCACCGGCCTCACCACCGGCCCCCATCCCATGGCCTACCGCCGTGCCGAAATGCAGGCACTTGGCGTTCATCCGGCCTCCAGTTTGAAATCCATTCCGAGCGGCCGGAAGCTTCGGATCGGCGGGTGCGTGATCGCGCGCCAGCGTCCGGGCACGGCCAAGGGATTTGTGTTTCTCAGCTTGGAGGACGAAACCGGGATCGCGAACGCCATCGTGCATCCGGATCTTCTACAAAAGAACCGTATCCTCCTGATCTCGGGCCGGTTCCTGATGGTGGAAGGCATTCTGCAAAATCAGGACAACGTGATCTCCGTAAAGGCGGAACGCGTGCTTCCCCTGAATGTCACCAACGCGGAAACTAGTTCTCACGATTTTCACTGATGAAACTTAATAAGTGTGGAAAAACTCCTCTTTCCGCTACGCGAAATCACAAAATTTTGTTCTTCTTTACGAGCGATCCACCGCCCCACGGTTTATAGTGAATACATCATCCGCCCAGAACCAAACCTTCATCGTTCGAATCTGGCGAAAGTGTACCTATGTGGCTCATTCATCAGTTCGACTCACTCTTAAATTTAGGAATCTGCAAGGAGTATCCGATCATGGCAAAAGCAAAGACCCCTCGCACCAGCGCTGAAAAGACGAACGGCGCTACAGTCGCGCAGCCCCAAACCACCGCCTCGATCCCGAGCGTTTCGGAGATCCGGGAAGTCCGCACGACGCCTCCCGACGCCCGCAAAAACATCGTGCCAATCAATCTGGACGAAGAAATCCGCCGTCGCGCCTACGAACTCTGGGAAGAAAGCGGCCGGGAAGCTGGGCGCGATCAGGAATACTGGCTCTCCGCCGAGCGGGAAGTACGTGGCCGCTACACCGCCCAGCGCCAGCAGTCGGCGTAGTTCCGCGGTCGATGATCTGGGCTACCCGGCTGAGTTTGCTGGACAGTCCTGCGGCTGTCATCAAAAGAAGTGCGCTTCGTAGGTCGAAACGACAGCGTTTCGCTGGTCGGATGACAACTACGGAGCGCTAGTTTTTTGGGGTTGGGTCCAGCCAGAAATCCTGGGGCCCCGACCTCGCCCTCCAATCACTTTCCGGACCGGGTGGGCGGTCTTCTAAGTGGTACTTCCGGCACTTGTTAGCTCTGATGTGAAGGCGAGAAGATAGGGCTCGGCGAGCGGGGACTCGCCTCGTGAGAGCCTGGTTTTTCGAGCATTTTCCGTGCCCGTGAGTAGGTTCCGGGGCTTGTAAAATCTTGAACACAAAGATTCTGGGTCAACAGGTTCCAGTTGCCCTGACTGCGTGTTTCTGAAAAAATATGTTGGGGCTCCCCTCCCATACTTCAAGTGAATTCTATGGCTCTGCCGCAAATTGGTAGTTTTGCGCTCTTATTGGCGCTTGGTCTCGCCGCATATTCCTTTGTGGTGGGGGCATTTGCACTGATTCAGGGCGGGCCCGGATCCGACCATTTGAGCGAGACGGCGCGTCGCGCCGGCATCGCCGTGTTCGGCACGGTTCTGCTCGCCTCAGTCGTGCTCGTCACCGCCGCCTTCACCGATAACTTCTCGGTCGCTTACATCTATCACCACAGCAACCGCGACCTCCCGGGCCCGTACAAGTTCGCTGTTCTGTGGTCGGGACAGGAAGGCTCGTTGCTGTTCTGGTCGTTGATTCTGGCGAGTTACGCTTTCGTCCTTCGCCTGCGCTACAAGACCGATCCCAAGCTTTTTGCTTACGCGTCGGTGGTAATTGCAGCAGTGCAGGTTTTCTTCCTGCTTCTCTTGAACATTGCCGCGCATCCTTTTGCAATTCTTGAAGGAGCGATTCCGCCCGACGGCAGCGGCCTGAACCCCCTGCTCCAGTATCCGGAGATGGTCATCCATCCGCCAATGTTGTACTTGGGATACGTTGGATTCACGATTCCCTTTGCGTTCGCTCTAGGCGCGTTGATCATGCGTTACCCCGGCGAGAAGTGGATTCACATCACTCGCCGCTGGACCATGGTGACGTGGGGCTTTCTCACGGTCGGAATTTTCCTGGGAGCTCACTGGGCGTACTCGGTGCTGGGCTGGGGTGGCTACTGGGGATGGGACCCGGTCGAAAACGCTTCGCTGATGCCGTGGCTCACGGGCACCGCGTTCCTGCACTCGGTGATGATGCAGGAAAAGCGCGGCATGCTGAAGACCTGGAACATGTGGCTGATCTTCTCGACGTTCTGGCTGGCGATCCTAGGCACGTTCCTGACCCGCAGCGGCATCATCAGCTCCGTTCATGCTTTCGCGCAATCCTCCATTGGACAGTGGTTCGGGTGGTTTCTCGTTTTGACGCTGGCGACATTCGCCGGCTTCTACATTGCCAACAAATCGCACCTACGCAGTGAACACAAACTCGAATCGATCATCTCGCGCGAATCGAGTTTCCTGTTCAACAACCTGCTGTTCGTGGTTGCCTGCTTCGTGGTGCTGTGGGGAACCTGGTTCCCGAAGATTTCGGAACTGGTGCAGGGCAACAAGGTCACCGTGGGCGCGCCCTTCTACAACAACGTCGCGATTCCGGTAGCTCTGTTTCTCTTGCTGCTGACGGCACTCGGCCCCCTACTGGCATGGCGCAGAACCTCCTTCGAAAGCCTGAAGCGCAATTTCCAATGGCCGGCCGCGGGTGCTCTCGCCATCGGCGTCCTGATGATGGTCCTGGGCGTTCGTCCCTGGAAGGACGTCGCCTACTTCTACTCGCTGATGGCTGCCATGCTGGCGGCTTTGGTGATCTTCACGGTCATCTCTGAGTTCGTTCGCGGCGGAAAAGTCATTTCGCGGCACACCGGCTTTGGACTGTTCGGATCGATGGTTCACCTGTGGCATCGCAATACGCGCCGCTACGGCGGATACATCGTCCATTTCGGCGTGGCCGTCGTCATCATCGGCATCCTGGGCACGCCCTTCAATCGCGAAGTCGAAAAAGAAATGGGCTTCGGCGACAAGATGAATCTCGGCCCGTACACTCTGGTCTGCCAGTCCTACACGCAGGATGACAATCCCAACTACAGCAATGAGTGGGCGATCATCAACGTGCTGAAGGGCAACGAGCAGATCACGACGATGTATCCTGAGCGCCGGCTTTATAAAGCCAGTTCGCAACCTCAGACCATTCCGCGCATCTACCCGACGTACGCGCAGGATCTTTTCCTGGTCAATGATCTGTACATCGTCTACGAAGGCCGGAATGAGGATACGGGGCGCCCGATCATCAAAGCGCACCTGAATCCCATGGTGCCTTGGATCTGGACGGGCTTGATCATCATGATCTTCGGAACCATCACGGCACTCGTGCCCAACGCAGCTGCGCTTCCGGCGCGGGTTCCTGTACGGGTGCAAACCGCTCCAGCGGTGGGAGCGGGGGACTAAGATGCGTCTGAAGAAAAATCCGTTGATGTACCGCGCAGCCCAAATGCTTCTGGTCGTGGTCGCTCTGTTCACATTCATGGGCGTGGGGGATGAAGACGCCCGGTTCAATGATCTCGGGCATCACCTGATGTGTGTCTGCGGTTGCTCGCAGATCCTGCTGGAGTGCAATCATGTAGGCTGCATGCTCTCCGACCGGATGCGCGGCGAGTTGATGGAAGCGCTCAACCGCGGCGACAACGACGACCTCGCTTTGCAATCGTTCATTCAGAAGTACGGCACCACCGTAGTCGCGGCGCCCAGCACAAGCGGCTTCGGACGAGTGGCGTGGATCATGCCCTTCGTCGCGCTGTTCGCTGGATTGGCGTCGGTGGTGTTCATTGTGCGAGCCTGGAGGAACCGTCCCGCGCCCGCGCTCGCGGACGGCATCCAGCCGATCAAGGGCGCGGAACTGGAGCGCTACCGCGATCAGGCCGACAAGGAGACCGATCTGTGAATACAAGTGTCATTCTGATTTGCGGGTTGGTCACGCTGGGCACGCTGGTCTACGTCTTCTACATTCCCGGGCAGATTTATACGGGGCCGACCAAGACGCGGCTCGTTTACTTGCGCGAGCGCAAGGAAGCCGTCTACGACAACCTGCGCGACCTGAACTTCGAGTACAAGGCCGGCAAGTTTCCCGACGCCGACTACCAGGAAATGAAAACCTCGCTGGAAGATGAAGCGGCCGCGATTCTCGCCGAGATTGCGCGCCTGGAAGAAGTGGCCGCCACCGGCGCTTCCCTTCGCGACAGGAAAGGAGCGAGGGTTTGAAACTCTCTCTCAAAGCAGCAGCTGCACTCGTCCTGACTTTAATTTTCGGCGCGTTCGCCACCGCCGAGACGCTTACGGGCACCGTCAAAAACGGCACCACCAACAAGCCGGCTGCCGGCGACGACGTC
>DASRDJ010000430.1:0-16444 GCA_035652655.1 Terriglobales bacterium
CGCTTGTCCGCTTTCTATCTATTAGCTTGCCAATCGAGTCCCGCATCATCCTTTGTATCGACCGTCCGCGGATTGAGCCACTCCTGCTTAACTGCACCTCCGAATCGCCCGCTCGCTTCTTCGATCTTGCGCACCACCTGGAATGCCGCTGTTCGCCCCAACTTGGTCAGTGCTTCCCGCGCAGTCAGCGTGATCGGTTGCTGGCCGTCGGTTGGAATTTCATCGATCGCCGCCACCGGAAAGCCTCCGGGCAACGACAACTCCGCCTGCAATGCAATCACGCCTTCGACTCCACGCTGCCGCAGTTGCGCGAACTGATTCTGCTGCCAATCGGTGGAACGATCGTAGGTGGCGATGATCAGGCAGTAGTCGTGCTCGCGGAGAAAGTCCTCGACGCCGGCGGCGATGCGTGCCGCTGAAGCATATCCGATGTCTGGCATGAGCATGGCGACGGTATAGGTCCGGCGGGTGCGCAACGCGCGCGCCGAGTAGTTGGGCCGGTAGTTCAGTCGGCGGGCGGCACGCCATACCCGCTCCCTGGTTGGCGGAGGGATGGACATGCCGGCGGCCGAGTTGTTGAGAACGGCAGAAACCGAGCATGGCGCCAGGCCCACGTACTCGGCGACGGTGCGTAAGGTTGCAGGCTGACCTTCTCGACGCGATCCAGCGGTCTTCTTCGGCATGAGCTTTTCTCCAGATGAATAATGGTTGTTAAAAATCGTCCGCGGGGACGATGGTTGTCGCCCCGCGGACGGTGGCTGCACTACGGAGTTGCGTTGCTGGAAACTTCCCGGACCTTGGCCGGCTGTTTGGCTTCTAGCGGAATTGCTGTCGGGGTGGAAGGCGTGAAGTACAACTCCTCGCCTTCGCCTCCGGTGATCATCGAGGTGACGACCCAGTCTTGGCCGCGCTGTGTGAGGATCAGGCGCGGCGCCGCGGTGGAATCGACGATCGATGACGAACTCGCCAGCACGATCGCGTTTAGTCCGCCGTTCAGATTACGCAGCATGACCGTACCGGTCGCATGATGTTCGATGGAGTAGCTGTAGTCGCCCGCCGGGAGCATGGATGTGCCCCAGCGGACTTCTCGGGCCAGAGTGAATTTTCCTTTTGCGTCTTCAGCCAGCGCCGCTGCGGGCAGCAGGCTGAGGCCAGTGAAGGAGAGAAACAGAAACTTTTTCCAAGAACCGCTCGTGTAGCGCATGACAAGCCTCCTAAAGACTCAAGTGCCGAGACCGGCAAGCTCAGCGCGTGCGGGCATCGGATGGGTTGTTGAAAGACGACGAGGTCAGGAGGTGAGATGGAACAACGGGGCGGAGCCCGCAAACGTAGTTCGCACGATCCTTCTGCTACGTTGCAGGCAGGATGAAAATACTATGCGGGAGCGGGTGAGGTTCAGTCCAATCAAAAAAATCTATGCGCGCCATCACCTGCGATTCCTGCCCGTTCTTCGTTCGTCACAGAAAGCTTTTAACCGCGAAGTTCGCGAAGAAAGGCCGCGAAGGTCGCAAAGAAGACATCGGAGGCTGTTCTTTGCGTGCTTGGCGGATTTTCTTTGTGGCATTAGCGGTTAAAGGATTGTTTCGGAATTCGATGTAGAGTGGGCTGCGAAGGCGAGGAAAGAGGGAAACAAAATGAAATCCCGGCGCGAACGCCGGGATTCCAGAAATAATGCCGACCCCTGTTACTCGCGCATGGATGACGGGACGCCGGCGCGGCGCGCCTGCTCCTGCAGTTCCTCGAGTTGCTTCTTGGCGTCGTCGAGTTTCTTCTGCTTGTCGGACATCTGATCCTTAAACTGGGCGTCTTCCTTGTCCCACGCAACCGCATTGCGCAGACGGTTGCCTGCGTCGGCGTAGAACGCGGCGGCGCGCAGTCGGTATTCACGATTGGCAAGATCGATGTCGCGTGTCAGCATGTCGACCTGATTCTGCTGCTCGTGAATCTTGTTCTGCCACTCCTTAAACATTTGCTGCTTCTGCGCCTGCTCATCGTTCGCAGATTTCTTGTCTTCGGCGTTGGTGGACTTCGAAGCGGGCGCATTTTCGCCAGATCCTGCTGCCGGCGTTGCCGTCTTGTCGGCGGATTCGGCGGCGGGAGTCGGCTCGCCGCTGGTTGCTGGCGCGCTGGCGTCGGCCGATTCCGCAGGCGCCTGTCCCACGACCGAGATCTTGTCGTTCGCCGGAAGGTTGTCGTTGTCATACTTCTTCGCGGCTGGAGCCTTTTGGCCCTTCTGTTTGCGAGTTTGACGGGCTATGTCGCCCAGAGATGCGTCCTGCGCGACGGCGACAGAAGCCAGCGTTGCCAGGAAGATTGAAATGCCTGCGAGCCATGCGATGCGCTTCATATTCAGTGTCCTCACAAAAGTCGCGGCAGCTTTCCGCCGCGTGAATTCCTAAGAGCCAGCCGCCGAAACGGCCTGTGCCTTTGTACTTTCGGCAAGAAATCCGCCGATGGTGTGATCCAGATGCTTAGCCTCGGCCGCGATGTCGGAAGCAATCTGCGTGGCCAACCCGGGGTCGCGATTGAGTGCCAGATGCTGCGCGTAACCTGAGATCGTGATCAGCGACGTGCGCAACGCGAGCGCCATCTCAGCCGACAATTCGCCGCGCAGTTCCATCTGGCGGCGCATGGTCGCGATCTCCGTTTTGTCGTTGATGAGCAACGCGACACCAAGCGCCGACCCATCGGCTGCCGGAATGCGCGAGGCGGTCACGTCGAGAATTTTCTGTTCCCCCGCAGGCGTGCGATGCTCGACCTCCAGATCTTGCACGGGCCTGCCTTCACTCATGGCGAATGCAATCTTGTCGGCCAGAGTCGTCTCCCCCGAACCTCCGACGATCGTCGTGTGGCAAAAGAGTTCTTCGGCGTTCATGCTGGTGGGCGAAGCGATTCCGAGAATGTTCTTGGCGGCCTGATTTGCCTGGCGTATCAGCCCATTCGGTCCGAAGAAGATCACGCCGCTCGAAAGGTTCGACAGCACGGCCGCGCTGATGTTTTCTGAGCTGCGCGCACGGCGGCTTTCAGCGTCGCGCATGGTGGAAAGCTCGTGCTTTTGCTGCTTCAGTTCCTGAATCACCGCGTGATAGGTGTGCAACGGTAGCTGCGAGGCATTGCCGGCAACACTCGGCTCCACGTCGCTATCGCTGAGGCTCTTGCGGACGCGCCGCATCATGAACCACGCCATTACCACCGCGAAGCCCGAGGCAAACAGCAGCAACCCCATTTTCAAGAAGATTGGATTGGTGAGCAGCTTCATAGCAGCCTCCAGTACCAATCCAGAAATTGCTTGCCGAAGAAGAAAGCAACCATCGCCATGCTTCCTAGGAAAACGCCAAAGGGCATTTCGTAGTGACGGTACATAGTCTGGGCGGACTGCCAGGCACGCTTGCGCGCTTCACCCAGGCTTATGTGCTGGCGACGGACAAATCGACGCGTCCGCTTGATCCACACGAGCAAGATGGTTCCCACGCCGAAAATTGATCCCGCAATGGAAGCGGTGAAGATCGTGAACACGGTGAGCTTTACTCCCAGGAAGGCGCCGATCATGGCCATAAGCTTCACGTCGCCGAATCCCATGCCTTCCACGCCGCGCGCACGCAAGTAGATCGCGCCGGCTCCGTAAATGAACGATGCGCCGACCACAGCGCCTAGCAGGGAATCGGCCAGCGATAACAGGCGCGACGAAACGTCCGAACTCATGGGCAGCGAAACTACGCCCGGCAGGAACTGCGACGCGAGATCATTTACGGGCACGAACAGGCTAAACAGGATTCCGAGGACCAGGCCGGTCAGCGTCATGCGGTCGGGAAGAAGTTTCGTTTCCGCGTCGGTAAAAATCAGGCCCAGCAGCAGGAAAGCGAGCGTGCAATATTTCAGTGTCGCGAGAGTCCAGCCGAAGTACCAGCCGCAGGCCAGGAAGAGAACCGCGTTCAGGACTTCGACCATCAAGTAGCGCGGAGAAATCCGCTCATTGCACTGCCGGCAACGTCCACGCAGCAGAAGCCAACTGAGGACCGGGATGTTGTCATAGAAGGCGATCGGCTTCTTACATTCGGGACAGGCCGACCAGCGCGGGTTCAGCACCGACAAATCCCGCGGCAGGCGGTAGATACACACGTTCAGAAAGCTGCCGAAGATCAGCCCGAAGACGACGCTCGCCGATGCCAGTAAAGGATCCACGCTGTTAGAACACCAATTTTGTTGACAGTTGTCCCTTGATTATAAGGTCGAGCCCCAGGCTGATTCCGAGTACTGAAGTCACTGTCCTTTCGAGCGGTGGCTGGTAAAGCTATGAAGGGAAATGATTTGTGAAGCCGAGACGCCAGTGATGACGGTGGTGCGTTGCGTCAGGTGCAGCCTGCGACTAGGCGCTTTCCGGAAGAAACAAAGAAAACGTGGTCCCGCTGTGGCCGGGGCGGGCACAACTGCGCACGCGAATCCGGCCGCGGTGTTTGCGGATGATGCCCTCCGATAACCAGAGTCCGAGCCCGGTGCCGGATTCCTTCTTGGTAGTGTAGAAAGGCTCGAAGAGGCGGGTCTGATGCTCCGGAGAAATGCCGGTGCCGGTGTCGGCGAGGGTCACACGTACGCCCCGGCGACCTTCGCCAGCGTACTCACGCCCGGGGCAAACCCGCAGGCGCAACCGGCCGCCTCGGGGCATGGCGTCTGCGGCATTCACGATCAGGTTGGCAAAGAGCTGGCGAAGCTCGCCGGCGAACCCGCGGATCTCGCATTGCTCGCAGAAATCCTTTTGCACTTCGATGTGACCTGTGCAGAGTTTTGCGGAATAGAGCTGCAGCACTTCGCTGAGCGTCGAAGAAACGTTCAGGGCCTTGGGCTCGGAGACTTCGCGAACGAAGCCGAGCGTCTGCTGCGCAATGTCGGCGATGCGTTGTACTTCGCGCTCCGCCATCTCGAGGTGCTGGTCGGCGCGGACACGATCGCGACGAGCCAGGTAAAGCAGGTTCGTGATGGCTTCGAGCGGGTTGTTGATCTCGTGCGCGATGGCAGCAGTCAAGCGTCCCGCAGTGGCAAGCTTTTCGCTGCGTTGCAGGGCGTGTTCAGCGCGGAGCTGCGCCGTGATGTCGCGGGCAATCGCGGAGGCGCCAATCACGCTCCCTTTGCGATCGCGCAAGGGTGAGACAGAAAGCAGAATGGGAACCAGAGTTCCATCTTTGCGTCGGCGCTGCGTCTGATAACTCTCGATGCTCTCACCGACGGCCAGTTTTTCAAAATGCGAGCGTGTTTCGTGAGTGCGATCCTCCGGCACAGTGATGAAGACAGGTTTGCCCAACACTTCGTCAGCGCGGTAGCCGTAGAGTTGTTCGGCGCCGTGATTCCAGCTGGTGATGATCCCTTTGGTAGTCGCGCTATAGATGGCGTCGTTCGACGATTCCACGATGGCCGCCATCTGCTCATGAGTCTGGTCGGCGCGTACTTCGGCGCGGGACTTTTGCCGGGCCAGGCTGGCGGCCAGCAGCGAGATGATGACGAAGATGGCGAGGCGGCCGAGGTCAGAAGCCGTGATGCCCATCGAGAAACGCGGCTCGAAGCCGATGTAGTCGATGGCAATGACCGACAGCGCCGTGCCGAACACGGCAGGACCGAATCCCAGAAATCTTGCAATCGCGACTACCGCCAACACAAAAATCGCAAATGGATCGCGATGCATGAGCCCGGTCAGCGTCCACACGGCCACGGCCGCGCCTACTGACAATAAAGCTCCGCCATAGCGCATCGGCCAGTTGAGCCGAACGGAACGCGTTAGGACGAATGTATTTTCCGGATCACGATGCATGAGAGCGATTTCGAGCGCTTTCCCAACGAGCACTTAAGTAGTTCGATGCTCATCCACGTCGATTCGGCTGTTTGGGAGTGCCGCGGTGGAATGTAACAAGGTGGGTTTGGGGGCGCAATTGCACGAATGGGGGATATGAACAAAGAAAGGAATGCGCAGGCCTTATGGGCGCATTCCTTGGTCAAAAATCTGATTGCTGCCGTGATGACGGAAGGCAGCCTGTTACTTCTTCTGAAGCGACTCGACGTACTGATTCAGGTTTGCGATGCGCTGCTGTACTTCCGCATCGTGACCCTGGCTCAGGTGCCGGAACAGAGGTCCCCAAACCGGCATGTCCTTGCTGCCGTGGGCGGGGGTTTCCGCTTCGCCGCGCAGCACGCTCGAAACATGGAGCGACGGATATTTGCCGCCGTTCTTGGCAGAGAGTGCAGAGAGATCGGTCGGAACGACCTTCAACGCGGAAGCCGCTGGGCCCGCACCCTTGCCGTCGACGCCGTGACACACTGCGCAATAGCTGTTGAACATCTCCTGGCCGGATGAGGCATTCGTCTGCTTCACCGGGACGTGCTTGATTTCCTTCTCTTGTGACGGCGCCGCTTGCTGCGCCATGGCGATCATCGCCAGGGCAACAATCACAGCGCTCAGACCGAACCACTTGCTTGCTTGCATGATTCCTCCTAGAAACTGCCGTGCGACAAACTGCTGCCAACTGGCTAGTGTAGGAGGGAACCCCACGCCCGCATGTGAGGGATGTCACATCCAGACGTGATTGCGTCACAGTGCATCCGGGCCGAAGCGCAGTAAGTGGCCTTGCAGCAGCGTGCTGCGCGGATCGTGTTGCGGCAGCGGGCCGTCCCACCGCTTCCAACCCTTTGGTACCAGGCGGGTGCTGGTTACGGTGTCGGCGCCACTGTTCTTGGCCTCATCTTTCACAATGATGGCCGCCGAAGAGATCTTGGCAACCTCACCCGGAGTGTAAAGCTTCCATTCGAACAACGTTGCTTCCAGGGACTCAGTGAGTGTTTCTGTGGGCAGCAGGCAGAAGATCCATTCGTGGCGAGCGTGGGCGAGGTGTTCGGCAATCGATGGATCGGGCAAGGATGTCCGGATGGCGGCGCCGTACTCTCTGGCTACGCGTAGAGTGCTGTCGGTCGAGCCATGATCGACGATGAGGATTTCGTCGCAGGGCCGGAGGCTTTCGAGAGCACGTCCAAGGTGGCGCGCGTCGTTGTGGGTGTGCAGGAAGGCGGTAATGGGCGGCATGGAAGAAGCGATATCAGAACATAGAGCGCCGGGATCGGCAATCCATGAAAAAAGGCACGGTTTTCAGCCGTGCCCTTTGGGTGAAAATGTTCTCACTTACTGTTGAGGTCCGGAATCGCTGGAGGGCGATTCCATCTTGTGACGATGAGAATCAGGACCCTGTGCCGGAATGACGGTGACCGGATTCTGCAGAGTGAAGTTCAGCACGGTTTCGGTAGGCAGCTTGATTTGCTGGCCTTTGGTTGCTGCCTGCACGCCGCCGCCGAGTCCGCCTCCGGCTGCGGCTCCGATGCCTGCACCCTTGCCGCCGCCGGCAATGCCACCGATGATGGCGCCGATGGCCGCTCCGGCGCCTACCTTTGCGGCGGTGTTTTTGCCGCGCGAACTTCCTTGCCGCTTGTACTCGTCCGTCTGAATGGAGTAGGACTTGCCTCCGACGGAAATGCGATCGAGTTGCAATACGACCACGGATTGTCCGGCAAATTTCCCGGCGCTTTTCACGTCGACCATGTGACCCTCGACGTCGTAACCGGCAGGAATGGCGATTTCTCCGTCAACCGACAGTGGAGAATTCAGGGTGGCGCGGAAGGTTTCGCCCGGTTGGTTTTTCTCGGAATCGATCGTATCGACTAGGCGCACGGCCAAACTCGTGCCGGCGGGAATGGTAACCTTTTGCGGTGCCGGCGGAGGTGGCGGAGTCACGGGAGCGGCAGGCGTAACGGGCTGCGGCGAATCCTGGTGAGCCATGGCTGCGCCTGCGCCGGCTGCTCCGGCACCAGCGGCGGCCATTTCCGTAGTATCACGAGCCACCACGCTGCGCCTCTTGGGCGCAGGTTCGCGTTTCCGGGTGGGCGTCGGCTTGGGAGCCTCTTGCGGAGCGGGCTGCGGTTCGGGCTCGGCGGCCGCTGTCGGCATGGAAGCCGGAGGCGGGCCTACCTGCAGGTTGTTGACAACCTGTTTCACGCCGGGGATTCCCGAGGCATAGCGCGCCGCTGCTTCCCGCTGGGCGTCATTGTCAACCGAACCCGAGAGGGTCACGGTGCCATTGGCGGCTTGCACGCTGAGCTGCTTTCCCTGCAAACCTGAGTCGCTGTTGAATTTGTCCTGAAGTTGGCTGTTGATCTGGGAATCATCCGGGGCCTTGCTGCAGGCCACCGTGCCCGCGACCGAAACGAGCAGAAGAATGCAAAGACATGCCGTGATTCTCGCCTTCATAAGGCAACTCCTGGGCTGGGTATAGTTTGGATAATACTAGTTTAGATGCTTTGAGGTTGTCTCGCTCGCAGAAATCGAGGAGCTCGGAAGGGACTAAATCGTTTGGCGGTAACCTGTTCCAGGATAGGTTCGACCTTAGGCTAAAAGCCGCAGAGAAGTGTCACGTAGTGTTTCTACGGTTGGATGCAGGAAAGATAATCTAGGCGCTCTGGCCGACGCGCAACGCTGCAATTCTGCTCGGTTTCCGCGAACAAGCGGCACTCGTTGCCTGAAAATGCTGTTTACGACGCTTATCGGCGACGCTTTCGCATTTCTTGCGGGGACATCTCGACAGGCGCTACGATCAACGTCCGTGACGCGATCCAAGGTCCGATGCAAAAGGCCCTGGAACTTCGATGATGACAATGTTTTGGTCGTAGATGTGACTTCTCCGCACAGGAAAGCGCAGCGGGATCGTCGAGCATCGTTTTTCGGGGACTGGTGGCCGAAGAGATTGCTAAAGGCTAAGTATTTCCCCATTCAGCCGTAAAAGCGGGACTGGAATGTAGCCGTGGCGCAATGGCAGAGAATTAAAGAGATTCTCGGAGCCGCCCTGGATCACGAGCCCCAAGAACGGAGCGCGTTCCTGGATGAAGCCTGCTTACAAGACAGAGAATTGCGAGTGGAAGTCGAATCGTTGCTCGCCGCGCATGCCGAGGCAGGCGCGCTCTCGGAGAATCCGTGGGTCACAACGCCCGCTGACCCTGGTGGCGAGCCCCAAAGGATCGGCCCGTATCGCCTGATCCACCAGCTGGGTGTCGGAGGGATGGGCGAAGTGTGGCTAGCGGAACAAGCTGAACCCGTACGACGTCGAGTCGCGCTGAAACTGATCAAAGCAGGTATGTTCGACGCTGCAATTATTCAGCGCTTTCAAGCCGAGCGACAGTCGCTGGCGATCATGGATCATCCCGCGATCGCTAAAGTTTTCGACGCCGGTACCACGCCAGCGGGTCAGCCGTATCTGGTGATGGAGTTCGTGGACGGTCTGCCCATCACCGACTACTGCGATCGCAAGAAACTGAGGATCCAGGAGCGCCTCGGATTATTCATTGAGGTGTGCAAAGGAGTCCAGCACGCGCACCAGAAAGCGATCATCCATCGCGATCTGAAGCCATCAAACATTCTGGTGGCTGAGGTCGATGGCAGGCCCATGCCCCGCATCATCGACTTTGGCCTGGCGAAAGCGACGGGCACTGACTTGCCCGGACCAACACTGTGCACGCAAGCGGGCACGTTATTGGGAACACCTGGATACATGAGCCAAGAGCAGGTGGGTCCCGAATTGCACGATGTCGATACACGCACGGACGTCTATTCTCTGGGAGTCATTCTCTACGAACTGTTGACCGGCTTGTTGCCGTTCGACCTAACGAAATGGAATAAGCAACAGCTGGAGGAATTGCTGCGGCAGTTGCGAGAGGCGAATCCGCAGCGACCGAGCACAAGAGTCGGCACGAATCGCGAGGCGTCGACTGCGCGGGCTGAAGTCCGGGGCATCCAGCCCGGACAGCTAGTCACTTTACTGACTGGCGATCTCGACTGGATCACGCTAAAGGCGTTAGAGAAAGACCGGGATCGGCGATACGGAACCCCAGCCGAGCTGGCAGCCGACATTGAGCGCTATCTCGATAACCGTCCAGTGGAAGCGCGACCGGCCAGTGTCGCGTATCGTTTGCGGAAGTACGTCAGCCGGCACGCGGTGGCAGCCGTCATGGTTTCAGGAGTCGCCGTTTTGCTGATCGCGTTTGGGGTGACCCAGACCGTCGAACTGCGGCGCATCACGCGGGAACGAGATCGCGCCGATCGAATCACCCAGTTCATGACCAGGATGTTCGAAGTGTCGGATCCCAGCGAAGCCCGCGGCAACAGCATCACGGCGAGAGAAATCCTCGACAAGTCGTCGGAGGAAATTGAAACCAGCCTGGCGAAAGACCCGGAACTGAAGGCACAGATGCTCGAAGTGATGGGTGAGGTCTACGAGGGCCTGGGTCTCTACCCTCGAGCGGAGTCACTGATCAAACAATCCGTGGACATTCGCCGCGATGTTCTGGGATCGGAACATCCAGCTACGCTAAGCTCGGCCGGTCGACTGGCATGGACAACATCCGAGGAAGGTCGCTTCGCGGAAGCAGAGAAAATGAGCCGGGAGTTGATCGATATCGACAGGCGTGTCCTTGGTCCGGATGACAGAGCTACGCTGCTGGCCGAATCTAACTTGGCTTGGACTCTCGAATCGGCGGGCCGTCCTGAGGAAGCTGAGATGCTCTGCCGGCAAACGCTCGAAAGTCAGCAACAAGTCTTAGGCACGGAAGACCCCGATACGATTGAGTCGGAGCGTCGGCTGGCCATCGTCCTGGAGAAGCGGGGTAACCTCGACGCGGCCGAGAAAAGCTATCGCTTGATTCTTGACATCCGCCGCCGACTCTTTGGTCCCGGACACCCGCTGACCCTCAAGGCTTCAGACGATCTAGGGATCGTTCTTGTCGAAGAAGATCGATACGGCGAAGCAGAACAATTGCTCCAGCAGACCTTTGATACATCAAGCCGCCTGCTTGGCTCAGATCATCCCGATACATTGATTGCCATGGGGAATCTGGCTACGGTTTTCGAAAATCAAGGTCGCTACTCTGAATCCGAAAAGTTGCAAAGAGAGGTTCTCGCAAGATGTCGCCGCACGCTAGGCAAGGATCACCCGCTCACTGCTGTCGCCCTCTATAACGTTGCTGATGTTCTTTACTACCAACACCGCTATGCAGAAGCGGCAACGGTGCTTCGCGAGGCTGTGGACATTGAGCGGCGTGTTCTCGGATCGAAACACCCGGATACCGTCGATTCCGTTTACAAACTCGCTCGCCTGCTTGCGCTGACGCGGAAACCCGACGAAGCGATCTCACTGCTGGACAACGCAGTCGACAATGGATTGGATCCTGGACTACTCGTGAACTTTGAAAAAGACACCGCCTTGAAGTCACTGCGCGGTAATCCCCGCTTTGATGCGCTGGTTGCTAAAGCAGGGAAGCGGCCCGTGACAACCGCACAAACGCCAACTAGGTAGTCAAACGCGATTTGCTATGCGCGTTCACCAGGCTCCAGTTGGGTCGCTTGCTGCGCGACTCTCACCGATACGTGTTCAGCCGGACCAGTCGGTGATAGAAATCACAGACAATCGGGACCCTATCGAGCCAGACTTTGTGTGCGTTACTGCTCCGACCCAGCCGTTCCTGCCGGAAGATTAGGAATCGGCATCCCTCCACGGTGAAAGGATGCCGTGGAGGATGATGTGACCACCAAAAGAATCATGCTCATGGGAGTTGTGGTTTTTGCGCTCGTGGGAGGTACAGTTCTTTGCCACGCTCAAGACGCTTCCAAGCCTGCAAACGACTCCCACAAAGCCTATGTTGTGGCGCCCTCGTACGACTATGAACTGTCCGGCCTGCGAACACTCGTTGGGGTTTTGAGTTCCTATGGGCCTGCGGCCCACCCATAGGGATGAAAGTGCGCTTCTAACGCACCGACTGATTCCAAACGGGTTATGCAGTGACTTTCGACGGAGTGTAATTGCCTGATTGCGCCTCTTGAGACGCTACGATCACGGGCATGCGAAACGCCATGCGTTTTCTCGTGCTCGTATCTGCGTTAGCGTTGGCAGCAGACAGCGCCACACAGACACACAAGAGAGCAACGCCGCCTACCGTCGACGAGCTAGTTGGAGCGTGGATCGGCTTTGACGGTAGTGGCGGTGACTTCGTAAGGATCGAATTACGAGCAGACCAGTCGGGATATCTCGGGATGGTCGCAGCTCCCAACTTGATCACTCACGATTACGGTGTGCAAATTTACAAGGTGAATAAGTGGCGTTTGGACGGTTGGCGCATTGCGTGCGACCTATCACCGATTTCATCGAATGCCGAGTCGGCGCAAGCGACTGCTGAACTTTTCGTCCAAGCTCTTCGCATAAACATTCACGGTGACAAGCGTCAATGGAAAATCGAATCAACACTGCATATGGAGTCGCGAGTCGAGCAGTCCAATGCGGAAACCAAAGACGCGATGGCCTCTGCGCAGCGCAAATGATCCGCTTCCAGAAGCCAGTTGGCGTAACATCGCCATAACACTCAGAATGGTTAAACATGAACTACTGCTGTAGCGAGTTGGAAAAGCTCCTCCACCCTCAAAGCGGCCTTGGGACTATGAGAGTACAAACAAAAGGGGAACCCGTTTCCTTTTCATGTACCAAAAAGATTGGCACGTACCAGTCGCTGAAGCTGGTGTTCAGATACACTTCTGTCCCTTCTGTCGGGTCAGACCGAAGCAGCAGCATGAGTCCTTATGGCAACTCCAGATCAAGCGCGTAGATCTCCTGGTTGCCTACATTCCGCACCACCAAAGGAGAATCGTCTGGCGCTAGACCGGTCAGATTACCGCCCGCCGTTGGCGCGAGGCGGATGCCCGCCAGGCTTGCTACCTTCTCTAGACTGTGATCGGCAATCCTAACCCGATACAAGTTCGGGATGCTTTCAAGAGAGTCAAAGTAAATGTACTTCGAATCCCAAGACCACATCGGGAAGCCAACGCCAATCTTAGCCAATTCTGTCCATCTGTTGCTGCGAACATCCAAGACTTGCAAAGTCTCCGAACCCACTCGGAGCGCAGCGATATAGCGTCCGTCTGGAGACCAGCGTGGCGAATACAATCCCTCCGAACCGGGGAACGTTGAAATCTGCCGGGTCTTCAAGTCCATTGTCTGGATAGCCCTCGGCGAAGTTGATAGAAAGTCTGCCATGCCAGAATGGAAGATCAACGAGTTTCCGTCCGGTGACCAGCCCAGATCCCCAATACCGGTCATGACTTCCTCCGCCTCCCCCCCGTCTGAGGAAATGAGATACATCTTCCACGGTTGTCCTGGCATGATCCCCTGGAGAGCGATCTTCTTGCCATCCGGAGACCAGCGTGGCTGGTACGCAGTAAAAGGAGGAAACGTAAGTTGCAGCCGTTCGCTTCCGTCTGCCTTGCTTTTCCAAAGGCTGCCTTCGGGGACAGTTGTGTAAGCTACCCACTTCCCGTCTTTTGAGAAGCTCGGACCGTCAGCCGATATTCCTGACATAAACGGCACAAACTGTTGGGATTTCAAGTCGTAGCGCGTGAGTTCGCTGCGTCCCTGCCAACCAATCACAAACAGCTTTTTTCCATCTTTGCTGGGAACTGGCCCCAGAAAGTCCATCGGACCAACCGTCAGGTGTACGGGTGCCTCTTTAGCTTTTCCTAAGAGCATTCCCTTTTCGCGTATCGCCCACACGTCTGACCTGCCGCGCTGCGTGGATTGAAAGACAAAGTATCTTGCGTCCGGGGTCCAACTGCCACAGCACTCAGAGGGAGGATTGTTCCAGCCGGGAAGCAACGGATGAGGGTCGGTCCCGTCTGCTCCAGCTTCCCAAAGGGACTGCGATCCGGTCTTTGGATCAGCCACTGTGAAACGTAGCTTCTTGGCGTCAGGCGACCATCGAATCCAAGAAGGTGTTCCGTTCACGGTCAAGATTGTATGTGCTGCGGAGCCATCGCTTCGCGCAAGACTTAAGTTGCTACCTTTGGCAAAAACAATTGTTTGTCCGTCCGGTGACCAACTCGCAGCCCTGCAAACGATGTTGCCCACTCGGTGTCTTGATCCCGTTAAACTTGGGACTACCCAGAGGGGGCCTTCGCCCGTTGATCCCCCTTCACTGCCGACTACTAAGAGCTCCGAGCCACTGAGGGAGATTCCTTCGAGTTCCGCATAAAGACCTGGGAATGGTTCTGAGATGGGCGCGGCTCCCCCGCCTGTCACAGAGACTTGGTAGAGAACGTTTCCTTGGACGACAGTCATGTAGTACAGGCGCGAGCCGTCTGTGAGAGCTGGCGGAACCTTCGTGTTCCCGTCATTTGTGACTTGCCTTAAACCCAAGACCCTGGCTGGTGACACGGGCCACCTCAGCCAGACCAAGAGCACTGCAGCTACAATCACGACAGCTGCAAAAAGCACTGCCCACCTGGACCAGAACCGCTGAGCGTGCGCTTCGCTCGTTGTCGCTGCTGCCACGAGACTGGATCCGGGCGCTTTTCCAGAGTCCGTGTCTCGCTTCAGCCGCTTGAGGTCAGCCCTCATTTCTGCCGCTGATTGACAGCGAACATCGCGATCTTTCTCCAAGGCCTTATCGATGATGCGTTCCAATTCCGCTGGCAGGTCAGGATTCAGCCGCACCGCGGCCGTCGGCGTTCCATCCAGAATGCCATTGAAGATCACCCCCGATGTATCGCCCCGGAATGGCAGCATTCCCGTACACATCTCGTACAGCACCGCGCCGAAAGAGAAAAGATCGGTGCGCGGGTCGAGTTCCTTCCCTCGGACTTGCTCCGGCGACATATAGGCGACAGTTCCCAAAGCACTACCGGGACTGGTCAGATGCTCCTCTGACTCGATGGTCGGGGCGCTCGGGGCACCGCTTTCCGGCTTCAGGGCGACTTTCGCGAGTCCAAAATCGAGAATCTTCGCCTGACCTCGATTCGTGACAAAGATGTTCGCGGGCTTGATGTCCCGATGGATGATGCCCTTCGAGTGTGCGGCATCAAGTGCATCGGCGATCTGGATGCCCAGATCGAGCACCGTTTCGATCTCCAGCGGCTTGCCACTGATCCGATGCCGGAGTGTCTGTCCCTCCAGCAGTTCCATGGCGATGAAGGTTCGCCCATCGGCGTCATCGATTTCGTGGATCGTGCAGATGTTCGGATGGTTCAAGGAAGACGCAGCCTTGGCCTCCCTCTGGAGTCGTCCGAGGGCTTGCGGATCGATGGCGAGTTCCTCGGGGAGGAACTTCAGGGCAACGTGGCGGCCAAGTTTGAGGTCTTCCGCTTCATATACCACGCCCATGCCCCCACCGCCGATCTTGCTGAGAATGCGGTAATGGGAAACGGCTTGACCCACAGGTTGGGAAGGCGATGACACTGGTTAGACATGTTAGGTGTGAGCGAGGGGAAGGTCAACGTGCAGGTCATCAACGCATTGGTGGCGTAATCGCGTCTACACTCAAACTTCCCCGACGACCGGGCAGCGGGTTTTTGGTGTAATCGCCTGGTTTCAAAAGCTACGGAGCTGCAGCGGGCTTTTGCGCCTGGGCGACCGGACCACTCGCCCTCGCGAATCCGCCGTGACGAATCGTTGTACGTTGTGTCGCGCAAGCGTATGCTGGCGCCCCGGGCTACAGGCCTGATAACTCAGGAGGACGAAATCGGTATGCGAGCGCCACGTTGCTGGATGCCACTGGCCCTGACATTGCTCCTTGCCGGTTCTGGCTTTGCCGGAAACCACAATCGACCGTTGAAAGTCGCGAGTCTCAACATCGAGCGCGCAGTGTTCGACACAGAGGAGGGCAAACGGGGAGTCGAGGAGTTGTCCAGAAAGCTTGAACCTCAGCAGATGGAATTGAAGGCATTGAGCGCCGAAATCGATAGCCTCAACCAGCGCCTCAAAGATCGTTCAGCGGCCATGAGCGATGCCGACCGGACCGGTCTGCAGGCAGAGATTGACACCAAGCAGAAGTCGCTCAACTCCTCAGTGCAAAAGTTGAAAGAACAATCTCAGGCCGGTCGCCGCCAGGTCCGGGATCGCATCGTCGAACAAATTGCTTCGATTGTGGTCAGTATTGCGAAGAAAAAGCGGCTGGATGCGATTCTAGACACAAGCCCGGGCGCCGCGCAGGATACCGGCAAGTTTTGGCCAGACGGCCTCGTGATCTGGTCTTCGGGTCCTGATGTAGCACTAAAAGAAGCAGCCTCCACAAAGCCAGAAGCCGATATCACAGATAGCATTGTTCAGAAATACAACTCCACGCACCCGTAGTTTGTGAAACATCTCCATTGCACTCAGAACCCCGCCTTGGTGTAGTGCAGGCCATAGTTGGTGTAAACGCCTTCCATGAGAAGGCCGGTGGCGACCGGACAGGGGGTTTTTGGTGTAATCGCCTCCCTAGAAAAGAGCCGTAACTCACTGCAAACAGGTGGTTGGCATGAGACCTCTTTTCATGCTTCGTTGTGACCGGATTCCGGTCATGCTGACCTGTTAACAACAGCTACGGCATTGGAGCATAATGCGCTTGA
>DASRDJ010000431.1:0-76298 GCA_035652655.1 Terriglobales bacterium
CAACAATTAGTCAATGCGACGGCGACGTTCGAAGAGATGCTCGCGAAAGCAAAACAGGGAGAAGCGCAGGGTGAGCTTTGGGTGGGGAATGCGTATCGGGATGGGGTGGGCGTGAGCCGAGACTATCGCGAAGCAGCAAAATGGTATGAAGCCGCTGCGAACCACAAGGTAGCAGAGGCTGAGCTGGCGTTGGGATTTTTGTACGAACAAGGCTTAGGTGTGTCGAAAGATTACCGGCGAGCTTTCGAATATTTCAGGGCGGCGGCGTTGCAGGGCGAACCTACGGCCGAGAACAATCTGGCGTCGATGTATCAACGAGGAAAGGGCGTCAAGAGAGATTTGGATGAGGCGTCACGCTGGTATCGGGCGGCTGCAACAGCGGGACATGCGGTTGCCCAATGCAACCTGGGCTCGATGTATTACCGGGGTGAAGGAGTTGCGCCGGACCACAGCGAGGCAGCTCGCTGGTTCCGCGCTGCGGCCGACAAAGGAATTCCGGAAGCGCAGAATATTTTGGCGGTCCTCTATTACAAGGGGGACGGGCTGTCGGTCGACTATGGAGAAGCTGCCGAATGGGCGCAACGCGCTGCCGAGCAGGGGTATGCGGCGGCGCAGGCCGATCTTGCGTACATGTTTGAGCAGGGAAAGGGGGTGCCGCTCGATTACGTGGCTGCTTATTCGTGGTACAGCGTGGCGGCATCGGGGGGCGAACGGCATAGTCCGGGGCGCCTGAAAAGTCTTTCACGGGTGATGCTGGCCGAGCAGATGCGAGAAGGCAGGGCGCGAGCGATGGCTTGGCGGGCACAGCACGGAAATCCTGCCGAAGGGAAAGAGAATCCCGGCGCGATGTCGTTTCTACCCGAGAAGTAAACTTCGTCGCGGACTGATCAAAACCCCTGCTGAACGAGTTGCTCGAGGGTGAGCGGGGAATTTCCCGACTCACCTTTCATCATTTTCTCGACGTATTTCGCGATCATGTCGACTTCGAGATTGACCGGGTCGCCGCGTTTGAGAGAAAGAAGATTGGTCATTTCCGCGGTGTGAGGAATGATAGCCACGGTGACTGCGGTTCCTTCGATTGCAGCGACCGTGAGACTGATGCCCTCGATGCTCAAGGAGCCTTTGTGGATGACGTAGCGCGCGAGCTGCTGGGGGATCTGGATGCGTAGCCAGTAGTCGTCGGCGCCGTCGATGCGATCGAGTGCGAGGAATTCTCCCGTGCCATCCACATGGCCCTGAACGATGTGTCCTCCGAAACGGCCGTCGGCGCGCATCGGCAATTCCAGATTGACGAACGCCCCTTCGTGCATACGAGAAAATGAAGTGCGATGCCAGGTCTCGTCGGCCAGGTCGAACGAGACGGCGTTTGTTGTAATTGCAACTGCTGTCAGGCAGACTCCGCTGACCGCGATGGAGTCTCCCTTCTTCAGTTCGGCGATCAGTTTGGATGCTGCGACTGCGAGCCGGCGGGTGCCGCGTTCTTCCCTGATACTGGTGACCTTGCCAACTTCCTCAATAATGCCGGTAAACATAAGCGCCTCCAAAATCAATCACGATACGGATCGCGTAAATAGCCTTCGACGGCGAAGTCTTCTCCGAAGCGGTGGAATCGGAGATTTTTTACGCAGGCTGCGTCGCTGAGACTTCTGAACCCCGAAGTCGTGGCGAAAGGAATTGCTCCTGTACCCGCCAAGACTTTCGGAGCGTAGTAAAAGAAAATTTTGTCGACGACGCCGGAGTGCAGTGCCGCCCAGTTGATCATGGCGCCGCCTTCGATGAGCAGGCTGGTGATTTCAAGCTGCCCCAGCAATTGCATCAGGCTTGCAAGGTCGGGCCGTCCGTCGGCGGTGGCGGCGGGCAGTTGCTCGACCCTGATGCCGTGCTCGCGCAGAGTCTGCTTGCGCTTCTCTTCGGCGAATGAGCAAACGACCAGCACATCTTCGCTGCCGGTGTGGACGAGCCGCGACTCGAGCGGCAGGCGGAGGCGCGAATCGACAATCACGCGCAGCAAGGGACGCCGTCGGGAACGTCCGCTGCGGTCGGTGAGCAATGGATCGTCGGCAATGATGGTGCCCACGCCGACCATGATTGCGTCACTCTGGTGGCGGAGTTCCTGGACGTGGGCGCGTGCCACCTCGCTGGTGATCCAGCCGCCACCGGCGGAAGCGGATCCGAGCGCGGTTGGATTTTCGGACTCGCCGGGGGGAGGCGCGATTTTTCCATCCAACGTCATCGCTGTTTTCAGCGTGACCAGAGGTGTTTTGCGGCGGATGTAGTTTGCAAAGGCCTCGTTCACACGCTGACACTCTTCGGCAAGCAATCCGGATGCGACCGAGATGCCGGCTTCCCGCAGCCGTGAAAAGCCCTGTCCACTCACCTGGGGATTCGGATCGCCGACTCCAGCGACTACGCGTCGCACTCCGGCCGCGATCAGAGCGTCGGCACACGGGCCAGTGCGTCCCTGGTGCGAGCAAGGTTCGAGATTGACGTAGACGGTCGCGCCGCGGGCGCGCTCGCCTGCCTGCTCGAGCGCCAGAATCTCGGCGTGCTTCAGGCCATCGTAGATGTGCGTGCCGGTGCCGACCACTTCGCCGCTTTCAGTTACGATCACGGCGCCCACGTTGGGGTTGGGAGAGGTCAGACCTATACCGCTACGGGCGAGGGCGAGTGCCTCGCGAAGAAAATCTTCGTCTGTACGTCGATCAGGCATGCGTTCGTGAACACGGCCGGAGGAGCGCCGGCCCGTCCTCGTGTAGGCTGCGAAGTGTAGAAATCTCCGCGTAGCGCTGGATCTATGCCTTTCGGCGCCGCCATTCCCGAGTGTCGGTAAAAGGCTCCTCGTCCGGCTTCGCTACCGCTGCCGCGCCGCTTCGACCTTTCGGCCCGCGACGGACTGGGGCCATCCGGTTGGAGAAGGGATCAGCGGGAAAGTCAGGCTCGTTTTTCCACCAGCGGCGCAACCGTTCAAGCGTCCTCTGTAAGCGAAATCGCAACGAACTCGTCATCTTCACCTCACGTGATGATTTCGAATCCCATCCGGTCAGGCGAAAAGTGAATCTACAAATTCCTTCGGATCGAAGGGTAAGAGATCGCTGGCCTTCTCGCCGACACCGACATAGCGAACAGGAACCCCCATCTCCCGGGAAATCGCGACGACAACGCCGCCCTTTGCAGTGCCGTCGAGTTTTGTGAGCACGATACCTGTTACGCCAGCGGCCTCGGTAAACAACTTGGCCTGCTGTAGTCCGTTCTGCCCGGTTGTGGCGTCCATCACCAGGAGTGTTTCGTGAGGCGCACCGGGAATGATGCGCTGGGCGGTGCGCCGCATCTTTTCGAGTTCTAACATGAGGTTGCTCTTGGTGTGCAGGCGGCCTGCTGTGTCGACGACTACGTAGTCGGTTTTGCGTGCGCTGGCGGCTTGCAGGGCGTCGAATAGCACGGCGGCCGGATCACCCCCAGCTTTAGTCTTGATGACCTCGGTTCCAGTCCGTTGTCCCCAAACCTCCAATTGCTCGATCGCAGCAGCGCGGAAGGTGTCAGCCGCGCAGAGCAGAACATTCTTTCCCTGGGACCGGAACACTTGCGCGAGTTTGCCGATGGTGGTGGTCTTGCCCGTGCCGTTCACTCCCACCACGAGGATGACCTCGGGTGTGCCATCAACCTTCTGCACCGGGCGCGAATTCGTTGCGGTGAGGATGGCCAGAAGCTCTTCCTTCAAGAGACGCTTTAACTCGTCGACATCTTTAATTTGCTTGCGGTCGGCTTTCTCGCGCAACTTCTCAAGCACTTCATGAGTCGTGGTGGTGCCCAGGTCGGCGCCAATCAGGGTCGCCTCGAGGTCGTTTAGGGTATTGCGGTCGATCTCTTTGCTGAATGAAACCGCTTCTTCGATGCGCTCGGCGAGGTTCTCGCGGGTGCGCGTGACCGCTTCCTTCATGCGGTCGAGGAAACTAGGTTTTTGCTCTTCTTCGAGGCTACCGAAAAGGGTCTGAATCATAGGTACTTTCTGCGCCAAAGAAACAACCTTCCATTATAGAGGCGGGAGCGGTCCGGGCTGGAGGAAAGCAAACCTCAGTGGCTAAAGCCGCGTCGAGGGCAGGTCAGGCGGCCCGACTGAAGTCGGGCCCTTCCCATGCGGTTGCGGGGGGGAATGCGGTGGCGATCTTCAACTATCCGGTTGTGTCCGGGCTATGTTGTTCACCTGTTCAGATTTCGAAAATAAATGCGCGAGGATTAAAAGCGCGTGGTTCCGACGGGATCACTTGGCGAAGGAGTTGGTGATGTGGCGGCGGTTGCGGCCTTCGCAACTTCAGTAGACGACTCCGAAGAGGGAACCGGGGCGGGCGCTGCCATGTTTTCGTTCGCAGGCGCTGTGGTTGGAGCCGGCGCTTGGGTCGGGCCTGGCGGCGGAGGCACGGCCTGTGCGCGTACGAGTCTGCGAACCTTGATTTCGCCACGGGCATACACCACACCCAGCGCTGCTACCGCTTCAGGATCTAGCCGCTTGCCGACGAGATTGTTAATGATGCGCAGAGCCTCCGGTGGTTCGTACGCGCGCTGGTACGGACGGTTCGTGGTCAAGGCATCGAAGGTGTCGGCCACGGCGATGACGCGTGCCAGCAAGGGAATCTGGTCTCCCTTCAATCCGTAAGGATAGCCGCGGCCGTCGAGCGCTTCGTGGTGTAACTCGATGCCGGGCAACATCTCTTTGAGTTGGCTCACCGGGCGCAGAATGTTGGCGCCTTTTGTGGTGTGAGTCTTCATGATCTCGAACTCTTCCGGAGTCAGCGCGCCCGGTTTCTTCAGGATGTGATCCTCGATGCCGATCTTGCCCACGTCATGGAGCTGCGCCGAAATGCGAAGGGTCTCGAGAAAGTTGTCGTCCAGCTTCATCTCGCGAGCGATGAGAAGCGAATAGCGCGTGACTCGATCGGAGTGGCCGCGAGTGTACGGGTCCTTTTCGTCGACTGCGCCTGACAGCATCTGGATGGAGCCGAGGAACAAGGCGCGGTTTTCTTCGGCGGCGCGTTGCAGGTCCTGCACGAACTGCTGGAGTTCGTCGGACATCATGTTGAACGTAGAAGCGAGTTCACCGATTTCGGTCCGGCTACGCAGTTCAACGCGCTTGGAGAAATCGCCACGCGCAATGGCCCGGCTCGACTCTGTGAGGACTTTCAGAGGATTGGCAATGCGCCGGGCGGCGTAGAAGCTCACCATGATGCTGGCGAGCACGGCCGCCAGAGCGAGCAGGCGCGCTGTGTGCTGCATTTCGAAGACGCCCTGGTACGCCTCCAGGCGCGGCTTTTGCACGACTACGGCCCAGTCCAACTCTGTAACCGGGCTGTAGGTTCCCAACATCTCGGTGCTTTCTTTCCCGTCCTGGATGGTGAATTCTTTGGTCGCCGCCAGCTGTGCCTTGCTGCCTTCGTCGACGAAGTTTTTCACGATTTCGAGATTCTTCATGTCCTGGCCGGTGGCGTAGTCGGAATGACTGGCTGCGACCAGGCGTCCCTGCGCATCGACAACGTAGGGCGTGAGTCCGGAACGCCTGACTTCTTCCAGTCGGCGGATCAGGAAGTCGAGATCGACGACAGAGCCGATCATGCCCACGAACTGTCCCGAATACATGACCGGGCTGCTGACCAGGACTACCGTACGCGCTGACTTGCCGCTGCCCACGACCAACGCCTGACCGTTATAAATGCGGTTCTCGCGTGCGGCTGCGAAACCTCGTTCCAGTTCGCGCCGTAAGAAGGCGTCAGGAGCAATTCTGCCGGCAGAGATTCCCTTGGCATCGGCATTGAGCAAGGTGGCGTATGCGATGTCGGCCGAAGACGAAACAAAATTTTCTAAGAGAGCACGCAGTTCGGGACGCTCCACGTGCGCACCGCTGATATCGCCAGCGCTGGCAATCTGGATAGCGGAAGACTCATTGCCGAGCATGAGGCGCAACGAGGCCTCATGCTGAGAGATTTCGTCGGCCAGGGAACGCGTTACCGTGTTTTGCAGGAGCTTCTCGTTGGTCTTCAGGCGCTCTCGGTTATCCCTCTCAACCTGCGCCGAGTAGAAATACATGGGCACAACGCTGATAGCCACCAGTACGCCCAGGATCACGTATAGGATCGGGATGCGCGCCGGGATGGACACTTTTAGAGGCACAATGGCACTGTGGTTACAGGCACGGCAAAGTCTGGGGGATTAAGTGAAATTTTACTTTGATTTCAACGGAGTTCGACCAATCTGGCGTGGGTTTGCCGTTACGAAAGTACGAAGCCGGGCAAGGCTTTCTCACTGGTTTGGCATGCGAAATGAGGCGGATTTAAATATCGAAGTTTCAGCTATATACGACCTATTGTTAATGTTTCTAGAGAGGCCGAAAGCCGATGGCTCCGGGGCGGTGTCATTGTGGGAGGAACAGTGAACAGTAACGACTCGAGCTATCTCGTGCTCTGGCAGTTCCGCCCACGGCCGGGAGCCGAGCGGCAATTCGAAGAGACCTACGGGCCGCGCGGTGCCTGGGCGCGTTTGTTTCGGACTGCGGAGGGTTTCATTCGCACGGAGTTAAACCGTGACTTGAAGGATTTGGATCGGTACCTCACGCTCGATTTTTGGACTTCGAAGGAAGCGTACGAGGCCTTTCGAGCAAAGCATGTGACGGAGTATGCCGCCATCGATCGGGAATGCGAAGCGCTGACAATGGAGGAGAAGTTCCTGGGAGAATTTTCAAGAGTGGCGGGCTAGAATCCGGTTTCGCTCTTTGCGCTGCGCGTCATTAATTCGTGGATGGCTTCGCTGGGCGATTTTCCCTCGTGCAAGATCGCGTGCATCTTCTCGCTGATGGGCATCTCGATTCCGCGAGCCTTGGCCAGTCCTACTGCTGCATTGGTTGTGAGGACGCCCTCGGCGACCATGCCGTGCATTCCGGCGATGATGTCAGGCAGTTTCCTTTTGCGCCCCAACTCTACGCCGACGGTGCGGTTTCGTGAGAGACCTCCCGTACAGGTTAGAACCAGGTCCCCCAGGCCAGCGAGCCCGGCCATGGTCTCCCGCTGTCCTCCGCATGCGACACAAAGGCGCGTGATCTCGGCCAGGCCGCGCGTAATAAGGGCGGCCACGGAATTGTGGCCCAGCCCAAGGCCATCGCATACGCCTGCGGCGATCGCAACTACATTTTTCAGTGCGCCTCCGAGTTCGACGCCCACCACGTCGTCATTGGTGTAAAGGCGGAAGCGAGGATCGCTCAATACCTGCTGAACTGTATGAGCAAGGTCCAGGTCGGGGGACGCGATGGCGACCGCTGTGGGATCCCCGCGCGCGACCTCCTTTGCGAACGAGGGGCCGCTTAGGGCACCCAGCCTTGGACGAAATCCCGCGCCGCCGCTCAAGACCTGCGAGATTACTTCAGTCATGCGCAACAAAGAATCTTCCTCGAGTCCCTTGGTCGCGCTGACGAACAACATTTCTGGCCGCAGGTACGGGAGCATTCCCTCGAAAAGCCGACGGCAGTGATTGGACGGCATCACGCTGATGACGATGCTCGCGTTCGCGAGAGCTTCGGCGAAATCGCCCGTTACGGCGACCTTTTCAGGAATGGGCTGGCCGGGCAGAAAGAGTTCATTCTCCCGCCGCTTGGTGATGGATGCGCGAACTTCAGGTTCGTAGGCCCACAGACGCACACGATGGTTCCCGCTGCGTGCGGCCACGATCGATAAAGCCGTGCCCCATGCGCCTGCTCCGATGACGGCGATTTCGCTCATTTTCGTCCTGAACGAAATTTGCTTTCCGTGCCTGCCATCAATCGGCGGACATTGCGATGATGCTTAGCGATGATGAGCAGGGAAGAGGCGGCCATAAAGGCGAGCACCGCGGGCGTTTCGTGAAAGTCGTGAAGCAGGCGCGCTGCCAGCGGAAAAATTGCGGCCGCCGTGATCGAACCGAGAGAGATGTAGCGGAACAGCGCAACCATGATCACGAAAACGATGACCATGACGAGCACACCCTTGGGGGCGAGTCCGATCCAGCTGCCCAGGCCCGTGGCGACGCCTTTGCCGCCGCGAAAGCGCAGCCAGACGGGAAAAATGTGGCCAACGATGGCAGAGAAGGCCGCCAGCGAGGCGAGGATATATGGGTCTTCTCCGCAACGCCGCGCAAACGACAGAGCCAGCAGTACCGGTACGAGTCCTTTGAGGGCATCGAAAACCAGGGTGAGGAGGCCGAGCTTGGGCGACTTGCGCGAGACGTTAGTCGCGCCGATGTTTCCGCTGCCACTGGCCCGGATGTCTTCTCCGCGAAAAAGGCGCACCAGCAAATAGCCGAACGGGATCGATCCGGAAAGATAGCTAAGCAGCGCGGTGAAAAAGTATGGGCTCACGATTTTCAGCGGTGCGACGTTATGAGAGTTTGAAGCTGTGTAGCTTGGTGTAGCGCGAACCATTCCGCGAGAGTTGACTCTGATATAGAAAGTACTCGCGGGCGGTCATGGTACCAAACTCTGGCGCCGGCATTGTCGCTAATTTCTCCTGCAGGCGCCGGAAGACCCGGTTAGGTCGGTCATCTTTTTGCTTTCGGGGCGATCCGGAGCCTCCGCTTTTGCGAGCCAAGGTCAGGTGCGGGCTGAAGGCTCGATCTTCTTTCGGAATGTCAAATTGAGCGCTGGTGTTGTCGATGGCGGCGGCGAGTTTCTGGAGTTCCGGCGGCGCTTGAATTCCGATCCAGAAGACGCGTGGCGATTTAGGGGTTGGAAAGAAACCCGTGCCGGAGAAGGTCAGGTCGAAAGGCGGCACGCTCACGTTGTCGAGGGCCTTTTGCAGGGACGGGATGATTTCTGGCGGTTTCTCGCCGATGAATTTCAGAGTGATGTGTAATGACTCGAGAGGAACCCACCGGGCATCTGGGCTGAAGCCGCTGACGCCTTCGAGGAATCGTCCGATGCGCTGGCGGATCTGGTCGTCGATGTCGAGGGCGATGAAGAGTCGCATCGGATTTAACTGCCGAGGCCCGCGGGGGACAGTCGGTGGCTATCGCTTCCCATAAAACGCACCGCGACTTACATCAACTTTCGGCGGACCATGTCGAGTGCCATCTGTGAGGCAAACCATCGAACCCGTTTGCGGTCACCCGGAAAGTTGCGCTCTTCGACTTGGGTTTCCCTTTCGCTCGCTAACGCGTGATAGACCAATCCCACCGGCTTTTGTTCACTTCCCCCGCTGGGACCGGCCACTCCGGTGATCCCGATGCCGAATGTGGCTTTGCAGCGCTTGCGAATTCCCTCTGCCATGGCAACCGCCACCTCGCGGCTTACGGCGCCATGCTTAGCGAGCAGAGTCTTCGGGACATCAGCGAAAGCGGTTTTCAATTCGTTGGAGTAGACAATCGCTCCTCCTAAGAAGTATCGCGAGCTTCCGCTGGTGCTGGTGATGCGGTCTGCGAGCAGGCCGCCGGTGCAGGACTCGGCCACCGCCAGGGTTGAATTCCTCATTTGCAAGTAATAGCCGACTATCTGCTCGAGCGATTCGCCTTTGCTTGCATACAAGGCGTCGCCCAACTCGTCTTCGATCTCGCCGGCCAGGTCGTCGACGCGCTGCTGGGCAGCTTCCATGGAATCTGCGCGCGTGAACAAGTTGAACTGGATGTCGCCCGCGCCCGCCAAGATAGTCGTCTGCACATCGGTGTAGCGCTTGTAGATCGGGGCAACGCGGGAGTCGACCAGCGACTCGCCTAACATGGCGACTTTCAGGACGCGGGTCGCGATGTAGGCAGGCGGCAACTTGGCGCGCAGGCGTTCGAAGCATTGTTCGTCGAACATGGCGCGCAGTTCGAATGGCGGGCCGGGAAGCAGAATGATCAGGCGGTCGCGCCCCTCATATTTGCCTGTAATCCATTGTCCCGGAGCGGTGCCGTTGGGATTTGGCAGCACGACGGCGCCCGCGATTACGTCAGCTTGCTGGAAATTGTTGGGGGTCATCTTGTAACCGCGGGCGGCGAAGCGCTGCTTCAGTTTTTCAAGAATTTCTTCATCGCGATGGAGTTCAAGGCCGAGGGCTTCGGCGACAGCTTCGCGGGTTAGATCATCCTCCGTCGGACCTAAGCCTCCCATGAAAATGACGATGTCAGAGCGGAATAAGGCATGCTGCGCGACCGAAACCAGGCGAGGGCGGCTGTCGCCCACGATCGTCTTGATCACAATTTCCACGCCCAACTGGTTGAGTTTCTCGGTCAGGTAAAGCGAGTTGGTGTCCTGCCGAAACGGCGTCAGGAGTTCTGAGCCGATGGCAATGATCTCTGCATTCACGCTAGCAGTTTAAATGATGGGATATCTCCGATAGGTACGGTGTGGACGAGTTCGATCAGTTCGCTGGACCCACTCGCCAGCGGAGACTTTCGACGATCAGTCCAATCAAGGCATAGGTTGCGGTATTCGCAACAAGTACCCAAAACAGCGATATGCCAACATGAAGATATGTACCCAATATGATCACCGGGCAAGTGAATCGTAGAAGCGTCCAAACGATGGGCCCGGTCATGGTGATTGGCGTCGGAGCCCAGGCGAGGGCATAGATCCACCAGGCAACAGCTACGAGAAGTCCGACAGCCGCCCACACGGCGATACGACGTTTCAACGTTTCCCCTCGCGGATGAACTGGAGACGCTCAGCGCTGACTATCGGGATCTTGCTTCAGAAGGGCACCCCAGGCGCTGAAGCGCCGGTTAATTCGTGTGGAGTGTGGCACGACTGAAGTCGTGCCCTTGCCATTTTCGTCAGACTTCAGACCCGCAGCGGGTTCGGACTTCAGCCCGCGTAGACCTATTCCGGAAGGAGTGGCAAGCCTGCAATGTTCCAGGACAGATGATGCACGGCTCCCGTCGTGGCCAACACGGCTGAGCGCCCAGGGGCGAAGCACAGGCCGACGAGATTTTGTCCCGCGACTTCAATATTGGCTTTCCCGTCGGGCGTAATCTTCACGATGCCGCGTTTGCCTGCAAGCGAGGCGGCGACGTAGAGATTGCCGTCGACATCGAAGGCCAAGCCTTGCGGCCGCCCGAGACCTCGGAAGAAGCTCGAAACGGTGCCGTGAGTGTCGATGCGATAGACGGAGTCGAAGCTGGATGTCGTCGGGCCCGTGACGAACAAATCTCCCACCGGGTTAAAAGCCAGGTGATAAGCGGAGACGCTCGGTTCCAGCGTAGCGAAGACGAACGTCTGGCGATCGCGCCCAATCTTGAAGATGGTTCCGCTGCGGTCGCCCACATAGAGATTCTGATCACGGTCGAAGGCGATGCCAGTGGCGACGCCCATGCCCTCGGCATAGGAAGACATAGTGCCGTTCGGCGCGACGCGATAAACGGTGCCATCATGGCGCGAGGAAACATACATCTGCCCTTCGCGATCGAACGCGATCGAGGTGGCGTTCATCAAGTTCGAGAGGAACGGCTTGACGGCGTAGTTGGTATCGATCTTAAAGAGCGAGACCGGAACCTGTTGTCCGCGGCTCCCCGAAAACGTGACGAAGATATTGCCTTCCGCATCGATGGCGGGGTTGGTGACGGGGTGCAGATTGTCGGCGATAGGGACCGCGACGCGAACCACCTGCGAGTTGCTGATCGCACCATTGGCGGCGACCACAACAGGACCGGAAGTTGCTCCTTCAGGGACGCGAGCGACCACAAATGCGTCGGAGCTGATAACGACGGCGCCGTCGATCTCTCCAAATTGAACGCGTGGGCGCTTCAGTTCCGTCGGGCGCAGGCCGCTGCCGTTGATCCGAATTTCACCACCAGGCAAGGCCGCAGAGGGGGCCACGCTCTCGATGTGAGGCTTCCCGTTTACGTTTTTCTTCCCCAACAACGAAATCGCCATGAGACTCGGTTCACTCGATGTGTTAGATGCTTTGCGACTAGCGTCCGAACAGTCCGAAATGTAGAAGAATCTGCATCACGATCAGTCCGTACAGGCCGGCCGCTACGTCATCCACCACGATTCCGGTACCTTCCGGTAAGCGCTCTAACTGCCGAACGGGCGGTGGTTTCACGATATCGAATGCACGGAAAAGAATAAAGCCCGCCAAAAAAGATTTCCAAGTCAGAGGAGCGCCAATCAGCGTGATGAGTTGGCCGGCGGTCTCGTCGATGACGACGAATTGCGGGTCTTTCACTTGGGAAGCGCGAGCCACGCGGGTGGCAGCCGGGATACCAACCGCAACGGCAAGGCCGGCCAGTGCGATGTTTGTGGGTACGACTGAGGCCGCAGGCAAGAAGTGCGAGAGCACTGCCCATGTAAGGATCGTGGCAAGTGAACCCCATGTTCCGGGGCCGGGCTTCAGACGTCCCACTCCAAAGTAGGTCGTGACCAAGGTTGCCCAAAGAGGCGCCTTCCCTCCGTTTGCTTCGATTCGTGACGGAGGCGCTGCGGTGTTACTCATCGTCATCGGAGCGGCCCGCGTCCGATTCCACTTCGAATTCGTCAGCGGTATCTTTCAGCGGAGAAGAAATCACGTACTGGCCGCTGGCCCACTTGCCGAGATCGACAGTACGGCATCGTTCGCTACAGAAGGGATAGTCGGGATTGCTCGATTTGACCGCCTTCTTGCAAATCGGGCAGCGCAGGTTGGAGGATTTAGGCATCGGACTGATAGGGATGATCTCACAAAAAAGATTGGCAGATAAACGGGGACAGACGCCCATACTGCTCCCAACCCGAGAGCGCTAGCTGGAGCCCTCGTCGCAACGTAGCGCGAGGGCGAGGTTGTAGCGTACGAGAGTTACGCGGCCGTTCTGGCTTTGATGAGCCGATAGATCCAAAGGATGAGCACGGCGCCGAGGACCGACATGATGAACCCGGCGGACTGGCCCTGCCTGTACCAGCCGATCATCTGACCGAGAAATGTTGCGCCAATAGAACCGGCGATTCCGATCGCCATAGTGATGAAGATGCCGCCGGGATCTTTCCCGGGCATGACGAATTTTGCCAAAGCTCCGACAATGAGCCCGATCAGTAATTCCCACAGCAATGCGAGCATATAGTTCCTCCTGGGCCTGCCAATACAGGGCCCGATGCGACCTCGCCAACTTGCTTTCCGTCAGCTCAGGGCGTTCGAACCGCGAGAACGGCTAGGCGGCCTTCTGGCGTTCCGCCACTTTCGCCAGCGCAATTGATAGAGCGGCACCGCCTAAGGTTTTGATCAGCGTCGGGTGCTGCGCATAAAAAGAGCTCGCCTTGTCGATGATCGACGGATCATTTTTCTCGGCGTGATTAGCGATCTGCTGAACAACCTCCGGCGAGATCTGGTTGGCTTGCTCGGGCGTGACGCTTGTGGTTGCGCCACCGAGAAGGCTGGCCAGGGCTCCGCCTCCCGCCAACTGCGATAGGGCCGATGGGCCGACCGATGCTAAGAGTTGATTCAGCAGGCCAGCTTTTTGCTCGCCGTTCGATTGGTTGAAGAGACTGCCCACCAGGTTGCCAAATGCGGGTGTCTGATCGGAGTGGAAAACGGCCGCCAGTCCTTCGGCGATGACACTCGGAGGTGCGGCCTGCGAAACCTGGTCAAAATGCGCAGTGGCGTTGGCGGTGTTCTGCGTCGAAGAGTTGCCGTATTGATTCAGGACGTCCTTCAATGAATCGAGTAAGCTCATCGCGATCTCCTTGGAATAGTGGTCGGGCGGGGCCGGGATGCAGACGGTTTGTGAGAGTTCGCGGGTCGACGACGGATTAGAGGGGGACCATTATACTCAGGCCCGAACCCGGTGTCCTGTCGGACCTACGGCTGCAACGGCACGCGCGGCGCGGGCTTTGCACGAGTGTCCTTAGAGGATTTTCGCGACCAGGTCGTAGTCGTGGGCTTCTGTGATTTCGACGTGGTAGAACTGTCCCGGCTCCGGAGTAATCCCCTCCGGAAAGTCATTGACGAAGACCTTGCCATCAATTTCAGGGGCATGCATAGGCGTCCGGCCTTCGAGCAACAGATCGGTCTCGTCTGAGATACCTTCCAATACGAGATCAAATTCCTTGCCAACGAGAGCCTTCTTGCGTTTCTTGCTGATCTGTTTCTGAATCTGCATCAGGCGCTTTCGGCGACGCTCAATCTCGCGGCCCGGAACTTTCTTCTCCTGGGAGTAGGCAGCAGCGCCATCCTGGTCGGAGTAGCCGAACGCACCCATCCAATCGAATTGCGCCTCTTTCACGAAGTCGCAGAGTTCTTCGAACTCTTTTTCGGTCTCGCCGGGGAAGCCAACGATGAACGAGCTCCGCAGCGTCACTCCCGGAATGATGCGCCGCATCTTTTCGAGGGTGCGGAGGAAAACGTCGGCGCCCCCGCCACGCTTCATGCGTTTCAGTACGGCCGGCGAGGCGTGCTGCAAGGGCACGTCGACATAGGAGCAGATTTTGTCGCTGGCAGCGATGCTCTCGAGCAGGCGATTTGTGATCTTGTTCGGATACGCGTACAGAAAACGTACCCAGCGCAAGTCCGGAATCGCCGCCAGCTTCTGCAGAAGCAACGGGAGCCCATCCTGAAGGCCGAAGTCTTCTCCGTAACACGTGGTGTCTTGCCCGATGAGGGTGACTTCGCGGACACCACGTTTCGCCAATTGTTCCGCTTCGGCCACTACCGATTCAAAGCGGCGTGAACGGAACTTGCCGCGCAGCTGCGGAATGATGCAGAAGGTACAGGGATGATCACAGCCCTCGGCGATCTTGATGTACGCCGTGTGCGAAGGGGTCGCCAGCACGCGCGGTGTGGTTTCGTCGTAGAGATAATTGGGCAGGTCGGCGATGGCGCCGTCCCAGGTCTCGCGGGAAAAGCGTCCCTGGGCCTCGCGGGCATCGCCTTCGGCGCGGGACGTCAGAATCTTGAACGGGGAGTCCGTGCTGGGCGAAGCCACTCCAGCCGCAGCGAGAATCTTCTCTAACTCGCCCGTACCTACCACGGCGTCAACTTCCGGAATGTTTTTCTGGATTTCGTCGCGAAAGCGTTCTACCAGACATCCGGCGACCACCAGTTTGCGCGCATGGCCGTCAACCTTGTGTTTGGCCATCTCGAGAATCGTGTTCACGGATTCCTGCTGGGCACTGTCGATGAACGAGCAGGTGTTGACGACGATGATTTCCGCGTCTTCGGCGTGCTGGGTCAGCTGGGCGCCCGCCTGTGTCAGCATGCCCATCATGACCTCGGAATCCACCAGATTCTTCGGACATCCAAGGCTGACGAAGCCAACCTTTTTTCTAGGCGTGCCTTCTGACGGCTCAGTAATTTCGCGGTTGGCGGGCTTTGCAGTTGTGCTTGAGTTCGACATGCAATCTCATTATTTTAACACTCGGGTTGCACCAGCTTCGCTGCAGTCCCGAGAGCGGAACGCGGGTATCCAGGAAAGCAGTACGCGCGGGTCGTGAAATGGCTGACGCCGTGCTAACCTATCCCGAGCCATAATCCCAAAATTCACCCTTCCCTTGGAGGAAAGATGTCCCCGAAACGGCTTTCGATGGCAGCTTTGGTGACAGTAGCGATGCTGACGGCCAGCGCGTTTGCCCAGAGCAATGAGCTGACGGGCATCATCGGAAGAACGTTCATCAGCAACCAGGGCGTCAAGGGCACGAATCTCTTCGATAACAACGTTCACTTCGGCAAGGGATTGACGTTCGAGATCAACTACGGGCGCCACATCTGGGGCGAAGGCTTCACGCGCGTGACCTTCGAGGTTCCTGCGGTGATTAACATGGACGAGGATCTCAACTTCGCCGCCAACTCCGTGCCCGCCAGCTACCAGTCGTATTTCGTGACGCCGTCACTGCGCGCCAATATTTTTGCCACCACCGCGATCTCGCCATGGATCAGTGCAGGCGGCGGTTTCGGGCATTTCCGTCCGGCCGATCACTTGGAGTTTGGAGGCGCCAGCGGGGCGAAGTCGAGCACAACGGGCGTGATGCAGATCGGAATCGGTCTCGACGTCAGGCTGAAGTCGCGGTTCACTTTGCGCGGCGAGGCGCGAGACTTCTGGTCCGGTACACCCGATATCCTGGTTGACACCGGAAAGAGCCGTCAGCACAACTATCTGGTAGGTGGTGGGGTTGTGTGGCGTTTCGGCAAGTAAGGCCTGCTTACTTGCGCTCGGCGGAAATCATCTCTTCGTACAACTCAGGGAGTCGGCGCGCTTCCTCGGACGATTCCCCAAATCGGGCAGCTTCGTAGGCTCGCGTAAAATCCTCCAAGCGTTTGCGGGTTAGAGGATCTTCAATACAAGTAAGGAATTCCTGCGGCGTCTGTACATCGGTCTTTTTCCATCCCTGCCTTCCAAGCCATTTCAGCATGCGCTGATACCACAAAGCCGCTGCCCGGCTCGGAGCAGCCTCGGGGTGGACGGCCAGCGCTCTTTCATTCATCCAACGGCGCAGATTTCTGAAATTAGCTACGACCAGCAATATCAGGCACGAAACAATTGCAACTGCGGACCATCGGCGAGGCGAATTGGAGATGGACTGTTGGGCGTGACGGGCGCGAGCGAGCATTCGTTCGTACCAACGCTCAACGCGGTCGCGCATTCCCTCGAGCAAAGTACGGCTACCCTGCATCGCATCTTCGCCCAAAGCCTTCTGGTGGTTGGCGTCGTAATTGACCACCCACTCGCGCCAGAACGATGCCATAGCATCCACGTACAGGCTGACGCGGTCCCAACCGGTGGCGCTGCCCAACGATGCTCCAGGCGTGGGATCGAAGCTGGCCCAACCATAGCCGGGGAAATACGCTTCCACCCAGGAGTGAGCGCTGCTCGCCCGCACCACGTAGTTTCCCGTAACGTCGTTGAACTCAGTGGTGCGAAATCCGTTGACCACGCGTGATGGGATGTTGAGGGTTCGCAGCATGATTGCCATCGACGAGGCAAAGTATTCGCAATGCCCGCGTTTGCGAACAAAAAGAAATTCGGCAAGTGGATCTTTGGGCGCGACGCGCGGGAGCTCCAGCGTGTAGCCGAACTTGGTCATCAGGTAGCGTTCGATCGCAGTCGCTCGATCATAAGAATTGGTTGAGGATCCCGCGATCTGCCTGGCCAGATCAGGAATGCGGCCATCGAGAGTGGGTGGCAGGCTGAGGTACTCCATCATTTCTGGCGGATTCGGCGCGATCACCTTCTCAAGGTCTTGAGGCTTGGGCTCGGCGAGATCCGAGTCTACGTCGTAGAGGCTGACCGCGTGGCTGGCATCGAGATTGTAAACGGCTCCGCCGCGGTCCGTCCCCAGAACGCGGTAAGCACCCGTAAGGAATCGGGGCTTGGGAGCCACGAAAAAGACGTTGGTGCCAATCGGCTCCATCAGCACGCGATAGTGGATGCTGCGGGCCGTCTTTGGTCCAGATCCTGTCGCGTTGCTCCACAACGGAAAGCGGCCATCCGGCTGACGCAGGATCGGATACTGCTCGACTGGATTGGACCACACTTTTCCGTCAAAGCGGCTCAACGCAACCCCACGCCATTTCAGATCGAAGGTGCCGCGCGTATCCCCATCGATCTGGATGTGCATTACGACTGACCTCGATTGCTGAATCTGCCCGATGCTTCCGAGTTGTACGCGATCACTGAAACCGGTGGCCATGTCACTGCCGGAAGCGAACGAGCCCAAGTATCCGGCGGACGTGCGCGGTAGCAGGAAAAAGATCGCGGATGCCCCGGCCAGAATAAGCACGACCAGGGCCGGGGAAGTGCCGGCAAGAAAAAAGGCCATCCGGCGGTAGGTAGTAGTATCCAGCGGCTCGCGGGCCGGTATGTTGGCGGTCTGGCAAGAACGCCGCATTTCCATCAACACGAAGGTGACGACCGCCATCAACATGAATGCTGCGAAGGCGAACAGGAAAACGCTGTCTACCGTGAGCACCGCGGCCGCGAGCACCATCATGAACGCGAGCACCGACAGCATGTAGTAGTCGCGTTCCTTGTGAACTGAAAAGATGCGGATCACCATGCCGAATAGCACCAGATGCACGGTCGCTGTCAGAAAGCTGCGCGACAGCATCGTGTAGTCAGCGAAGAAAAACAATACGTAGGCCAGCGTCAGGTAGTTGGTCCAGCGCGTCGGCATCTGGTAATCGCTGCGCTTGCTCAGAAGATATCCGCGAAATAAAAGGGCGAGGCCTACCAAGGTGATCGTGGGTGCGTCGACGGCGCCGGTTTCGGCCAGCGTGCCAAATCCGGTGAGAACTAACAAGAAGAGAGACACCTGGAAGTAGCGCTCAATGGCAGCAGAGAGCGTGATGGTTGACGATCTGGCGCGCGCCACGGGCATGGAATCTGTCTATTGTTCGCTTTTTAGATTGCAAAGGGAAGGGTACGTTCGTTCCAGCGACGGATGGTAGACTACTCAGGGTCAGGTATCGGTCCCGCGCGACGCGTTCTCGCCAACCCCGCCAGGTCCGGAAGGAAGCAACGGTAACGAGCTCTTGCGTGTGCAGTGGGTTCCCGGTGCCTGGCTTTTTCTTTTTCATCATCTAGGCCGAGGTTGGCTCGCAAATTCACCGACCTTAGGCGCTACTCCGGCCGATAGTCGATTTTCTGCTGCGTCTTTGCTGACTGGCTACAGACAACACCTGATTCGTTAACCAAGCAATCGTAATTTATGAATAATTGAGTTGGCTGGATCTTCACGGCTTCTCCGCACTTTCATCAGAATTCCTCATCATCGCGGAGAAATTGTTTCAGGAAAGACGAAACCGGATAGCAGAACTTTCTGTCCGTGTGAAGATGAGTTCTCGGGTAGCGCAACTGCGCAAAGTGGGGTGGGCGACATGAAGGGTTTGACGATGTTGGGAGCAATTCTGCTGGTGCTTGGCCTGTTGGCGTTTGTCGTGCCGATTCCGCACAAGGAAGATCACGGTGTGAAGATCGGCGACGCGAAGATCGGCGTGCAGACCGAGCACAGCGATCGTTTGCCTCCGCTCGTGGCCGGCGTGCTGGTGCTGGCAGGAGTCGTGTCGTTGGCGGCCGGAGCACGCAAAAGCGCGTAAGACTGCATCTCAATCGCAAAAATTAAAGAGACCGCGTCGTTGATGGCGTGGCCTCTTTTTGTTTCAGGGGATGCGCTGCTCTAACCCATGATTCCCAACGTCTGCGTCGGGAAGTTCGCGAGGTTCGGGAAAATCGACGGCAAGTCTGCCGGCGCCACCCCGAACCATTGTGCCAAGGTTGCGGCGTACTGATCGACCGAGGTCGTCGGAACCCACCGACCCTGGCCCGTGCCGTCGTCGGGACCGTTCACTGCCAGCGTTGGGAAGGTTCCGTAAAAGTCGCCGCCCTTCACGGCGCCGCCCATGATCAGGTGATGCGAGCCCCAGGCGTGGTCCGTACCGTCGCTGTTAGGTTGATAGGTGCGGCCGAAATCCGACAGGGTGAAAGTGGTCACGTTGTTCGCAACGCCCATTTCTGTCGTGGCCTGATAGAAAGCGTTTAGCGACTGGTTCATGTCGTTGAACAGCGAATCCTGTTGCGTCAACTGGCCGCTGTGCGTATCGAATCCGCCCATGGAAACAAAGAATATCTGACGCTGTAACCCGAGAGCTGCGCGCACCTGGATGATCTTCGCCACCTGCTGCAACTGGCTCGCGAAGTATGAATTCTTCGGAAACTGGGTCGCAAACGGTGTGCCCGTTGCCAACGCGGCAGCGAGCGTCTGGCCATTCTGAATCGCGTTGCCAGTGGTCGTGCTGGCTGCCTGGATGAGCGACAAACCGTTATCGAACGTCAGCAAGCTCTGCAGGGCCGAGAGACGAGCGTTAGATTCAGTTCCGCCTCCGAAGCCGTTCAGCAATTGTGTGGGGTTGCCATTCGACTGGATGGACTGGGCCACCACGCCTTCGCAGAAGATGTTGGTGCCGGCCAGCGAGATGATGATCGGGAAGTTGCCACCATAGATGGACTGAATCTTGTCTGCCGTGCGTCCCGCCCAGCCTGTTTCCGCGACTTTGTCGAGGATAGCCGTCTGCATCTGTGCTTCCTGATCCGAGTGCGAGAACAAGTTCATCGGCACGGGCACTCCGCCCTGGCGGAACTGCGAGGCACTGGTGGGCTGGATGAGCGTTCCGACGTTCGCGAGCACGGCAAGATGCTTGTTGTTAAACAGGGACTGCATCCCCGCGAAACGGGGATGGAATGCGAAGGGCGAGCCGATACTTGGGGGAGTAACCGGTAGCAGCGATCCCTGAGCAAGAGCCAGGCCGCCGCGTGCGGACTTGTACCCGTTGTAGCCAGTGGTGTCGTATGGGATCACCATGTTGTTGCTGTCGTTGCCACCAAACAAGAAGACGCAGACCAGCGCCTTGTAGTCGGAGGCGTTCTGGGCGAGAGCATTCACCAGCCCGAAGCGGCTGAAGCTGGCAGCCGCGAAACCCGCAGCTGCTGAACAGCAAGTGGTCTTCAGAAAATCTCTGCGATTCCATTTGCCCATGATGCTTTCCCCTTAGTGTGCAACCTGAAATTGTGACGAGCTGCCGATCAGGTACAGCGCGGTCCTGGCTCGCTTGGTGTTATCCGTCAGATTCGTAACGGTGGTGATGATGGTGTTGCGGGCGCCGTCAGACAGCGGGCCGTGCGTCAGCACGTTGCTGAGCGAATCCACCAGTTCCGGAGGATTCGACGCCAGCGCTACGTAAGCGGAGATGTCGGTCTTAGTGGTGCTGCTCACGCTGCCGTACACCAGGTCGTTCACGAAATTGATCCGCGAGATCGCCGTCGTACTGTTGAAGATGCGGAACTCCGGTCCCAGCAGGGTGGTGCCAGGGATGCCGTTATCCGGTGGATAGAAGTTGAATACGGTCGGCGATTCGAAGGGCTCTTCCTTCATGTCCGACGCATAGTTCTGCAAGTTCGCCCCATCGGATGTAGCGTTGGTAGCGCGCAACAAGTTCATCATGAAGAGCACAGGCTCCTTCAGATGACCGTCGCTGGACTGCACCTGCGTGGGATCGTCGCCACGACGGGCCTCGCTGTCCATGAGGATCGCGTTGACCACGGCCTTCATGTCGCCACGGACGCCGCTGCCGTTGTCGTTAAAGACAGCGGTGACGCGTGACACGTACGCCGGACTCGGATTGCTGGTGACCAGGTGCTGGATCAACTGCTTCGAGATAAAGGGCCCGACGTTGGGATGCGTGAAGATGTTCTGGAGCGCCGCCGTCAGGTCCGACTGCGTCGTACCGCCGGAGCCCAGCACAACTCCATTCAGTAGAAGCTTCTGGCCGGTGTCGTGGTGGTTGTCGAACGGAATCATCGGCCCGCCGTAGTACTCGCCGTTATAGAACGAGGCTGTCTGCCCGGCTTTCGTCGGGTAGGCCCAGCCCGTGAAGACGTGGGCGAAGCCGATGATCGTGTCCTGCGTGTAGGTGGGGAGGGGAACGCCGTTGCCGTCAACTTGGGGCGTGCCGTCCGGATTCAGTTGCGCCAGCCCAACTGAGAACAGCTGCAGAATTTCGCGCGCGTAGTTCTCGTTGGGCTGAGCTCCGGAATTCGGATCTGGCTTATCGTTCCGTACCATGTCGAGGTAATGGCCCATGGTCGGGCTCAAGGTGACGTCATTGAGCAGCGTCGAGAAATTGCCGAACGCATCTTTCTGGAGCATGTTCATCCAGGAAGTGAATGCGCTGGGATCGCCGATCTTCTGGTTCGATACCACGAAAGTCTGTGCCAGCGACCATGCCACGCGCTGGCGGAGCTGGTCCTGACCGGTGAGCGCGTTTGTGAAGAATCGCTGCTTCACGACCGTGATGTCGTCGTTTGCTCCCGGCGCCGGATAAGTGGAGGCCGTGGCGGCGTATTGCTCGTTCAGGAATGACTGCATCCCAACCGTCTGCACGTGCTGAATTGAGGCAGGAGTCGGGCCGAAGGTCGATTGTTCGAGCAGGCGAGCCGCGGCAGCCGAGGTGACTCCGCTATTGCCGGAGCCAACCTGTACCTGCAAGATGTTCGATGTGGGCGAACCAGCGCCCGGGTTAATCACCTGCAGCGGAATCGTACCCGCGCTCGCGGCGTTTCCGGAGGCACTCAAGCTGGTTGCCGAGACGAAGGTCGTCGGCAGCATGACGCCGTCGAAAATCACTTGCGCGCCGTTCAGGAAATTGGTGCCGCTCACCGCGATGGTGAAGTTTCCGACGGGCAGAGGAGCGGGGAGGGCCGCGGTCACGACGGGGAGGTTGCTTAATAGGGTGACAAAAGAGGGCGCATTGTTGGACTGCGGATCTTCCACGCTGGGCGCGCCAATAGTGACGGTTGAGCCTGTGAGACCGGCGGGCGCTGTGTACAAGCCGGTTGTGGAAATCGTGCCGACCGTCGTATTCCCACCCGGCGCGCTGTTCACTTTCCAGACGACGTTAGGATTCGTAGTTCCCGTGATAGTTGCCTTGAACTGTACCGTCTCCCCCGGACGCAGGTTTGCACGGGGAGGGGAAAGGCGAACCACTATGCCCGATGCGCCGACCTTCACCATGATGGTCGAGGATGTGATGGAGCCGGGATCAGGATTGACCACGCTGACCTGGACGGACGTCCCGTTCTGTGCGGAGGTCGTCGTGCCGGTTGCGGTCAACTGCGTCGCCGAAACAAACTTTGTGGTCAACGTCTGTCCGGCAAACATGACCTTGGCGCCGTTCACGAACTTGCTCCCCGTGATGGTGAGCGTGAAATTTCCAACCGGGACGGCGGTGGGGGATACCGCCGTCACGGTCGGCACCGGATTCTCCAGCATGACCATGACCTTGCCGGAGAGGGTCTTGTCGGACGAGGACGTCGCTTCAATGCTTACGGAGTCGGGGGTGGGGAGGGCTGCGGGCGCTTTGTAAAGTCCAGCGGTGCTGATGGTGCCAACGGTGGAGTTTCCGCCCATCACGCCGTTTACTGACCAGACGACCGTCTGATCCATGGCAGCGGTGACCTTGGCGGTGAACTGCTGGGTGTCGCCCGCGCGGACGGTGCTTGATCCGGGCGAAACTGTGACGCCTGACGATGTCTGACCACTCGAACCATTGCCAGCGCCCATCGCCGCGCATCCGCTAAAAAGAGCGATGCCAATGCACAGGGCGAGCGTCGCAGCGATACGAGTTCGTTGCATGTTGGCCATCCTCAGCAGCTCTGATCCCCTTTCCAAGCGACCCGAGTTCAGAGCTGTTGCACTCGCAAGAGGCTAGCCGAGGTGCCCAATTTTGTGACAGGTCTCATGAGTCCAGAGCCGGAACGCGGTATCTGGCGCGGCTTTTGCTGGAGTATGGCTTTCAGAAAATGTGTTATGTGGCCAAGCTGGAAAGCGCATTCTGCGATGGTGGTACATGTCTGCAGGTAACTTAGCGTTGGACATGCTGGCGGCCCGTGCCGCACAATATCCGTTTCCCACTTCATGGCTGGAGATCACAGAGTGAGTCAACCCGTGCGCGTCAAGATCAGCGCCCTCGGTACCTACGTCCCACCCCGCATTCTGAGCAACGCTGACCTGGAAAAAATGGTTGAAACCTCTAACGACTGGATCCTCGAGCGCACGGGAATCCGCGAACGCCACCTGGTCGACAAGGGAGTCGCGACCAGCGATCTAGCCGCCGAAGCCGGACGCAAAGCCCTGGCCCAGCGTGGCATCGCGGCATCAGACCTCGAAGCCATTCTGGTTGCGACCGTTACCCCGGACATGTTTTTCCCATCGACCGCCTGCCTGGTGCAGCACAAACTAGCCGCCCAGGGAGTCTGGGGATTCGATCTGTCCGCAGCGTGTTCAGCCTTTCTGTATGCCCTGCAGACCGGTGCGCAATACGTCGCCACGGGGATGCACAAGAAAGTGATGGTGATCGGCTCCGACGTGATGTCGTCGATCATCGACTACACCGATCGGGCCACCTGCGTGATCTTCGGAGACGGCGCAGGGGCGGTGATCCTCGAGCCGGCCGAAGAAGACGGCCTCGGCCTGATCGACTTTGTGCACGAGGTCGACGGCTCCGGGGCCCAATCGCTCTACATGCCCGGCGGAGGTAGCCTGAACCCGTCGTCGCGGGAGACGATCGAGAAGAAGATGCACTATGTGCACCAGGACGGGCAGGCGGTATTCAAGTTCGCGGTGCGCAAGCAGACGGAACTCTGCGAGAAACTTCTCAAGAGGAACGGCCTGAAGGGCAGTGACATCGACGCCTTCATCCCCCATCAGGCGAACCGTCGAATCATCATGGCGACGGCCGATCGTCTGGGCATGCGGCCGGAGAGCATCATCGTGAACATCGACCGCTACGGAAACACGACGGCCGGCACAATTCCCTTGGCAATGGGGACCGCGATTGAAGAAGGAAAGTTGAAGAAGGGAAACCTGGTGATGCTGGCGTCGGTGGGGGCGGGGTTTACGGTGGGGGCGACGCTGCTGCGGTGGGCGTACTAGGGGGTAGTTTCTGAGATGGCTCCAACGTTCTTGGTTAATATTCAGCTTAGTGGTTGACACGTTAGTAATGATGTCGGCCGTTTGTTGCTGACTTATTCTTGATCGCATGTCCTTCACCTCGTCGGACCCTGCCGCGATCGCTTCTTCAGAAAACGCGGATCCGACTACGCCCACTACCTCCCATTTAGGGTGGAGGACCCGACTCTGGCGGCTGCGGCACCTTGGGATCGTCCTGCTGGTGAGTCTTTCCGGGCCAATTTTCAGTTCGACTTACGTTGTGCTCGGTGGCTCTCCCGACCCAATGCAACAAAACTATCGCCTCGCGGGCGCCTTAAGAACCGAGATAACGTCGTTGTTATTGCTTTGGTATGTGATGGGCAGGCAAGGCAAGACGTGGAAAGATATCGGATGGGAAGTCGGACTCGCTGATATTCCGCGGGGAATGGGACTTTTTATTGTAGCTTTGATAGTCCCCGTTTTCGCTGCAGTGCCTTTCCAGCACGTTTACCGAGCTTATGCAGGCCACTTCCTGGCGCCAAAGTCACTTCATTCGTTATTGGGGTTTGGAATTTCTTTAGTGTCAATTGCATTCGTTTGCTTAAACCCGTTCTTCGAGGAGTTAATGGTTCGTGGCTACACAATGTCAGAGATCATTGGTTCCGGTGGCACCGCATGGATGGCGATCGTCATCAGTGTAGCCATACAGATGAGCTACCACCTGTACCAGGGCCTTGCTCATGCCATCGTACTGACCGTTGTGTTCGCAATATTTTCGATCTACTATGCGCAAACTCGAAGGATCGCACCCGTTGTATTGGCACATCTGTTCATGGATGTGCTCGCCTTGATTCGAGGTGTATTCTAACCTTCGAAACCGCCCCTAAGGCCTCGTCATCTTCTCCGGCTGCACCCACTCCTCGAACTCTTCCGCCGTCAGATATCCCAACTTCAACGCCGCTGCCTTTAGACTCGAATGATCCACGTGCGCAGTATGTGCGATCTTCGCGGCCTTGTCGTATCCGATCTTCGGAGTCAAGGCCGTGACCAGCATCAGAGAGTTGTCTACGTGTCCGCGGATTTTCTTGTGATTCACCTCGATGCCTTTGAGCATGTACTCGACGTACCCATGACATGCGTCTGTGAGCAGCGTCACTGAATGCAGGAAGTTGTAAATGATCACCGGCTTGTAGACGTTCAGCTCGAAATTTCCCTGCGAGCCACCAAAGCCGACCGCCGCTGTCGCTCCGTGTACCTGCACGCACACCATGGTCATGGCTTCACACTGCGTGGGATTCACTTTGCCCGGCATGATCGAGGACCCGGGCTCGTTCTCCGGAATGATCAGTTCGCCTAGTCCCGAGCGCGGCCCCGAAGCCAGCCAGCGAATGTCGTTGGAGATCTTCATCAATGAAGCTGCCAGCGTCTCCAGCGCACCCTGCGCGAAGACGATTTCATCATGCGCCGACAGCGCCGCGAACTTGTTTGGATGCGATTTGAAAGGCAGTCCGGTCAACTCCGCAATTTTCTTCGCAGCCCGTTCCGCAAACTCGGGGTGCGCATTCAATCCCGTTCCGACTGCCGTTCCGCCGATTGCCAGATCAAATAACCCGAGCAGAACCTGCTCCAGGCGCTTGATGTCGCGTTCCAGCAGGCTCGCCCACCCGCTGAACTCCTGCCCCACCGTCATCGGGACGGCGTCCTGCAGGTGCGTGCGGCCGATCTTCACAATTCCCTCGAACTCTTTGGATTTCGCGGCAATCGCGTCATGCACTGTCTTGACCGCGGGAATCAACGCCCGCTGCACTCGATCCGCCGCCGCGATGTGCATGGCCGCGGGGAATGTGTCGTTCGAGGACTGCGACATGTTGACGTCATCGTTGGGATGGATCGGCTTCTTCGATCCCATCTCGCCGCCCGCGATCTCGATGGCGCGGTTGGAGATGACTTCGTTGACGTTCATGTTCGTCTGCGTGCCGCTGCCCGTTTGCCAGATACGCAAAGGAAACTGGTCGTTCAGCTTGCCCGAGATCACTTCGTCGGCCGCCTGCACAATGAGCTTGGCTTTCTCGGGCGGAAGTTTGCCGAGATCCTGATTTACCAGTGCGCATGCCTTCTTCAGTATGCCGAATGCGCGGATCAACTCGGGCGGCATGGTGTCGCGGCCAATGTTGAAGTGCAGAAGCGAGCGCTGGGTCTGGGCGCCCCAGTAAACGTTGGCCGGGACTTCGATCTTGCCCATGCTGTCGGATTCAATCCGCATGCGGGTGACAGGCTCAGTGGTGGTCGCCATGGCGGTTTTCCTGATCAGAACGCAAGGATGGTGTAACTCGAAAGTATAGCGCGGATGTACCTCGCATTTGTGTGCTGCGACACATGCTCCTGTGACGCGCCGAAAAGCTCCCTGAGACCGCGTGCTAGAATCGCGAATTGTATAGAGGCGTCGCGGCCACGCAGCGGCCGGGCGCAAGGACGTACACCTTGGCCACCACGGACTATATCCCCGTAACCTTACCCCGCAAGCAGGCTCACTCCCGGCCCGACAGCTGGACCGACGTGCTGGTGATTGGCGCCGGACCCACGGGTCTCGCCTGCGCCATTGAAGCGCAGAAAATCGGTCTTAAGTCGCTCGTACTCGAAAAGGGATGTCTGGTCAATTCGGTCTACAACTATCCGACCAACATGACTTTCTTCACCACCCCCGAGCTGCTCGAGATCGGGGACATCCCATTCGCGTGCGCGGGACAGAAACCGACGCGGCAGGAGGCGCTCGAGTACTACCGGCGCGTGGCAGAACACTTCAAGCTGCACATTTGCCAGTACCAGTGGGTGAAGACCGTAACCGGGAAAGACGGCGATTTTCGCGTCACTGCCACCGACCGTTCCGGCAAGATCCACGACTACCGCACGAAAAAAGTCATCGTCTCCACCGGCTACTACGACTTGCCAAACGAGCTCGGTATCCCCGGCGAAGATCTCGAAAAAGTTCACCACTACTACAAAGAGCCCTATCCGTATTACGACAGCGACGTCCTCGTGATCGGGGGAAAGAATTCAGCTGCCGAAGCGGCTCTTGACCTGTGGAGACACGGTGCGCGTGTCACCCTGGTATACCGAGGAGATCAAGTCTCTCCCAGCGTGAAGTATTGGGTCAGGCCGGACCTTGAGAATCGCATCAAGAATGGCGAGATCAATGCTTTCTTCAAAAGCTCGGTGCAGGAAATCGGCTCCGACTTCGCCGTGCTCAACACGCCGAAGGGCCCGACCCGTCTGCCCAACGACTTTGTTTTTGCCTTGACCGGCTACCATCCCGATTACGATTTTCTGAGCAGCCTGGGCCTGGAACTTTCCGACCTGCAGCACCGCCCGGTGTGCGATCCGGAAAGCCTGGAAAGCAACGTTCCCGGCGTCTATGTAGCCGGGGTTATCGTGGCCGGCTCCCGCACCAGCGAAATCTTCATCGAGAACGGCCGTTTTCACGGGAAACAAATCGCCGCGCACTTGCGCCATAAGCTCGAACCCGGCCGCAATGTGGCGGAGATGTAGCTGACCCTCTTCGCGACTGCGGATATTTCCTAGTGCTGTCATCCTGAGCGAAGCGAAGGACCCATGCATTCCTCGGTCCTCCTCGCCCGCATCACAGTCACTCATCTGCGTGATTCCTGCACTACCGACAACAAACCGCAGGTGGCAAACTCGCCGATGAACGAAGAGGCGACACCATGTGGCTCAAGGGCATGGCAACGGGCGCAATCCTGTTGTTCGTGGTTTGACTGGTAGCAGTGCTCCAGGGCTGGAGCAAAAGCACGGCATCGGATCGACTGATCGGAGTCGTGTTTGTTCTTGCGATGGGCGCCTTGGCGCTCTGGGGCCTGCGCACCTTGATCGGAGTTCACCGCTGAGGGTTTGTGGTTCGCGGAGTGTGGCCTCGAAAGCGGCCACTCTTCTTACTTGAGTTCCACTGCCTCGCCAAGCTGCTGAGAAACCAGTCGGCCCATCAGCGGCTTCAATCTCTCTCCACTTTTCGCGAGCACGAAATCTTGCTCCGCCTCCGACCAGTCAAGCTTGAAACTCGTCGTCAAGGCAGAAATCCATATCTGCCGCACGGGCGCATTGGGGGAAACCACGAACCGAGCGCCGTCTTCGAAGCTAATGTGCAACGCGCCCGCCTGGTCCTCGACCTCGATATCCGCATCGTCTTCGGCAGCAAACAAAGATTTCTTTAGCGAAGCAAACGCCTCGTCGGATCGCTTACGAAATTCCAGTTCATCCATCATGCGGAGATTATAAGGGCGGATGGGAGTTCGCCATGCCAGCCTAAAGCTTTTAACCGCAAAGGCCGCGAAGGAAGCCAGTACTGCTCATTTACTCAGCAAGTATTCCTTCACGAACATTACGGTCGCGTAAAACTGGAAATCGCGATTCTTTTTCTTGCGGAATCCGTGCCCCTCGTCCTTTGCCATCAGGAACCAGACGGGAGTTTTGTTCTTACGCAGGACGTCGGCCATCTGCTCGCTTTCACTGGCCGGAACGCGCGGATCGTTCTTCCCGGCGATGATGAACATCGGCTTGGTAATGTTTTGCGCCTTGTTCGCAGGCGCAATACTTTCAAGGTAAGCCCGGGTCTTTGGATCTCTTTCGTCGCCATATTCCACTCGGCGCAAATCCTGGCGGTAGCCCGACGTGTGCTCGAGGAATGTCACCAGGTTGGATGGCCCCACGATGTCCACGGAGCAGCAGATCCGGTCGTTGTAGTTCGTCGCGACAGCTAGTGTCATGAACCCGCCGTAGCTGCCGCCTGTGACGAGCACTCGCTTTGCATCGAATTCCGGTTGCTGCCCGATCCAGTCGAAGAGGGAATTGATGTCCTTATAAGAGCCTTCGCGCAGTAGCCCGTTGTCGGCTGCAAGAAACGCCTTTCCGTACCCGGTCGAGCCGCGCACGTTGGGGAAGATCAGCGCCACGCCGAGTTCGTTCAAATAATAGTTCGTGGTGCCGAGAAAGTTGGGGCGGAACTGACCTTCAGGTCCACCATGAATCAAGATGATCGTCGGACGTGGCCCCGTGAACCTGGCCGCAGGACGATACAGGAACCCGCTGATCGACTTGCCATCCCAACTCTTCCAGTGGATGAGTTCCGGCTCCGAGAAGCGTGAAGTGTTCAGGCCACCGGTTTCACTGAATGTCCAGCGCTCCAGCTTTCCCCCATCCGTGTCGAAGGAATAGACATCGGCTGGAGAACGCGCCGAATCAATATTGAACCCCAGTTCGTGGCTGTGGCGGCGCCAGTGAACGCGCTCCACTAACCCCTTGGGCAGGTTCGCAACTGGCTTCTCCGTTTTGCTGGCCACGTCGTAAAGGTGCAGGACTGCAAAGCCGTCTTCATTCGCCACGAACGCGATCTTCTGGCCGTCGTCGGAGAGATCGAACTCCTCGATGTCCCACGGGATCGAAGCTGTCAGATATGTGTGCTGAAGGTTGCCAAGATCGATGTAGGCTAACCGGTGGAACTCTGAATCTTTATCGGTGGTGGTGTAGACGCCTTTGCCGTCTTTGCTGAAGCGCCCGCCAAGGTACGAGATCTTCTCGGCGCCTTTGGGTGTAATGAGTGCTTTCTCGCCACTCTGTGCATCAATCACCCAAAGGTAGCTTTCGTTGGCAGAAATTTCTTCGAGCGCCAGAATCTTGTTTCCATCGGGTGAAAAGTCGAATGGTGACCAGCCTCCGCCTTCGAGTTGAGCGACCTGGTGATCAGTCTTCGGGTCTGCAGGATTGACGATCCACAGGTCCACGTCTTTGCCGGTGCGGCGCGTCGATCCGTACACAAGCTTGCGGCCTTGCTCCCACCAGACCGGGTCCGTGTTGCGCGACTTGCCGTCTGTGAGCAGCGTGACTTCGCCTGAGTCCAGATCGTAGCGATAGAGCTGGTAGAACTCGCCTCCACCAACATCTTTGCTGAACACGAAGTATTTGCCTTCGGTCGGCTCGTACTGTGCGCTCGTCACCGCGTCGGCGTAGAACGTCAGTTGCGAGCGATCGCCACCTGGGGTCGTGACCCGATGGATTTGCGGCACATCTGCAAAGCGAGTCGAGATCAGCATCTCGCGGCGCGTAGGATGCCAACTCGTGAGATTTGCTGCGCGAAAATTGCTATAGCGTTCGACGCTCTCGGCAATTACAGTCGGGATTTTCGGAATTCCATCGGCTACGAGATTTTCGTTGGGTGCAACCTCAGCCGACTGGGCTGCAATGAGGGACGTCAGAAAGACAGAGGCGATCAGGCCACGTAGAGCTTGCATAGAAGTTTTCTTGGAAAACAGGGCTGCATCTTAGGCTCACGCGACCGCAGGCGTCAACGTACAGCGGCTACTCTAAGAAAAAAGGCCCGGAGGACTTGCCTCCGGGCCAACGAGTTTTGAGACGAGGGTAAAGTCGCGAGAAATTTATTTTTCGTCCGCGTAGTAGCGGCGGGTCACCCCAGCCAGCATCACTAGCCCGCTGCCTAGCAGCATGAGCGAGCGCGGAGCGTTCGGCCTTTGCACGGGTAGAAAGGCGGAAGCCAGTAACACCATCGAAGAAATCAGCATCAGAACTTTCAGGGCTTTCGAGATCATTCGGTTCGTCCGTGGTCGCTTGTAAGGAGTGCAAGCCTCTGCCCAAACCTCAGGGCCGAGGCCGCAACAGATCACCGCGGGCTGGAAATGCTAAACGGCTGAATCTCTGAGCTTTGCCCGTGGCTTCTTTCCGACTGACAAATCTTGTCAACCCACGCTGGGATGCAATCCATTGCACACTGTCCAATTCCTTTGCCCCCTTCGCCGGAGATCAGACATTCCGGCCTTGCCCGGCATCACTAATTAACGCCAATGTGGCGCATTTGAAGGCAATCCAAGTCTGCGATCCGGTGCCTCCACACGCTCATCTGGGAGATCGGTTATCTTGAAGAACCGCCAAGAATTATGGAACCCGAGCCTCAACACGAGGTAAATGCAATCTCACTGGCTTCATACGTGCGCCTGGTGCGGGAGAACTGCAATTTTCGCCGCCTCTGGCTGGCGCAGATCGTCAGCGAGATCGGGGACTGGTTTTACACCCTCGCGATTTACAGCTTACTGCTACAGCTCACCGGGCACGCCAGTTCTGTGGCGCTGGCGCTCGTGTTGCAAGTGCTGCCACAGTCTTTCGTAGGACCGACGGCCGGTGTGGTCAACGATCGAATCAGCCGCAAACGAGTGATGATTACGGCAGACCTGGTGCGTGCGGTAATCGTGCTCTCGATGCTCCTGGTTCGTTCCAAGGCGATGGTCTGGCTGGTCTATCCGCTGCTGCTGCTCGAAACGACGATGGCGGCCTTCTTCGAGCCGGCGCGCAGTTCGGTGATTCCCAACATCACGTCGCGCGAGGACGTCATCATCGCGAACACGCTCGGCTCGACCACTTGGTCGATGAATCTGGTGCTGGGCGCCACTCTGGGAGGCATCGTCGCCGCTCTGCTGGGTCGCGACGCGGTGTTCATCTTGAACGCATTGTCATTTCTGGTATCCGCGGCGCTGCTCACGGGAATGAAATTTGCCGAACCACACGCTGACGCGGCGAGTCCTTTACGGCCGGGCGAGCTGTTTGACTATTCGCCGATCCTGGAAGGAATCCGTTATGTGCGCAGCCAGCCGACACTGCTGGCCACCGTGTTCGCGAAAGCCGGCAATCTCATCATTGGGCCCAGTTGGGTACTGTTCACGGTCATGGGGCAAAAATATTTTCCGGTCCGCTGGCACAATCTTGATCCACAGCGCGGTGCAATGCTCGGTATGAGCCTGCTACTCGGTGCGCGCGGTGTCGGCGCAATGATCGGTCCGTTGTTCGCAGCGCCGTGGGCCGGACATCAGACGAACCGCCTGCGCAATAGCATCTTCTACGGGTACTTGCTGGTCGCGCTCGGTTACACGCTGATTGGCAAGGCTTCGAACGTATGGTTCGCCTGTATGTGGGTCGCGGTTGCGCACTCGGGAAGTGCGCTCGTCTGGGTCTTCTCGACTACGCTGCTACAACTCAACACGGACGATCGTTTTCGCGGCCGCGTCTTCTCCGCCGACCTTGGACTTTGCATGCTGACGATTGCTTTGGGTGCTTGGACCTGCGGATGGCTCCTCGACATCGGAATGTCGGCTCTGACTCTGGTAACGGCGACGGGTCTCCTCATGCTGATTCCGGCTGCGCTGTGGGCGTGGGCTATCTGGCGACCGGAACCCGCACGCTCTCCGGCCGTATCAGAGTAGTCCTCGATTTCACGGATTCAATCCCCGTTCGCCTTAATTCCGAAGCAGCGTCATAGACAGGTAAGCGCCGATCCACGATCCCACCGCCGCGAAGACGACGTACATCCAGTTCTTCGTATAACTGATGACAGCGAACGCCGACAGCAGATACCAGACGCTGCTCCAGGTTGCGGCAGGGACGCGGCGCCGAGCCGAGACGGCCGCGTTGAACATCACGTAAACGGCATCGGTTGCTGCCGTAGAAAGCAAAACGCCCAAAGCCAACCACACGTCCACTTGCCTGAACATTTCACCTCCACCCGGCTGCGTCGGGACGCAGCGCGGTGCGCAGCGCGTACGAGGATATGAGAACCTTTCGGGCGGGAGTAATGAGACCCTTGCAAGGGAAAAGTTAAAGGCTGGGAATGGCCTCGGTCTCGCGACCTTAGCCGTGCCGTAGAGGCGCAAAACCCCTCACGGAAACCGACCGAGTTCTAGCCCTTCTGCTTTTGCCGCTTCAAGAACTCTGGGTTGACCCACACTCTCTTTACTTGACCAGGCTTCCGTCGAACACTTTTTATGTCGAACGGTTGCAATAGCGTTAAGAACTCACCGAAGTTTGAAGTCAGCTTTACGGGGGGAGTAGACACTTCATGGTCCCAAAAATACAGCACCGTCCTGATCCTCGTCGATGAAGACATGGTTGCCGCCTTCAGCCCACGCAACAGGGTATGCGTTAACCGGAAGATTTTCAATTTGGGCGCGCTCGATTAAAATCTCTTGTACTGCAATAAACTGGTTCACGCCACCGTCGTTGTCATCGCAGATTCTAAGAATGTTGTCCTCAGGCTCCGCACCGTTGTGCTCACGAATGAAGTTCACAAAGGAACCTGAAAGGCGAAACCCCAAAGCGCTTTCGAGTGTCAGAATGCTCTCTTCTGAGGCAGGCTTCCCGTTTTTCAGTTTGACATTCATGGCTAGCCTAAAGCTGATCGATCTTCGCAGCCAGGATGAAATCGCTCTCGGTGAGCCCATTCACCTTGTGAGTCCAGAGGGTGATTTCGGCTTTCCCCCAGGTGAGCAGGATGTCAGGGTGGTGTCCTTGCTCCTCGGCGATGGCGCCTACCCGATTCACGAAGTCGAGCGCTTTCTGGAAGTCGGGGAATTTGAAAGCGCGAGTGATGTGATGTTCGTCCACGACCTGCCAGTTGGGAAGCTGGTGCGAGAGATCGTGAAGCTGGCCGCCTTTCATCGCAACTACGTCGCCCTTGCAGGGAACGCAAGTCTTGCTGGCTAAGGTCGACATGTCCGCTGCTCCTGTCCGTCCGATCTCGCGCCGATCGGCGATCACCCGTCAATGCCGCTGTTAAAATGGGATATCTTCGTCCGTAATCGGTGAGGCCCCGGCTGGCTCAGGCTCCGGTGTACTCTGGTCGAAGTGATTGGCTACGCCACGCGAACCGCCACTGTAGCCCTCGCCTCCGCCGCCAGCGTCGCCGCGGCCGCTGAGCAAAACCAGATCGTTGGCTACGATTTCTGTCATGTACTTCTTCTGGTTGGTCTGCTTGTCGTCCCAAGAGCGAGTCTGCAGGCGACCTTCGATGTATACTTTGCCGCCCTTCTTGAGATACTCACCCGCAATCTCTGCAAGACGCTGCCAGAGCACCACGTTGTGCCATTCGGTACGGTCTTGCCATGCGCCGCTTTTGTCTTTGAACCGTTCGTTGGTGGCTACGGTGATCTTTGCAACAGCCGTGCCTTGCGGCGTGTATTTCACTTCGGGATCCTTGCCAAGATTGCCGATAAGAATGACTTTGTTAACGCTCTTAGGCATGAATGCGTACTCCTTCGGAGGGTCACTATAGCAGAAAGGGACAGGTGGAAATTGTGGTATCTGGACAGGTTCGATGTGACGGATGCGGGCGGTGAGCCCCAGGGGCTTCCGTTGGAAGGCATGCGGAAATCCACTTATTTCGCGGTATAATCCCCCAAGCCTATGCCTGCCGAAACCACGGGAAACAAAGCTGCTGGGATGGTTCCAGATGAGTTGAAATTCGAGCCCAAATCCACCGGGCTCACGACTCCACGCAAGAAGAAGCCGAAGGAATTAGCCGTGATCACCGAGTGCTGCACGGGTTGTGCAGGCTCGCCGGCGTGCGTCGAGTATTGCCCGGTCGCGGACTGCATGTTCTGGGTCCCCGATGAAGACCATCCGCCGTTTGGGCGCATTCAGGTGGATCCGATTTTGTGCATTGGCTGCAAGAAGTGCATCAGCAAGGGGCCGGATGGGTGCTTCCTGGATGGCTGCCCGTGGGATGCGATTGTGATGGTTGACACGACCGAAGTGGAGAAAGAAGTCGGAGTGATGAGTATCTAGTCGCTGGTCATCAGTCGCCAGTCTTCAGCCTTAACGCGCGCTTCGGCGCGCGTTTTGTTTTGCAGGTGGAGGTTCGATGCTGGCCTTTGCGAACTTCGCGCTTCCTTTGCGATCTTTGCGGTTAAGGCTTTAGATTTCGTGGGGGTGGCAGAACCCAACAAGCTTTACCGCAAAGAGCGCAAAGGGAACGCGAAGGCCGCTAAGAAGCATGGCGCGCGATTTTCCTATCTCGCCACACTGCTCGCTCGATCGCGGATGGCTTTGTCTGTCAACGCCGCCTGCTGGCGAATGTGATCGGGAATCTCCGGCAGTTCGCGTTCAAATGGAGTGACCGCCGACAGGTCGTCGGCTTGCCCCACCAGGTACAACGCCCGCAACCCCTCCCATACCTGGTCGACGGCCGGGTCCACAGTTGCGAGTTCGGCTCCCGCTTTCACTGAGCCACCTGTCAGCGCAAATAGAGTGCGAATGCGTCCGCCAATCGGCGACCGCACATCGACCGTTCCCTGATCACCCTCAAGCTTTGCAATCAGGCCGCCCTGGTGGATCACTGTTCCCGCTTTGTCAGCATCGACGACGCGACCGCCAATAGGGGCGGTGATTGTCACAGACTGCAGGAGTGCGACGATCTGTTGACGCCCCGCGCCATCGCCGTAGCGAACCAGCGAAAGGGCTGCATTGCCCCGCACCAGCGGCGAGGGATCCTTCAGCATCCTGAGCAAGGCTTCGTGAAAGCCTTGCCCTGATATGTCCTGCCCGAGCACCCACGCGTCGGTATTCCGAACCTCGTCCACAGGGTGAGCCGCTAGCCGCACCAACTCCGTGTAACACTGCGTCACGGATGCATCGTGCCGCGACATCCGCTCGCCCATTTGCACCAGCGCGTGCTGTATGTGGCGCGGATGCTTGTCGTCTCGCAAGTACTCGGCAACCTGCTTGTCCGATAGGGTGCGGCCGAACCACGTATTCCACCAGAACATTACGGGCATGAACGCGATGAACCACGCAGTCACGAAGAAGAGAATGCGGTGGCGCGTCGACATGCGCCGTTTGGCTGGTGTTTGCGTGGGGTCCGTCTGAACCGGTGCGGAAGTCATAGTTGAGTAGCGCTTGCCTGCCTCTTAATTACCTGAAATGGCTTGCTGGAGCTGTCATCGTGATATCACGGCAGAACTATACCTAGTCGACCACGTCGGCGTCGAGCACGCGATCCTGTTCCAGATAGTGCGAGACGGCGTACTGGGCGAGCAAAGGCGTCTGCAGAGTGATCTCGGCTCCAATCCATTCGCCTTTCGGATGTGGTGTGCTCGGCGGATGTGTACAGGCGCCGCTCGAGCCAAACTCGGGCCCAAAGGCGGCTTTCTGGATCGGATCAAACTGTTGGAGGTTCGTCCAGGCTTGATGCCCAACGGTTCCGGAGACATCGATTCTGAGTCGAACGGTGGCCATTGCAAGTATTTTAGCTGGCGAGAGGAGGCAACAGCTTTTCGAAAGACGCCGCCAACGTTTCCTTTAATAATCCGATCGGTTTTCTTAGCGACCTTCGCGCTACCTTAGCGGACTTTGCGGTTAAGATCCTTTAACCGCAAAGCGCGCAAAGAAATGCCGCGAAGGACGCAAAGAAGACACACCGGCGATGAGCCGCATTGCACCTCAGTCGGCATCACGCAGCGAACCAGTGATAGAGCATGAAATAAACAAGTACGCCGGTTACCGACACGTACAGCCAAAGCGGAAATGTCCAGCGAGCGATGGCGCGATGGCGGTCGAAGCGCTCGCGCAGGGCCCGGGTCAACGTGATGATCACCAGAGGCACGATTGCCATTGCCAGGATCACGTGAGATCCAAGGATCGCGTAGTAGACAGGGCGTGACCAGCCCTTCCCTTGAAACGGCACGGAATGCACGTGGAAGTGGTAATAGAGGTAAGAAATCAGAAACAGCGTCGACGTGATGACGGCCGTGATCATGGTCAAGCGGTGCGCCGCGATCCGCCGTTGGCTGATGAACCATCGACCCACCAGCAGCAGGATGGTGCAGGCGCCGTTCAGGCTGGCGTTGATGACGGGGAAGATGGCGTATTGAGCGGGAACGGTTGATTGCATCAACTAGGCTGCCGGCTTCGTGCTCCTGCGATTAGCCACCACAAACGCCAGCCCAAACATGAAGAGCGAAAACAACACCAGCGTCGCCATCGAAGCTGCCAACGATGTTTCCGTCGGAACATCAGGATAAAGCAGCGCGCGCAGCGCTTCCACACCGTACGTCAGCGGATTGATTCGCATTACGATTTTCAGCCAGCCTGAGGCTCCCGAAAGCGGGAACAATGCTCCGGAAAGCAGCCATAGCGGGATCAGGAACAAATTGATGATGGCATGGAAGGCGGAAGTCGAGTCCATTGGCCAGGCAATCGCAAATCCCAGCGCAGTCAGCGCGAAGGAAACCAGGAATACGGTCAGCACGATCAACGGCAGCGCTGCCAGACCGACGTGCACACCTGCCAGCGGTGCGAGCAGAAGAAAGATCAAGCCTTGCAGGGCAGCTAGCGTTGTTCCTCCCAGCACCTTGCCTAGCACAATCGCCGAGCGCGGGACCGGTGCAACCAGCACCGACAGCAGAAATCCTTCTTTGCGATCTTCAATCACCGACATCATGGTGAAGATGGCGGTGAAGAGCACGATCATAATCAGCGTGCCGGGATATGCGTAGTCCAGATAGTTCTGCCCCGAGGTGCTGCCAGAACGGAAAGACGTTCCAAATCCCGAGCCCAGCACAACCCAGAAGACCAGCGGCGACGCGATGACGCCAACCACGCGGCTGCGTTGGCGATAAAAGCGCACCAGTTCGCGCCACCAGAGCGTGAACGCGGGAAGCATCATGCCCGCTGATGCCGGGACGCTGCGTGCTGGAAGAGTTGCAGTTTGCGTAGCCAAAAGTCAGCTCATTTCTTCGCCGGAGGCGAACTCTTCTGTTTGCCCGGGATCAGGCCGCAGTCGCGGCATTCCCAGAAGGCGTTCAGAAAAAATAGGCCCGACAGGCTCAGCAGGATCAGACTCATGAACAGGCCGTCCACCGTCATGATGGTGCCGTTCTTGATTGTCCAGACAATTCCCAACAAGGGGAGAATGCCAAGTACCGCGGATACCGCCAGCATCATGGGTTGCAAGCTTCCTCCCTATCGCGAAAATTCCGGTGGCTCAAGCCGCTCTCGTACTTCTCTTGTTCTTCAAAGTTTGTGGTTCGACGGGCGAGGACGCCCGTCGCTCCATAATTACTCTTTGGGGGCCTCGTCCGTCTCGGTCCAGAAGCGGTGGCCGGTGCGATGGATGAACACATCTTCCAGCGTCGGCTTGCTGACGCTCACGGACTGAATCTCCCCGGGGAACGCTTCGACCAAACCGGTGATAAACCGGTGACCGTTTTCCATTTCAATCCGCACCTGGTGAGCGCGCGACTGGTTCCCTAGCATCGTCGCATCCACGCTGAATCGGGTGCTGATGCGTTGCGACAGCGCCTCGGCGTCCCCAGTCACATCCAGCAGGACGACGTCGCCGCCGATTTCATGCTTTAGTTCCGTCGGCGTGCCCAGCGCCACCAGTTTGCCTTCGTTCAAAATTGCGAGCCGGTCGCAGCGCTCTGCTTCCTCCATCAGGTGAGTCGTTACGATAACCGAGACGCGCTCCTCATCGCGGAGGATCTGCAAGTACTGCCACAAATCGCGGCGCGCGCCCGGATCGAGCCCGGTGGTCGGTTCGTCGAGCAGCAGAACCGAAGGATGATGCAACAGGCCCTTGCCGAGTTCCACTCTCCGCGCCATGCCCCCGGAGAATGTCTCCACCAGTTCTTTCTCGCGGTCGGCCAGTCCCACACGCCCAAGAATCTCTCGGATGCGCGTCGTGAGCGCGGCTCCATGCAGCCCGTACAAATGTCCCTGATGCCAAAGGTTCTCGTAGGCGGTCAGTTTTTCATCGACGCTTTGGGCCTGGAAGACGACGCCAATCTGTCGCCGAACGGAGGCGGGATCCTTGGCGGCATCGAAGCCCATGATCACGGCGCGACCAGCCGTAGGCAGCATCAAAGTCGAGAGAATTCGAAAGAGGGTGGTCTTGCCGCTGCCATTGGGCCCAAGCAGCCCGAAGAGTTCAGCGGGGCGGACATCAAAAGAAACGTCGTCGAGAGCCGTCCGGCTCTCGTAGCGGTGCACGATGTTCTGCACCGAAATGACGGCAGTGGCGATGGTTTCCGCTTCAGCGCCTACTTCCGCGTATACAGGGGTCTTGGAAGCCACAATCTATTCTACGACGAGATCCGGCTCAGCATCATGAGAACGAACAAGAGAGGCAGGTATAAGACGGTGGCCTGCAGTAACTGCCGAGCGCGCTGTTTCGAGCGCGGTGCGCTAAGCGGTGCGCGGAGCGTAATCAGGCGCCCACCCACGTAAAGGAGGACCGCACCGAGAAGCAGGGCACCAATCAGGTACGCGCGGCCCGACATTCCCAGGAAGGTAGGAGTTAGGCTCACGGGGATCAGGAGCAAGGAGTAGATCAGGATCCGTCGAGCGGTGGACTTCCCATCCGGCTCCACGACCGGCAGCATCCGGATCTGCCCCGCAGCGTAGTCATCGCGGTAGAGCCACGCGATCGAGAAGAAGTGCGGGAACTGCCAGAAGAACACGATCGCGAACAAAGCGACTGCTTCCCACTCCAGCCGACCGCGAACGGCGGTCCAACCCAGCACTCCCGGCATTGCCCCCGGAAACGCGCCCACGAACGTGCAGACCGGATGCACCTTCTTCAAGGGCGTGTAGGCGGCCAGGTACACGAACGCCGTTACCAGAGCGAGCGTCCCGGTCAGCGTGTTCAAAGTGACATCAAGGTAAAGGGCGCCACCGACCGTCATTGCCATGCCGACGAGAGTGGCGTGCAGAATGCTCATGCGCCCCGTGGGCAGCGGTCGTTGCGCCGTCCGACGCATGCGGCCGTCTATGTCGTGCTCCATGACTTCATTCAAAGCTGCGGTACCGCCCGAGATAAACCCTATGCCTAGCAGCGCGTGAAACAGCCCCCACGAAAGGGAAGGGATGCCCGCCTTCAGGCAGCCGAAGTAATAACCGCACCACGCGGTCAGCACGACCAGCATCGTGACCCGCATTTTGGTCAGTTCCGCATAGTCGCGCGCCATCATCGCAACGGCGCGGGAAGGAAGATTCCAGGATTGGCTCGCAGCGCTCATGCGGCTTGGGGCGTCCGTTCAGCGCCCGGAACTGTCTCGGCGAAGGCGACAGGTACATGCCGCCAGACTTGGATTGCCAGCACCACAGTAGTGGCCAGCAGCAGAGCTCCCACAGCCACGTGCGCGACCGTCGAGATCACCATCGGCAACTCAGGCTGCACCGCGTCTCGTCCCCAAGCCACGCGAGTCAGAAACGCAGAGAAGCCGAGGCAGAGTTGTGCGATCAGGAGTGACAACATCATGATCGCCGGCCTACGGATGGCTTCGATATTCGAGTACACCGACAATGCGCGCACTGAGGTCCAGGTAAGCACGAACGCGACCACCACCGCATGCGCCACATGCGGCCACCAACTCATGCCGTGATGGCGAAACATGCCGCCCAGAATTAACTGCACGTAAAGCACGACAATCGACAGCACTGTGAGGGTAAACAGGCTCGGGCGGCGAGTATCGAATTCAACCTGCGGAACTTCCTCAACCCATCTGCGCCCGGTGAAAAGGGCAATCAACACGGCGATGCAGAAGAATGTCTGCGCGACCAGTGCGTGCGCGGTCGAGATCGCGGGGGGCTGCAGCATAAGAACGGTCATCCCGCCCAGTACGGCCTGCGCGATCACGGTGCCCACAGCGGCAAGCGCCAGCTTGCGCAACCAGGAACGCTTCTCGACCAGCAAAGTCCATGCTGCAATCGCCAGCGTCAAGATGACGAGCGAACCCGCAACCATGCGGTGGCTCCACTCGAAGCGAACGCCTCCAACAAAATGTGGAACCTTTACCAGATATCCGAACGACGTCGGCCAATCTGGAACGGACAATCCTGCGTCGTTGCTGGTAACCGATGCGCCCGCCATGATGACGAGAAAAGTGAAGCACGCGGTGAAGACAGCAAACGCGTGATGGGCGCGGTGGTACTGAGTGGCGATCGCCTTCAGAGCACAACTCCTTGGTCCGGTGAACCTGGTGGGGCTCGGCGCGAGCACCCCACGTACTCGATTCCGAGAGCCGCCGGATGGGATGACCGGCGGCCTCTCAGGAACGGAGCATTCTAGCAGACGAAACGGCTACATACCGCCGGCTTTGAACGATTGATCCGCGGTCTTGGATTCCTTCGGAGCGACTGTAACCTTCTGGGTCTGTTCGCCGAGCTTCTCGTGTACGAAAGCGATGGTGTAATCGCCCGGCGGCAAGCCCTTGATCTCGTACTTCCCGTCCTTGTCGGTGACGGCATAGAACGGGCTCTTCACGACATTGACGTACATCTTCATCCACGGGTGTTGGTTGCACTTCACGGGCAGCATGATTTCTTCGCGGGCGAAGTTCTTCTCGATAGGCGCGGCCTGCGGAGGCTGCGACTCGTTCCACTCGCGGTTGTCTTTCGGTGTGGGGTGGATATTGTGCGTGGTCGGATCGTCGTTCTTGATCTGCACGGTCTGGCCGGCCATCACGCCCAGCACGTGAGGATGGTAACGGCAGCCGCTCTGATCCAGCACAACCGGATCTTTCGGAACATCGAAGGTGCGCGAGCCGAGTCCGTCTTTCACGTAAACGAAGACGTTGGCCAGATTGCCCTTATCGGAAACGATGGTTTCGGCTTCGTTCGCGCCTTTGCAGGCTGGATCCTGTGACATGTCGATCTTTGATGGCTTCGGGGCTGCGCCGTCAAGCTTCACTGCGCCGCTGATGGACCCCACGGTGGCCGGATCGATCGGCGTTGCCGTCGGGGCCGCAGGTGCGGAAGCGGGGGCTGAGCTGGATTGCTCCGTGTTCTCTTTCTTGTTACAGCCTGCCAGCAACAAGAGGCCGACAAGGGCTAGCAGGGGAAGGATTGCTAACCGGGATTTCTTCATGATGTGTACCTTTCTTGTAGTTTTAGATCGTCGTGCGAAAACTCTCTATTTTAGCGCGAAAATTTAACGCGAACCTCCAGCGGATGCGCCCGAGTGTGGCAACGCGTGGCGCGTTGCGCCGACCGAGGGTTTCTTACTCGCCGGTGCGGAGTTGGAAGCCGTGGAGCGCCCCATCGACGAAGCGACCCGGCGCTGTTCTTCCGGCGTAAGCTGGAAGATGTAGTCCACCAGCAGCTTCGTGTGATCTTGCGTGTATCCCTGGAACGACGGTGGCGTTGGTCCGGCAAACACCCACTGTCCATTCACGTGATTGAACAGCCCCGAAGGCATGGAAGTTCCCGGGCTGATCGCTTGCGGATCGGTGATCCAGCGTTCTACCCAGTCGGGCTTCAGGCGCTCCTTCGCAAGCAGAAAGTTTGGTGCGGTAGCGTGCGCGTCGTGCTGCGCGTCGCCGGTGGCGTGGCACTTCAGGCAAGGAGCCGCCGTGCTCGAGAACAAGCTGCGAGCCATCTCCGTCTCTTTCGAGGTGAGAGTCGGCACGCTCTGCGGAATGTACGGCAACGGCTGCTGCGACAACGCCTGGAAGAAGCGCACCAGCTTGCGCTGTTCGTCGTCCGAAAGCGAGAAGGTCGGCATGCGCACTTTAAGATAGGCGCGGACGCCGTTTCGGTTGGTATCCGTATCGCTTAAAGATGGATTTGCCAGGAAGCGGCGCAGCCATTCCGGATTAACGCGCGCGCCCTCGGTGTAGAGCTTGGGCGGAAGCTGTTCTTTCCAGTCGGCATCCTGATACTTCTTCATCTTCATCAGGCTGGAATCCTGGCCGGGGAAGAACTGATGGCAGCCCACGCAGTTGTACTTGGTAACAATCCACCATCCTTCCTGGATATCGCGCCGTGTATCTTGCGGGCGGTACTGATAATTGGCAGGGAGCCCGCTCTCCTGGCTGCCCAGCAGGAAAGTCGTGAGCGCTTGCACTTGGTCTTTGGCCAGATGCAGGTTGGGCATGCGGAGCGCTTCAGTCTCGGACTTGACCATGCCCTTGTCGTAGATTTCAGGCTCGGCGAGTTTGTGCTCGAAGAATCCTTTGTGGTCGTACCACGGGGCCTTTGCCGGGCCTTCCGGCAAGCGAGCGAGGTCTTCTGGATTCGTGATTGGCTCTTTGCCGCGTTCCGCCCCTTCTGTAAACAGGGCGAAGTCGAGGCGCTCGATCGGCTTGCTGCCTTCAAACGTTAGCTCGGTACCGATGCGGCCTTCGTCTTCCATGCCGGAGATTTCGTGGCAACCGGCGCATCCGTAGTGACGAATCCACTTCTGGCCTTCATCCTTCAACTTCGGATCGTCCATGAAGGAAGCATCTGCGTAGGTGGACGGTTCCTGCTTCTTCTGGGTTAGCAGGTAAGTGGCGATGTCCTGCGCGTCTTCGACGCTGAGTCGCAGGCTTGGCATCACCGTCATGTTCTGGACTTGCAGTTCATGCCCGTCGTTGGGGCACTTGCTGTGTGCCAGATCAAACACGTACGGAAGATTCTTCTTGGCGTAGTCTTCCGGCCCGATGTCTTTCTTCTCATACGGGCAGTAAGGACGCGTACGTTCGCGCGCATTATGAATCCAGCGGACCAGGTAATCGTAGTTGGCCTTCTCGCCCACGCGGGTGAGATTCGCAGAGAAGGTGCCCCCCTGTAGATCGTCGCCCTCGCCAATGGAGTGGCAAGCCAGGCAGCCGCGTGTTTCAAAAAGTTCTTTGCCGTGATCGGCATTCCCAGGTTTTTGATGGGGCAGGGAATCGGTAAAGCCCGACTGCCAGATGTAAGCGGAGATCGCCTGGATTTGAGCATCAGTGAGCCGGAAGTTCGGCATCTTGGTGCCCGGACGGAATTCGCTGGGCTTCTTCAACCAGACGGGAATCCAGTTCTTGTTGAGCTTGAGGCGGGCGTCTTTCAGATTCGGACCGACCTTCTTCGCGTCCTGCATCAGGCTGTGCGCGCGGAAATCGATCTGCTGCAGGCGGCCGTCAATTTTGCTGTTCGCCACGCGCAATCCAACCGCTTCGTCGTTGAGCTTGTTGGCTTCGTCGTTGCTCTCCGCCGCGTCGGCCCGCTTCATCAGGTATGCCGACTGCTTGGTGTTGTCGCGTCTCTCTCCTTCAAGCTGCTTGATCTGCTGGTTGAGCGATTGCAGTTCTTCCGGTTCCTTGTCGTAGCCTTCGTACCGGTGACAGCCCATACAACCGCGCTGGCGGAACAGATCCTTGCCTTTGCTGATCGTCCAACCGACATCGCCTGAAACCAGCATCATGTCGGCAGCGTGGCAAGTCTGGCAGCCCGCTTCAAGATTTTGCTTGGTGTAGAGCGGCCACAGCCAATGTTCGTAGTTGCCATGTGCCTTTTCAATGCTCGTAGTGGCGCGCCCATTGCCCTGGTGGCAAGGTGAGCAGCCGAACTTGTCGGGATCATGAACCTGCAACAAAGCCGGATTCGGATGGCTGACAAATGCCTTAGCGAAATCGTCCGGAGCCTTGGCGCCCTTCTCGCTCATCGAAGCGGCCGTCAGTTTCACGGGTTCGCGGGCACCCATGTGGCAGGATTCGCACCGGTCCACAATGTTGGCTTCGGCGACGTTAATCTGCTGAATCGACGGATCCAGGTCCTCAGTCTTCTTCTCCAAGCCTACAATCTGCGCCGGCGTGAGATCGACCATGTGGTCGTTGACATATTCATCCAGCGCGGCCTTCGCTTGCGTCACCGGCTTCAGCGTGTCTCCCAGTTCAGCATTCAGCTTGGCTCGCTGGTCTTTGAGACTGTTGTATGTTTCCTCGAGTTGTTCGAAGTTGTATGGCTGCTTGCTGCCGTCGGGATATTCGACGGTGGCCGTCTGGGCTTTGTACTTGTCCAGATCCTTCTGGATGCTTTGCTTGGACGAAGGATTGGTTTCGATCTGGTAGGTGAGTGCATTTACGTACGCGCGGCGGTCGGTAAACACGCTCTGCACCGCCAGGATTTTTGCGCTCAGATCACCAATCTGCTTCTGCAGATCGCGAACGTGCGGGGTAGCTTGCTGGGTAGCCTGATCGAGGTCTTGCTTGAGCTTCTGGTAATCGGAACTGCCTTCGACTTCTTTTTGCGAGACGTCGGATTTCGAGCTCGCCGACTTCAGAAACGCCGTGTAACGCTGTTTCCACTCGTGCTGATACGCCTTCCACGGGCGCATGCCGAATGCCTCGTCCCACAGCGCCCAGAGTAAAGAAGCCGTAAGCAGAGTCACGGCGATCATGTAATGCGCCGCGTAAGACTTGGTTACGATCGGATCATTATCGGGGACTGGTTTGTCGGGCACCGCTTCCTCCGAAGTTCGCTGATGGCTTGTGGCTGATGGTCGTCGGCAAAACCCGTAACGCGACCGTTTCGCTAGTGGCTATCAGCGATCAGCCATCAGCTACACGTTAAACCACGGCGTTATCCACACGTACTTGATGTGCCACAACAGTCGCAGCATCATCTTGAGTGGCAAAGCGAGCATGATCAGCAGAAACGCCTGCGTGATCGAAAATTGCAGGATGCTCATGCGCGCGAAGTCTTTCGGCATGTATCGCCGGAACAGCGAGAACACCGCGAACCCGCCGAGGGCGAAATATCCGCCCACAACGATGGCGCCGAATATGGCCTTGCCCCAGTTTGAGGCGATGCCGAAGAGGTCCGGCAAGTCGCGGTTCACCTCGTAAATCAATCGATTGTGATCCCACGTCTGCCCCGGCCAGAACCATTGCCATCCTGGGCCGCGAATGAATGTGCCGATGATGATCATCGCGATCCACAGAATGACGAAGCCGAACAGAAACGTCGAAATTGAAAAGCGGCGCTGCTTCCACGTGTAATAGCCGCTGCCCATCGGGTTGGTATCTATATATGGAATCACCATCAACCCGACGATGATCAGCGTCGGCATCACCACACCCGCGATCCACGGATCGAAATACACCAGCATTTCCTGCAGGCCAAGGAAGTACCAGGGCGCTTTCGCCGGATTCATGGTGAGGTTCGGATTCGCCGGTTCTTCCAGAGGAGCATTCAGCGTGATCGACCAGATCATCAGGATGATCGTGACGATGATGGCGGCGAGAAACTCAATGCGCAGCAGAAACGGCCAGACGTGCACTTCCTTCTGCCATCCCGGCTTGAACGGCCAAGTCTTGCGATGGTGCGTCTTGGCCATCGCAGGATCAGCTTCCAGCTGGGTGATGAGCTGGTCGTTGGCATGCGCCTGCTTCCAGGCGAGGTAAATGTAGAAGGCCAGGAGCGGAATCAGGCCGACGATGGGGACGTTATCAGGGGCAGACGAGATTTCCCAGAGTTGACGCCAATCCATGCATGCTCCTCGTAGCGCCGGCGTCTGGCCGGCTGTCCAGTGGGCGTCCTCGCCCTCGTACAACTGATCTTCAACGTAGAGCCGGAGTTCCGCCGGCAGTCGAGAGGACTTCCCGCCCTCTCACAACTAAACTTCAGCCAACAACCGTCAAGCACCCGCCGCGGTCGGACCTCGACGTGGCTTATCCGCCTCGGCTTCCAGCATCACTGGTGCCGGACCCGAAATTCCCCCGTCTTTTCGCACACGCCAGAAGTGCACAATCATCAACACTGAGGCGACGATCGGAATTCCAATGCAATGCCATATGTAGGAACGCAGCAGCGCATTCGCATCCACGATCGATCCGCCCAGCAACCCAAATCGCACATCGTTATACGGCGTCATATGCAACTGCGGACCGAATGGGCCTTCATGACCCAGCAGCGGCGTAGCGCGCGCCATGTTCGTACCGACTGTAACTGCCCAGAATCCAAGCTGATCGTCGGGAAGGAGGTAACCCGTGAACGAAAGCAGCAATGTAAATACCAGCAGCAGCACGCCGATGTTCCAGTTGAACTCGCGCGGCTTCTTGTAAGAACCCGTCAGGAAGACGCGGAACATGTGCAGCCAGACACCAATCACCATCAAGTGCGCGGCCCAGCGATGCATGTTGCGCAAAAGCTTGCCGAAGGGAACGTCGTGCTCCAGGTACAGAACGTCGCGGAACGCCTGCACCTTGGTCGGGTGGTAATAGAACATCAGCAGCACGCCCGTGAAGGTCAGCACAATAAAGAGGTAGAACGTGATTCCACCCATGCCCCAGGTGTAGCTGTAACGGACTGCGTCGCGATTAATCTTCGCCGGATGCAGGTGCAGGAACACGTTCGACAGCACGCCCAGCGCGCGATTGCGCGGCGTCTCGTCGTGCTTGTGGCGGAAGATTGACGTGTAGACCTGGGTCTTGGTCGGATCCTTCAGACCCTCGATCTGCTCTTTGACCTTCGCAGGCATCTCGGTCTTGAGCGACTGTACGTCGCTCGAGAGCTGGTCTTTGACCTTATCTACGAGCCCGACCTTGCCACCATTTTTTCCGTTCTGCTCTTCAGCCATTTGATCCTCTGACTTGCTGCAAATCCTGTTTTATTGCCTGCGACAGCCGAAACGCGCTCGCCTACCGGCGCTGCTTTAACTAGGTCGACAAGAAAGACCCTGGATCACTGAACTGACTGGGCTGTCCCTTGGGCCATGAATAGAGCTTCGAAACGTCCACAATGATCTGGCCATCGGGAGCCAGATCGACTTTGGCGCGATCCATCGGTCGCGGCGCCGGTCCTTCGAAGTTGATGCCCTCGCTGTCGTAACCGCTGCCGTGACACGGGCACTTGAATTTGTTTTCGCTCGGCTTCCAGTCCGGCGTGCATCCCAGGTGCGTGCAGCGCGCGTAGATCACGAACAGCCGGTCCGGCGTGCGATCCACCCAGATGCGGTATTTCTGCTGCCACTTGGTGTCGACGCCCAACGCGTAGTCCGACGGATACCCGATCTTGAACGACGTGCGCGGTTCGAACAGCGTTCGAGGGAGGAAAAAGCGGAAGAAGGCGAGGAACCACGCGCCCAAAAACGCCGTGATGCCGATCCATGCGAGACGGCGGCGGCGCTGGTCCACCTCGGAGTTGTGGGGGCCGACTGCGGCAATCCCGCCGGCGGCAGCAGCTTTCGATGTGCCCACCGCGGGCGTACCCACGTACTTGGTCGCCGGCGCGCTGGGAGCGGCTTCCTTGCCAGCTTGCGGATTCTGCTTGACCGGATCGTTCTCCGGACCCGCCATGAGTTCCTCCTGTTTCGACTAACTCGGTCCCCTCGTACTAATCAGCCGCCATCAAGGGCGCGGCAACATTTTCCCGGGTCGGTAAAGCGAAACTCTCGCGCATCGTTGCCTTCATGACAAGATGCGCTAAAGCCTCGATGAATTTGGGCGAATCGTTCAGTCCGGCCGTCATCTCGAACTGTCCTAAGCCAAGTTCGGCGGCCTCTTGGCGCGCTTCGTGATCGATTTCCCCAAGCGTTTCGACGTGATCGGAAACAAACGACACCGGGACGATGCAAACGTCGCGAACCTTCTCAGCAGCCAAGTCGCGCAGCGTGCGGTGCAACGACGGCTGGAGCCACTTGCTTGCCCCAACCTTACTCTGGTAGCAGAGGCGGTGATGGTTTGGCCAGCCTCCGCGATCCATTAGAAGCCGCACAGTCTCTTCGATCTCTCTCTGGTAAGGATCGCCCTTATCGATGATCGACTGCGGCAGGCTATGCGCGCTGAACACAATTTCCGGCCGGCTCGCGCAAGGGAAGCGTCCCATAGCCTCGTCAATTTTCTCGACACAAGCATCCAGATACCGCTCATCCCGATAAAAGCTCTGCACCAGATGAACGGGCATTCCCCCGCGGAAATGCCGATTCCACTCATTCAAGCTGCTGCCAACCGTCGTGCTCGAATAGTGAGGATAAAGGGGCAACAGGACGACTTCGTCGCAACCAGCTCGCTGTAGCTCTCCTACGGCTTCAGCGGTGAAGGGATGCCAATAGCGCATCGCGACGAAACAACGACCGTTGACGCCCTGTGTTTCAAGAGCGCATTCAAGGGCGCGAGCTTGGCCTTCCGTAAAGCGTCGAATCGGCGACCCGCCTCCGATAACTGAATAATGATGTTCGACTTTTTTGGCGCGGGTGGTGGAGATCAGCTTGGCGAGAGGGCGGCGCCCGATGCGGGCGAAAGGGAAGTCAATGATATCCGGGTCGCAAAACAGGTTATAAAGAAAAGGTTGGATGGCTTCCAGCGTGTCGGGTCCTCCAAGCTGGAACAGAACTATCCCCAAACACCTCTCGGTTTGAGACATCCCCACAGGTTCCCCAGAAAGCGACCGGATGTTAACTCGTTTCAGGCCAGCGCGTCAAACCTTGCTTTACAAATCGGTGCGCGAAAAACCGTCGCTGATGTTCACAGTGACTCAGTCCAACTCGTCGATCGGCAAGTTATGTTTGATCGCAAACACAACCAGCTCCACTCGAGTCGAGACGCCGATTTTGTCGAAGATATTGCTCAAGTGGTGCTTCACGGTGTCTTCGGCAATCCCGAAGCGCTCTGCAATCTCTTTGTTCGCCCGTCCTGAGACCACGCCTGAGATGATCTGCAATTCCCGCTTTGTCACCCCATAGTTATCTGCACGCCCCGACGGTTTCTCCGGCAGGTGAGTTCGTAGATAAGTCTGCAGATCTTTCACGGGACTCATGCCGACCCACGCTCCTCCGGCCATAACAGTCTGGATCGCCAAAATCAGTTTTTCGGTAGCGAGTGCCTTCAACACCAACCCCCTCGCACCGAGATCGAGCGCCTTCGCTACATCCTCTGTGGAAGCTTCTGCCGTTAGCACGATCACGCGCGTGTGCCGAGTGTGGCCGTCCGCCCGAAGATCGCGTAAAGCTTCGAAGCCGTCATGCTTGGGCATGGAAAGATCAAGAAGCAGAATGTCCGGGTCGAGCTTTCGCACCAGGGCAACCGCTTCCATGCCATCGGCCGCTTCTCCGACGATCTCTAATCCTGCGTATTCCAGAGATCGGCGCAGCCCGTCGCGCACCATGGCGTGGTCGTCGGCGATCCCGACGCGGATGGGTTTGTTTGCCTTCATTTCGGACATAAACAGCGTCCTGCCAGGGCGGCGTTGAGTCTAGCTAATGCGAGTGGTCCCGTCGCTTACGTTAGCGGTGCTGGAATTCTCCATCTCCTCAATCACGGCGTCGGCAAACTCGGAGGTCCCGTTCTTGCCGCCCACATCACGAGTGAGTTTGTCGCGCGTCTTATACACACGTTCCAGAGCATTTTGGACTCGGTCGGCGGCCTTGTCCTCTCCAATATGGCGCAGCATTAGCAACGCCGAGCGCAAGACTGCCGTCGGATTGGCGATGTTTTTCCCAGCGATGTCGGGCGCGGAACCGTGGACGGCTTCAAAGATCGCACACTCGTGGCCAAAGTTTGCTCCCGGCACCAGGCCCAGACCGCCGACGAGGCCAGCGCATAGATCGGAGACGATATCTCCATATAGATTCTCGAGGAGCAGGATGTCGTATTGATATGGATTCATCACCAGCTGCATGCAGGTGTTGTCGACGATGTGCTCGGCGTAGATGACTTCGGGATATGCCTTGGACACTTCGCGGGAGCAGCGCAGGAACAATCCGTCCGACATCTTCATGATGTTGGCTTTATGAATGCAGTGGATTTTCTTGCGATTGGTCTTGCGCGCGTAATCGAAGGCGAAGCGAGAGATGCGAGTCGAAGCTTTTTCGGTGATGATCTTCAGACTCTCCACCACCCCCGGAATCACTTCGTGTTCGATCCCCGAGTAGAGTCCCTCAGTATTTTCGCGCACGACGATCAGATCGATGTCAGGGTAGCGAGTGGGAATATGCGGAAGATTTTGAACCGGTCTAAAGTTGGCAAACAGTTCAAATCTCTTGCGCAGTTGAACGTTGATGCTCGTAAAGCCGCCGCCTACCGGCGTGGTCACCGGACCCTTCAGTCCGACCCGGGTGCGCTCGATGGACTCATTCAATTCTTTTGGGATGTATTCCCGGTAGCGCTCGAACGCCTCGGCTCCGGCCATGAACGGTTCCCACTCGAACTTGACGCCAGTGGCTTCGAGAATGCGGACGGCTGCCTTGGTGACCTCAGGCCCAATGCCGTCGCCAGGGATGAGAGTGATGCGATGGGTCATGAAGATTTCGTTCCCGCGTCCTGATTGAGATTCTTACTTCGTGGGTGCCTTCGCGGGCTTAACCTCGGGTTCCTTGGTCTTCAGCAAATCCTTCAGTTCCGACATGAACTCTTGCACATCCTTGAAGTCCAGGTACACCGAGGCGAATCGCACGTACGCCACCTTGTCGTAGCGGCGCAGGCGGCTCATAATCAGTTCGCCGACCTCGCTGGTCTTGCGTTCCCGCTCCGCCGACTCGATCACGAATGACTCGGCCTCGTTCACGATCTGCTCCAGTTTGCTGATCGGTACTGGTCTCTTCTCGCACGCGCGCAGCAGCCCGTTGAGCACTTTCTGCCGGTCAAACTTCTCCCGGCGCCCGTCTTTCTTGACTACCATGTACGGGATCTCATCAATACGTTCGTAGGTCGTGAAGCGCTTTCCGCACTTCAGACACTCGCGCCGCCGCCGGATGGATTCGGCCTCCTTGCTCTCGCGTGAATCGACAACTTTATCTTCCAGGAACCCGCAAAAGGGACACTTCATGGCGCTTTCGGTTGAATAAATGCTCTGGCTTCGGGAACATCAAATTGTAGCAGGAGCCTTGGAGGTAATCGGCGCGACCGAGGTATCCAATTCGGTCCGCAGGAAGCAGAGGATGCAGTCAGATAGGCCACAAGAAGAAAGCCGCAGGGCTGCACTCTTTGCGAACTTAGCGGCCTTTCTTAGCGCCCTTTCTTAGCGCCCTTTGCGGTTAAAAGCTTTTCGGGAAGATGTGCGAATTCAAGCGGCAGGATTATCCGCGCTAGACTGCTCCGCCTCGTGGCTCTCCTGCGAAAGCTTCCGCAACGAAAGCCGCTCGCGATGAGCCAACAGCAACCCAACCGGCACGATGGCGATGAACGTCACCAGCCACAGCATAATGCCGCAACTGGTGGCCAGTTCCGGAGGAACGCCAAAAATATGATTCAGCGTCTCAATTGTAGCGAACTGGGAGCCGCCGCCGACCCCTGGTAGCTGCACCAGCGAGCCCACCATGCTCGACGCCATCAACAAAAAAATCTGCGTCTGCGGGATTTCAAGCTTGGGTGTGTTGTACGCGTGCGCCACTTCCTTGTAGGCGACGGCAATCATTGCCCACATCAGCACCGACACCCCGATGAGCATCAGCAGCGACTTCTTGTCATGAATCGTGTTCAGGCCGCTTCGAAACTCCCGGATGCGAAGTGCGATACGGTGCCCAAGATTGGAAGCGTGATGCGCAAAGCGCCGTTCCACCCATCCCGCCAATGCTTCGCCACTGCGATGGACAGCAATCGCCCCGAAAGTAAGGCCGACGACGATCACGATCAGAACCACCGCGATTTCTTCAAAAACTCCGCGAGACTGCAATCGCTTCGGTGCTGTCGCAAAAAAGGCTGCCAGAACAAAAAGAAAAGTGAACCCGGCCACATCGAAGATTCGCTCCACCGCCCAGACGGCAATCTGCGAAGAAAACGGCAGACGCTCGCGCCTCGCAATGAGGTAAGGACGGATCAGTTCCCCCGGTCGCCCCAGAAGAGCGAGCCCCGTAAATCCGATGACGGTAGGGGCCACCAGTCCGACCACCGACGCCTCGGGCCGGATCGGCCGGAGAAAGATTTTCCAGCGCACTGCTCGCAGCACGTAAGCGAGATAAATCAGGGCAACACCGTGCAGGATGTGGAAGGCGCTGACGCTGCGTGTCTGCGTCAGGAAAAGATCCCAATCGAAGTTCTTCCACATCCGAAACTGCGAATACACCAGACCCGCCAGCAGGGCGAGCGCGATTCCGGTTATCGCTGCACGTCTTCGGTCCATGAATTCGAGGGATCTCCAGCGGTGGTATTACAGATCAGCTCTGAAAGGCACAACACAAGGTAAATGAGTCGGAGGTAGGGGTCAACGCGAACCAGGTACAGATAGCCTGGCGATCAGTTTCCCGTAGCGGCGTTCGAGCGCTTGGTAGCAGCTGCAGAAGCACGCGTAGTCTTCGGAGCCGCCTGCTTCGCTGCAATCTGCGACTTGCTCTTGGCCTGAGGCTGAGCCTTGGAGGTCAGCGAGTTCGCCGCCTTCTGCTGCGCAATCTTCTTGCGGTTGAAATCACGCACAATGCTTGCCACATACTTCCGCGTCTCGAGATAGGGAGGCACTCCGCCGTACTGTTCCACACGGTGCGGTCCGGCATTGTAGGCAGCGAGAGCTTTGACCAGATCGAAGTTGTATCGCTCCAGCAGTTCGCGCAGATAGCGAGTGCCACCATCCACATTCGCGTTCGGATCGAAGGCGTTCGACACCCCGAGGTTCGAAGCGGTACCTGGCATCAGTTGCATCAAGCCCTGAGCGCCCTTCGGAGAGATGGCGTGAACCTTGAAGCCGCTTTCGGCCCGAATCACGCTATTCACAAGATCAGGATCAATCCGATAGCGTCCGCTTGCACTGTTTACGGCCTCCGCGATATCCGCCGGACGCGTACTTGCCGGGGTCGGCGGCGCCGCTGCGGGCAGGGAAGGATTCATTGCCGCAGGAGCGGTAGCAAGCGTCTCGGTGGACTTTTCGGGAACAGCCGGAGCATTCAAGTCGCGTTCAATCTGAACGATTTCGGCGGTGGGTACATCCACGAAGCTGGAACCATCGGCCGTCAGAAAAAGTCGAGTCGTCTCGCCTAGCGGCGCCCGACTCTCGTGCCGGATGGTAAAGCCGTTGCGCAGAGTCGCGACGTCGGTGGCCGACGCTTGCATCGCGCCGACGCCCAACAGCACAACCATCCCGAGACTCTTACGCAGATTCATCCGGCAAAACCACTCAGATTCGCAAAGTTCCGGCAGGGGAAAACAGCCGAGTCACAACCAGAATACCAGCGCTACGCCCCGACCCCAACTCTCGCGAGTACAGGCTCCAGGGCGGCTGCCACGCCGTCCTGATCGTTCGTCAGGGTCACCTTCCAACCCCGGCTGCGCAGGTCTTCCGACGCATTTCCCATGATAACCGGGTATCCCGCGAAGGCAAGCATTTCTATGTCGTTGTAATTGTCACCAACGGCCATGACCTGGTCCCGGGAGAGCCCCCGGAACGCCGCCCACCGCTCCAAAGCATGGCCCTTCGAGCAAGCCTGGTTCAGGATGTCGACAATCGACAAGTCCCGGACCGGGTACTCCGTTCGCAGCACCGTGATCCGCTCGCTCAGGTGGCAGTTCTGCAATACCCCCAGGGCCTCGTGCATGCGGGAAATCGGCCCACAAAACATAGCCTGCACAGGGTCCGTTATCAGGGAGTCCTCGATCGGAATCACGAAATCGATGTACTCGAGATTCTTCTCCAGCCACCGCCGGATGCTGTTTTCCAGATAGTTCAAGTGCTCCAGCACAATCGACCCTTTGGCCTTTTTGTCGAAGGTCAGGACCGTATTGCCCCGGAACTCGATCATCGCCCCACAAAGTTCCCGGCAGAGATCAGCCGGCAGCAGGTCGCGGTAAAACGTCTCCCCCGCAAGCGAGCGAGTAATCGCGCCATTCGAACTGATCAGCCACAGGTCATCGAAGCCAAGCTGTGTCGCGATGGGCGTAGCGAAGTCATGGCGCCTGCCTGTCACTAGGATGACCTCGATCCCTGCCGCCCGGGCGCGCTGCAAGGCCGACAGGTTGGCATCGGAAATCTGGAATTGGGAGTTCAGCAGGGTGCCGTCGATATCAAGCGCCAGCAGCCGGATGGAAGGCGAGGTCACACAAGATTTTACCATCCAGGTGAGAGTCTACCCGTGGTCAACGACGACTCGATTTCTGCATGCTATAGTGCGGCACATTCATGGGAATTCTCGGCGCGCTCTACAATCCGTGGAGTTTCCTCGTCGTGGCGCTGGCGATCATCCATTTCATTCGGCGTCGCCCGGATACTTACTGGCTTTACATCATTTTGTTTCTAGGCCCTCTTGGTGCTGGTATTTACCTAGTCGTCGAAGCCCTGCCTGATTTGGGCTTGCTGCGGCAATCGTTCAAGGTTTTTCCACGAAGACGCCGCATTCGCGAACTGGAAGCGGCGGTGCTCGACAACCCCTCCGCCGGCAACTACGAAGAACTGGCCGACCTCTACATGGAGGAGGGCAATTTCTCCAAGGCCCGCGACTGCTATGACAAGGCCATCTCCTCACGCACCGATTCGCCCGATCCGTTTTACCGCCGCGGTGTATGCGAAATCGAATTGGGCGACTTCACGCCCGCAGTGCAGGACCTCGAGCGCGTCGTTCAAAAAGATCCCGGCTATGATTTCCATCGTGCCAAAGGGTTGCTGGCCCATGCGTACGCAAACGCCAGCGAGCCGGGAAAAGCCGAAGATCTATTTCGCCAAGCGGTCGCGATCTCGACGCTCTCCGAAACCTATTACAACTATGCGCTCTTTCTCGCGGCACAGAACCATCCAGCCGAAGCCAGGGAATGGGCGCAGAAGATTCTCGCCAAAAAGCCGACTATGCCCCGTTACCTGCGCCGTCGCGAGCGCCCCTGGTTCCGCAAAGCTTCGGGATTGCTGAAGCGGCTCAAGGCGTAGCACATGCCTTCGCCTCCCCCGAATGCTAGACTCATCTCCGCTATGGGACGTTTGACGCATCTGGAGTGCACGCGGTGCGGCCACCAACTCCCCGCCGATCGGCCGCAGACCATATGTCCGAAAGACGGCGGCGTCCTGTACGCGCGTTACGATCTTCCTGCGATCAAGAAAACTTTCTCCCGCGAACAGCTATGCGAACGCCCCGCCACCATGTGGCGCTACGCGGAAGTTCTTCCCGATGCCAAGCCCGTCTCCCTGGGAGAAGGCTTCACTCCCATGATTCCCAGCCGCGAATATCCCGCCGTCCTTATCAAGGACGAAGGGCTCAATCCCACCGGCTCGTTCAAAGCTCGCGGGCTCTCGGCTGCAATCACGATGGCGAAGCATTACGGCGTAAAGAAGGTTGCGATCCCCTCCGCCGGAAATGCCGCCGGCGCACTAGCGGCCTACGCTGCCGCTGCCGGAATCGAGGCGCACATCTTCATGCCGAAAGATGTGCCCATGGCCAACCGCATCGAGTCACAGTACTACGGAGCACACGTCACGCTCGTCGATGGACTGATCAGCGACTGCGCGCGCATGGTTGGCGAGCGCAAAGAGAAAGAAGGCTGGTTCGATATATCCACCCTCAAAGAGCCCTATCGCGTCGAAGGAAAGAAGACGATGGGCTACGAAGTTGCCGAGCAACTCCGGTGGCGTCTTCCCCAAGGAATCATCTACCCAACAGGAGGCGGGGTCGGTCTGATTGGCATGTGGAAGGCCTTCGACGAGATGGAAGCCCTGGGCTGGATTGGCTCAGGGCGCCCGCGGATGGTCACCGTTCAATCAACGGGCTGCGCGCCAATTGTTAAAGCATGGGATGAAGGAAAGACGACGTCGGAAATGTGGGCAAACGCGGCCACGTCGGCCTCCGGGTTGCGCGTTCCGAAAGTGTACGGCGATTACCTCGTCCTCGACATTCTGCGCAAAAGTAAGGGCATCGCTGTGGCTGTGACCGACGACGAAATTATGGACGCTCTGCGCCAGTGGGCTCGAGTGGAAGGTGTCTTCGCGGCCCCCGAAGGTGCGGCCGCACTCGCCGCATATCGAAAGCTACGGGCCAGCAAATTTTTCTCGGAAGCCGACCAGGTAGTTCTGTTTAACACGGGCACCGGCCTCAAGTACCTCGACACCTTGGAAACAGGGGAGGGCTCTGACAAGAAACTTCCCACCAGTCGCCAGATCGCAGGAATCATCGGCCCGTACTGATCGTGGACAAATCTGGGCAGACCGCTCTTTCGCCAGCTGCCACCCGAAAGGCAAAGGGCCGACTTCAAGTAATCCTTTAGCAATGCCTCGCCGCATTTGAAGCAATCCAGCCGCCCTGCACCCATATAAAATGGATGCGTATGACGGATCGCCTCTACTACCACGATTCCTTCCTGTACGAGTTCGAAGGCGAGATCACCGAAGTAGTCCCTGCCGCAGAAATCAACGCTCGTCATGGCGTCTACCTCAACCGCACTGCGTTCTACCCCACTAGCGGAGGACAAGTCCACGATACGGGTTGGATCTCTTCATCGGACCAGCGGTCGGACAAAGACAAACTGCGGGTGGCCGAGGTCGTTGAACAAGAGGACGGCCGCGTCGTGCATTACATCGAAGCCGACAAAGCTCCGGAACGTGGCACGCGCATTCGCGGAGTGATCGACCCCGCCCGCCGTCGCGACCACATGCAGCAGCATTCCGGGCAACACGTTCTCTCCGCAGCCTTCATCCGTCTCTTTAACATGCCGACCGTCTCCTTTCACATGGGAGAGGAAGCCTGTTCGATCGATCTCGACACCCCAGCTATCAAGCCGTCCCAGATCGAAGAAGTCGAGTTGCTCTCCAATCAGATCGTCCAGGAAAATCGTCCGGTCGAGATCCGCTTCGTAACCCAGCAAACGGCGCAGGATCTCGGACTGCGCAAGCGGGCCAGAACCGACAAAGACGAACTGCGCCTGATCGATATTCAGAATTTCGATCTCTCCGCATGCGGTGGAACGCACGTCGCCAACACTGGCCAGATCGGCAGCATCCTTCTTCGCAAGGTCGAAAAGGTTCGGCAAGGTTCGCGAGTGGAGTTCGTTTGCGGGCAACGCGCGGTGAAAACAGCGCGCCATGATTATCTGGCCCTGACCGAAGCGGCCGCGCTCTTCTCCGGGCACATCTGGGATGTGCCGCAGCAGGTGAAAAAGTCGCTGGAGGACATCAAGAGCGCGGGCAAGGCCCAGGAACATCTGCTCGCCGCGTTGGCGGAACTGGAGGCATCGCGTCTGCTGGTCGAGACTGCCTCGCAGGGCCAGCGCAAAGTTGTAATCCGTTCTTACGCCGATCGCGATCTGACATTCATCCGCCTGCTCGCGCAGAAAATCACGCGGAAGGAACTCAGCGTAGTCGCATTGTTGGCCACTTCCTCCGATCCCGTCTCAATCGTTTTCGCACAGTCCAAAGGCATGCCGTTCGACATGTCCGCACTCCTAAAAGAGACCGTTGCCAAGTTGGGCGGCCGCGGCGGCGGCAGTAAAGACATGGCTCAGGGGGGAGTTCCGAGCGCTGTGAATCTGGATACAATGATCAAAGAGCTGGGTTCCCGATTGACGTCCTAATAATGGAGCGCATCCTCCACATTTTGGTCTGTCTCCTGCTGGTTTCGGCATCTGCCGCGCCTCAGGAGCAGTACAAGCAAATCACTGTTTGCTTCGATCCCTGGCCAGCGGCCGGCCGCAAACTGGAGTCCGGCTACGAACCAGGCAGCCGGAAACCAGTCTTGCTTGACGAGCACTCAGCCGTTCAGATTCTCCAAGCCAGAATCGACATCGCTAAGATCGCTAAGATGGTTCCATCACAAGCCCTCGGTGCCCATAGAACCGCTTTGGTAAGCGAGGACAAGATAAGTCCATATCGTCCACTTAAGGTGCTGACGTCTTGTCACGTGGCTGTTGTTTACGCAGACGGCCGCATAGCAATTCATTGAGCGATGCCGGACCAGAAGCTCATTCTCGTTAACCTGCTGGTCAAACTCGGCGTAGCTGCCGCGGTTTCGAGCACTCTGGTACGTTCCCTCGAATTCAAGAAACTGCTGTTCCGCGAAGAGCGCACCACGCGCCAGAAGGTCTACCTCACCATCTGGTTCGCCACGCCGATCGCCCTAGCCGTTTGGATCCGATTTATTCAGAAAAGCTTTCTTGCCGGCGACCTGTCGTTTGAAACCACGCTGCTTCTCGGCATCCTCGGCGGTCGCCTTACGGGATCGCTGGGCGGTGCACTTATGGCGTTCCCGGCATTCCTTCACGGTGAGTGGATTACGCTGCTCTTCAATGTCCTTTGCGGACTAGCCGCCGGCCAGCTCCGCAGTATCGCTCAAGACAAAGAAGACGTCTGGTCCTTTTCGCCCTTCATCGACCTCAGCATCTACCGCTGGATCCGCCGCAACCTGCCCAAACCTCGCTTCGATTGGCAGATCATGTTTTTCGCGACCATCATCGGCCTGCGCTTCCTGCACAGCGAACTCACGCGCGTCTTTCCGCGTTCTACGTTCAGCCTGGAAAGTTCCAATCTCTGGGTAGAAGTCGCGATCTACGCGACCTCAGTCATGGTGGTGGGCACGGAGCTGAAGATCTTTAACGGCGTCCGCATTCAGATGAAGCTCGAAGAACAGTACCTGCTCCTTCTTCAGGCGAGAATGGAAGCTCTCCAGAATCAGATAAACCCGCACTTCCTCTTTAATACCCTGAATTCCGTCTCATCCTTGGTTCGCTTCGACCCCGACACCGCGCGCGAACTGATCATCAAACTGGCAAGAATTCTCCGCCGCCTTCTCAACAGCTCCGATTCGTTCGTGCCTTTACGCGAAGAGGTCGAGTTCATCGACAACTATCTCGATATCGAAGTTGTGCGCTTCGGCCGCGACAAGCTTCGCGTCATCAAGGAACTCGAACCCGAATCCCTGGAGATGCTGGTGCCCGCCATGCTTCTCCAGCCGCTAGTGGAAAATTCGATCAAACACGGGCTCGCCTCGAAGATCGAAGGGGGAAGCATCTACCTGCGCAGCCGCCGAGGCGCGAAGGCCATCATTATCGAAGTGGAAGACGATGGAGTTGGAATGGGTGCCGCTCAACTGATTGAAAAGCCTAATGGCCTCGGCGGCACAGGCATAGGAATGGCCAATGTCGCCGAACGCCTGAAGGTTCTCTACGGTGACACGGCGCGCATGACCATCGACAGTCAGGACGGGAAGGGAACTCTGGTTCGTCTGCGCCTGCCGATTCTCGAGGACGGTTCCGGCATTCCGCCGGCACTCTATGAAGAGCGCTCCAGCACGCGCCGGTAAAACTCCTCGTATTGCGGAATGATTTTGCTCGCGCAGAATTTTGCCTGCGCCCACGCGCGCGCCTGCACCGCCATGGTCTCCAGCTTCTTCTCGTCACTCAGCAGGTCGATGGCGTACTGCGCCATCGTATCCACATCTCCGACCTCGGCCATGAATCCGTTTCTCCCGTGCTCGATCACTTCCGGAAGTCCACCGACACGCGTAGTGATGGGAACCACCTTGCATGCCATAGCTTCCAGCGCTGCCAGTCCGAAAGACTCCAGTTCGCTCGGCAGCAGCATGATGTCCGAGACGGCAAGTTTCTCCTGCACGCGGTCCTGTTTGCCGAGAAAAATCACGTGATCGTGAATGCCCTTCTGCACCGCCAGCCACTCCGCTTTGGAGCGGTCCGGTCCGTCGCCCACCAGCAGCAATTTTGACGGAATCTTCTTGCGGACCCGGTCGAAAATCTCCACCACGTCGGTCAGCCGTTTCACCGGGCGAAAGTTCGAAAGGTGTACGAGAACCTTCTCCCCATTGGGCGCGTATTCTTTCCGGCGCTTGGGCGCATCGGCGTCGCGCACGTACAAATCGCAATTCACGAAGTTGTACACGACCTCAATATGATTCTTGATCTCGAATTCCTTGAGCGTGATGTCGCGCAGGTAATTCGAAATCGCCGTGACGCCGTCGCTCTCTTCAATCGAATACCGCGTAATCGGTAAGTACGACCGGTCCATTCCCACCAGCGTGATGTCGGTGCCGTGCAGAGTGGTGACGAAAGGTAGCCGCCGGTGCGACGGGCCCGCCGCCAGCATCTGCCTCGCAAGCAATGCGCTCACCGAGTGCGGAATCGCATAATGTACGTGCAGCAAGTCGAGGTCATACAACTCGGCCACTTCGGCCATCCGGGTCGCCAGCGCCAGGTCGTAGGGCGGGTAATCAAATAGGGGATAGCGCGATACCTCGACTTCGTGAAAATGAATATGCGGCTGGGGTTCGGTCAGCCGGATCGGCTGTGCATACGAAATGAAGTGAATGTCGTGGCCGCGCTGCGCCAATTCCAGGCCCAGTTCTGTCGCCACCACTCCACTTCCACCGTATGTCGGATAGCACGTGATGCCAATCTTCATGCTGGGCGCTCCCCCGGCCCCGTAGGTTCGATGGCGAGTTTACACGCGCGATTCAGTTTTTGGGGAAATCCGAGGAGATTTGGGGAAATTTAGGGGAGCCGCTGGTGGGACTACTGCGTGCGTTCAAAAACGTTTGCGCGGAGCGGATCGACCTTATCCAAATGATTCTGCAAACGCTGCTTGGTGTCGGGCGTCAATCCCGTGAACTCCACGCCGTTGCCAACCCCGGGGTCGCTCGTGCGTACTACCGCAGACGTGGAGATCTTCTCGTCATCGATCCAGAATTCCACTCGCAAGGTCGTCCCTAATGCGAGTGGGAGAATGGTTTCCACGTAACATCCGTTGCCGCTGACATCGGTAGCGTTTACGCGCATCGGCGTTTTTACGCGTTCGTCCCGTAGCTCAAGAGGGAACGAAATGCGGTGGCGCGCATAACGCCGACGGTTGTTAGGCTCGGGCTGGGCCGTGATCTGGTCAGGCCTGAGTTCGCCCTTCCATGGACAGTCCTGGTCCGTGACAATCTGCACGCCCACCTGAATCTTCTGGATCGGCCCGCCATCCATTACCCAGACAACGCGGCAGCGTGACTTGCGCTCTGCATACTGCACGCCAATCACGTCGCCGACTTTCAGTTCATTTTCAAGACCTGAGAAGAGCGCGCCCGAGATGCTGATATTGCGCGCACGAATGTGCTGCGAGAATGTCTGGCCGTTGGCAGCCATCCCCCAGATTCGTACCGAGAGATCGGAGTTCGTCCGGGGATCCGGTCGCTGTTCGCTCATAAATGCCGCCAGGCGTACTTGCTCCCCCTCATCATAGCCCGAGTTCGCTGCGCCGGAGATTACCGAAGTTACCCTCCCGAGACGAACATCGGCGAGCAGAGTGCCCGGCTTCAAAGCTGGCGATAGGAAATCAGCTCAATGCCCCGGTTGTCCAACGCCTGCTTCGCTTCCAACGACGTCAGCACCGCAAGCTCTTCTTCCCGCTGTCTCCGCAGACGGGTCGAAATCCCGTCAAGATCCGCATCTACATAGCCCGGATGGCAAACAAATTCCCAAGTCCCCTCCGGCATGTTGTCGGCGATGGTCTGGAAAAGATTTCCATTGAGATGCCCCGTAGCCACAATTCCCAAGGTACCGTCCGGCGTTCTGAGGCCAGCCTTCGCGACCGCCCGGCGGAACCCGCCCGCCAGTCCGCGCAGAGTCTTCACCTGCGCGTAGCGTTTCCACAAGCCGTGTTGTGCCCGCGCAAAATTTGCCGCGACCACCTCGAACGGATTGCGAATCGCAGTGATGCCGCACGTTCTTGCCGCCTGCAAGATTCCCTCCAGCGCAGCCGGGAACATGTGCGTGTGCTTGTGCGTGTCGACATGCGACACCGTGACTCCATTCGATTGCAGCTTCCGGATCTGCTCGGTCGTCTCGGCTTCAACCTGCTCCGAATCAATTCGTCCAGTAAGCGCTCGTACCGCAAATCCAGCGACTCCGTCCCTGAAGGCGTGTCCATTCTTAGTTTCGATCAGGCTATGAACCCGCGAGGCCTCGCAGAGCGGCACGCCATCCAGCAGCACAACGTGACAACCGACACTCCACCCGGCATCGGCCTTGGCAAACTGCACCGCCTCGTCGAACGCCAGCGAGTTTGCCATCAGCGTCGCGGAAGTTACAATGCCGTGAGTGTGCGCCTCCAGGATGGCCCGGTTCACCCCACGGGTGAGTCCGAAATCGTCGGCATTCACAATCAGTCGTCGCACGCGTAGAGTTTAGCAGTCTCCATCGCGCGCGTTGTTTGACCCACCTTTTGCGCAACCGTATACTCGAAGTTCGTGCGTTGTCGTTCCAGTTTCTCGCGACCGCGCACAAATTCCCTCGCCGATGCGCGGGCGGTTAGCTCAGCTGGTTAGAGCGCCTGCCTTACAAGCAGGAGGTCGCAGGTTCGAGTCCTGCACTGCCCACCAACCATTCGTCCTCTCGCGCCATCCAGTCCGAGCGCTAGGGGACATAGATCTGCTTCCAACGACGTAGGCTTGACCGACTCGCCTCAATCATCTACAGCAACCACCCGCTGCAACCCGTCCGCGCCGACGTTTCATCCGAACTTCACTCAATAGGCGAGTGGAGATTTTTCAGCTGCACGCCGCTCCGTGATTTCTCGCCAGGAAAGAATTCATAATTCCTGAGGCCTGATATGCAATCTGATCCATCATTTGGCAATCCACAACTGGACCCGCAACTCCCCGACCGCCGACGCATTTTGAGACGTTCGGCCGCCGCCATCGTAGGTGCTTCGGCTTTGCGTTTCGGCATTCCCGCGTTTGGTGAACCGAAAGCGCAAAGCAATTCCAAGGAAAACCGTATGACTTCACTCCGAGAACCCACTGTAGGTTTTATGCTGGGGCCCGAACAGTTCCCGGTGCCAAAGCTTGTCGAATTGGGAGTCGCGGCCGAAGCTGCCGGCTTTGACCTCTTGGCAACCAGCGATCATTTCCAGCCATGGCAGGCCAATGAAGGACATTCGGGCGAAGCGTGGGTCACCATGGGCGCTTTGGGACAGCGCACCCGTCGTGTCTGGATCGGCCCCACAGTCACCTGTCCTACGTTCCGCTACAACCCCGCTGTAGTGCCGAAAGTAAAGTCTGCCTCGAAGGCAGCCTGAGACCGTTTGTCGGCACACAGTTCACACAACCGTTGCGGGATGGCTGTCGCTCTAATGGAAGAGGAGGAATTTCCATGCCAGCCAAGAAGAAGTCGAGCCGCCGTCGCTACAGCCAGGGCGCATCGAAAACCGTCGCCAGCGCGATGCGGCGCAAGAAGCGCGGCACGCTAAAGTCCGGCAAAGGCGGCAAGGGAGGCACAGTAAAGAGCCGCAAGCAGGCGATCGCTATTGGACTGTCGGAAGCCCGAAAAAAGGGCGCAAGAGTTCCGCGTAAGAAGAAATAGCCATTTCGCATTCGGAATCGCCGTCTTTCCCTCAGAGTGGATCGAGGGCAATTGCGAGTCACACGCTGCACCTGCTTGACGATCCACTCTCGCGCATTCGCCCGGGCGGAGAACTGAATTCCAGGCAAGCTCTGTACAGAAACCGCGACTCCTTTTACAATGAATTGATTGGCAACCGGTTTGTAAATCTCTGAGGTCTTTGGTGTTTGTAGCGGATCCCTTCCGCACCCCTCACCAGCCAGACTTTTCACAGAAGCCGGGGACGTAGTTCAGTTGGTTAGAACGCTGCCCTGTCACGGCAGAGGCCGCGGGTTCGAGTCCCGTCGTCCCCGCCATTCCTTCTCAAACACTCCGGAATCCTAGGTGCCCGAAGGTCATCGGCTTGCCTGGATCCGTCATGTCCACTTCAAAATCACAAATAAGTGAACTCACCCAGGGCCTTGAACCTGGTCGCCACGAAAGTCATCACGTCATATCCCTTGACACGTATATACGCGATAGAGTATATACAAACTATGGGATCGGTATTCGAAATCATTGCTGAGCCAAATCGGCGCTCGATCTTGAGCCTCCTGGGCTCGTCAGAAAAGTCCGTTGGCGAGATCGAGCAGCAACTTCGTATGTCGCAGCCCACAGTGTCCAAGCACCTGCGCGTGCTGCGAGACGCCGGCTTCGTCGAATCCACAGTAGACGCCCAGCGCCGCCTCTACCGGCTCAAACCGGAACCATTTCAGGAGGTGGATGCATGGCTGGCCCAGTTCCGCCGCTTCTGGTCCGCTCACATCGATGCTCTCGAACGTCACCTCGACCGCATGGGGCATTCCAGAGACGATCAGTCAACACCAACGGAAAAGAACACAATCAGAAAAAGACGCGGCCCCAAGCGCGAAAAGGGGAAAGGAGAAACGAAATGAAAATCAAAGTGACCACCCTATACGTCGACGACCAGGACAAAGCCCTGCGCTTCTATACCGAGATACTGGGCTTTGCCAAGAAGACCGACTTCAGTCAGGGCCCATATCGTTGGCTGACCGTGGCCTCGCCCGAGGAGCCAGACGGCATCGAACTGCAGCTCGCGCTGAACAACAATCCCCCAGCCAAGGCATATCAACAGGCGATCTTTCAACAGAACCAGCCGGCGGCCATGTTCTTCACTGATGACGTCAAGGGCGACTACGAGCGGATCAGGGGCCGCGGCGCCGAGTTCACCATGCCACCCACCGATGTAACCGGCTCGACCATCGCGACGCTGAAGGACACCTGCGGCAACCTCATTCAGCTCACCCAACTACGATATTCAGGGTGAGCACGTGGTGGTACGCGTGATGGTCTGATAATCCGACTTGTATCAGGGTATGCCTTCACGCATACCGTTTAGTCTAGCTTGCTGAAAGCGCCTTTAGGCGCTGGGTCGGCAGGGGCTCGTAAGGAGAAGACGTTGGTGAATCGCGAGCAATACACGCCGGGTCCGGCCAGCGGGGCGCAGATACGCAGGGACCGCGGACAACACGGCGAAGAAAAATGGACGCTCATTCTCGTCCGCGAGCTGCGCCACTCGCCGGAAAAAGTCTGGCAGGCGATCACCGACCCGGCGCATCTGCGCGAGTGGGCGCCCTTCGATGCCGACGGGAACCTGGGCGCCGCCGGAAACACGGTGAAGCTCACTACCGTGGGAGCGCCAGTACCGCGCATTACCGAAACGACCGTGACTCGGGCCGAGGCTCCCGAGTTGCTGGAGTACAAGTGGGGCGACTTCGACATGCGGTGGGAACTAGAACCCACTTCAAGCGGCACTCGCCTGACGCTGTGGACCAACATCGGTCATCGCTTCATCGCCATGGGTGCTGCCGGATGGCACATCTGCTTCGATGTTCTCGATCACCTGCTCAGCGGAACTCCCCTCGGGAGGATCGTTGGCCCTGAGGCCATGAAGTTCGGATGGCAGCGCTTGAACACGGAGTACGCCAAGCAGTTCGGCGTCGAAACGCCCAACTGGCCGCCGCAGACTCAAAAGTCCTGAATCAAGGAGGAGGAAGCGCGCAGCGCCCTCCCCTGATCAATGGAGCACACACGAATGAAAGATTCCACAGTACGTTCCATCTTTCGCTGGATTCACATCGTCTTCAGCATTCCAATTCTCGGCTACATCTACAGTCCGTTCGATAAGCTTCCTGACTACGCCGGCCCAACTCGCTATGTCTTCCTCCCGGTCATGGTCCTCACCGGGTTATGGATGTGGAAGGGCCATGTCGTCCGACGGCTGATTTCGAGAAAGACGGCAGGGAGCGCTGCGTGAGAACCATGTCAAACAGGATCCTTTCCAAAAAACAAAGTGAAGAAATTCTCAAAGCGTTGCAAGCCCGCTTTGAGAACAACGCGAACCGCCACAGGAATCTCGACTGGGCTGCCGTGCAAGCCAAGCTCGAAGCTGCCGAAAAGCTCTGGTCACTCTATGAAATGGAAAAAACCGGCGGCGAACCCGACGTTGTCGGTCAAGACAAGAAAACGGGTGAATTCATCTTTTGCGATTGTTCCCCCGAGAGCCCGAAGGACCGCCGCAGTCTCTGCTACGACCGCGAAGCGCTGAATGCAAGGAAAGCAAACAAGCCAAAAGACAGCGCAATGGATATGGCCGCTGCTATGGGCATTGCGCTGCTAACCGAAGATCAATATCGCGAGTTGCAGACGCTCGGAAACTCCGACACCAAGACCTCGAGCTGGGTACAAACGCCTCCCGCGATTAGAGAGCTCGGCGGCGCCCTATTTTGCGATCTCCGATACAACCTGCAATGGGTATTTCCCCCGACTACTCGGAGAGCCTTACAAGCTGACACTGCGAACATCGCCCTAAACAGATTTGTTATGAGACACCTCCCGCCTCTCCATCGGGACTTGCCACCACAACCACGTACCCGTCCGTATCGCGCAGCCAAATCTCCCTGTGCTGCGGGGCTGGATTGACATGAGGCTCCAGGAGAATCTCGGCCTGCAGTCCACGCGCTCGCGCCACCACCGAGTCGAAGTCCTGCACCTCGAACCACAGCAAGACTCCGTGCCCGACAGGCGCCGCCTCCCGGTTCACCAGGTTCGGGTGGTTCTCCGCATCCCAGGCGTGGAGTTGAAGAATCAACTGCCCCGAGCACGATATTCGCTCGTACAGATCGCGGTGGCTGTGTTCCGGCAGCGTGTCTGCCCCCAGCAGTTCCGCATACCAGCGGCTGCTCGCTCGCACATTACGCACCGCGATGAGCGGTTGCACCTGAACCCCTGATTTCTGTTCGTCGGAGCTCACAACGGCCTCCTGCCTTTCCGGCTTGAAGAATCCCTGCACCTAAGGATATCGCTCGACAAACCCATGCCATGTACTCCTGGAGGATCAATCCGGGTGCGCACAGAAATAACGCACGCGATCCTCGGATAAAGAAAGGGTGCTCCGTCTCCGCTCCACTTGGGCCGGGATTTCCGCACGGTCGGTACGGTTCGAGTCGATGAATGGCGCAGTTCATCCCGTTTTTGGATTGCGTATGCATTTTTCAAGAGCCCGCAGGTTCCGCACGGCGCATCTAAAATTATGGTGAGAACTGCAAACTCTACTAGAAGAGGATCGTCCCGATGGAATCAGCCTCTGCAATCCTAGACGCAAGGATCCGGGAACTGGGCGACTGGCGCGGCAAGACGCTCGCGAAAGTTCGCGACATCATTCACGCAGCCGACCCCGAGATCGTAGAAGAATGGAAGTGGGTCAAGCCGACATCGCCCGGAGTTCCCGTCTTCTCCCGCGGCGGCATCGTCTGCACGGGAGAGACGTATAAGAACGTCGTCAAGATGACCTTCGCCAAGGGCGCTGCGTTGAAAGACCCGGCCCGCCTATTCAACTCAAGCCTCGAAGGCAATGTAAGGCGCGCCATCGATATCCACGAAGGCGAAAAAATTAATGAAGCGGCGTTGAAGGATCTTATCCGCGCCGCCGTAGCGCTCAACCTGAAGGGCAAGTCCAAGCCGAAGCCCTCCCGAGCGAGCAACAAGCGAGCTGACTAGCGGGCTGCCCCTTCTCAATCCTGGAAGGAGGATGAAATGAAAATCTTCTTCGCGGGCGCAACCGGCGCCATCGGCAAGCGGCTACGAACGTCGCTGGTACCGGGAGCGTGGTTCTTCGGAAGCATTCGGCAGAGGCGGGTGCCGATCGTGGAGGAGGCTCGGGTCACTGGTCCTTCATTCATATCGATGACGCTGCCACAGCCACGCTAGCTGCTGTCAACGCCCTCGCTCCTGGACTCTACAACATCACCGATGACGAACCTGCGCCGGTGTCGGTTTGGCTGCCATACCTTGCCGAAGTGTTGGGAGCGAAGCCGCCCAGACACGTGCCGAAATGGCTGGCTCGATGGGCAGTCGGGGAATACGGGATCGCGGCCATGACGGAACTGCGAGGGTCGTCGAACCGCAAGGCCAAATCGTCGCTTCCCTGGAAACTCAAGTGGGCAAGCTGGCGGCGGGGGTTTAAGGACGGGTTCGAAAACCGCGTTCAGCCCATCAGCAGCCGCACAACTCGCGCGATTGCCTGACCGGCATGACTGCGACTACAGCGCTGCGGCTCGGCTGGTGCCCGCCGCCTCGAAAACATCTCCCGCGTCTGTCTCGGCGATCGGGATGAAGACTTTTACGACCTCGGGATCAAACTGCGTGCCGCTGCTCTTGATCAAGCGAGAAATCGCCTCACCATGCGGCAAGCCTTGCCGATAACAGCGGTTCGAGACCATCGCATCGTACGCGTCGATTACGGAAATAATTCTTGAGACCAGCGGAATGTCCTGCCCCTTAAGTCCCGCCGGATAGCCGGTACCGTCCACGCTCTCGTGATGATGGAGCGCATACAGACTAGCTTCCTCCAGCCCCGGAAACAGGCTGAGGATCGACCAGCTGTATTCAGGGTGGCGGTTGATGATGGCGCGCTCTTCGCTCGTCAGCGGCCCATTCTTCTTCAGGATGGCGTCCGGCACGCCGATCTTGCCGATGTCGTGCAGTAGCGCCGCGACTTCCACCTGGTAGGAGCGCTCTTCAGGAATATTCATCTCCCGAGCCACGCGGATGGCCCACTCCGCGAGCCTCGTGCTGTGCACGCCAGTGCTGATGTCCTTGAGATCGAGGAGATGATTAAAAGCGCAAATGACGGAATTGCGCATCGCCACTTGCTGCTCCTCGAGCTCCTTGATGCGGAGCAGGAGTTCAGGAACATTCCATTCGGGCTTGGTGATCGGGTCCGTCATTCGCTTCTGTAAATCTTTCGGGAGGTCGCGCCCCAGTCGAGCGTGGCCTCCCGAAAGTGTGCTGCAAGTCTTAGTGAAGGATCCGGCAAGCCAGCAGCGACTGATAGGTGTCCAGCCGGCCGAAGCCCATGTCGAGGTCGCCAATGTAATCCGCGGCGGCCAGTCCCAGAGGAACGTTCGCGCTGCGGCAGCCACCGTTCGTGCCGAGCATCATCGCAGCCGTGCCTGCAACCAGCGGAGTGCTGAACGACGTGCCCCATCCGGCGGCGTAGGTGCCCCACGGATAAGTCGTCATGACGGCTTCTCCAGGAGCCGCCATCCACACCGGCGGCGCGCCGTAGTTCGTGAAGCTCGACTGCGTGTCGGCGTTCGAAGTGGAAGCGACATCGACGACGCCAGGCAGGGCAGCCGGATAGACCACCATACGTTTCCCCTGGTTGCCAGCCGAGGCGACGGAGACCACGCCCTTACTATTGGCGTACTTGATCGCGCGAGCCAGTTCTGGCGAGTACGTGGTGTAGTCGAAGCTCATGTTCAGGACTTTCGCGCCGTTGTTCACCGCGTAGTAGATCGCGCGCAGAACATCGGAATCGTAGCCGGTGCCGTCCGCCTTAAAGGCTTTCAGCGGCATGATCTTCGCCTGTGGCGCAACCAGGTGCACCAGACCGGCCGTCATCGTGCCGTGTCCGAACGCAGAGTAGTTGCTGCCGTCGAGCACGGCGACCGTGCGCTGATCGAGAACAGCGACGGTGCGCTGGTTCACCTCGCCCGTCTGTCCGGAATTCGGATCGGGGGTGGCATTGACGTCCGTCTTCTCGGAGCCGCCGGCCGCGTTGCGGGTGAAGTCGTAACCGTTCACAAGAACTGCCTGCAACACCGGGTGCGTCGGATCAACGCCAGTGTCGATCACGGCGACCGTCACGCCTGCACCGAGCGCGTTGAATGTCGAATGTGTCTGATTGGTGCGCACCAGCTGATTGCCGGGCTGGTTGACATAGCCACGCCACACAGTCGCGCCGTAGTAAGAGACGGACGTCTTGTCAGTCAAATAGTTCGGCGTGCCTTGCGCATAAGCTTGTGGCTGCGTCTTGACTGCCTGGTCCAATTCGACCGACAGAATGCTCGTCTGTAAATTCAGGCGGAGAATGCCGGTGAGGGGATCGAGCACCGACGGGAAGGTCACGAGGAACAACTGCCCGTCGGGGTCGCCCAGGCCGCCGATAACTCTACAGCCGCTCAGCAGGCAGGTGAGATTGATTCCCGGAAGTCCGAGCGAGTCGCGAACAATCAGGCGCGTTTCCGCTTGGGCGCTCGGAGTTAAAACAGAAACCAACAGCAGGAACAAGCAAACCAGAAAGCCCGAAACCCGATAGCTGACTTTCTTTCGCGTGCTCTTCATGACTTTCATATCCCCCTCGAACTCGGGCCTTCGTAGTCGGGGGATAGTGGCGAGTCTAAAATGGGAACTCGCTGCTTGCTACTTACGGCCGTAATCTCTACTGGTAACAGTCCTTAAATACCTAACGTAATGCCGGTTAATCGAAGCTTCCGAGCGCGATCCGCAACGTCTTGCGCCCTGTTGTAATCACTGACATCCGCAACTGGTTCTGCGGTTCGAATTCAAGCTGAAACTCGCCGCACTCGTTGACTTCCGTCTTGCTCACCATGCGGCCCTTTTCTGTCCAAAGCACCACCACCGCGCCGCTCACCCACGACAGGGGCTCTTGCCGATCCAAAACCTGTCCGGCTACGCTAATCGCATTTCCGGAAAGCTTGCGTTCGAAACGCAAATCCACCGTGAGACTGTCGTCCTCGTAAATCATCTGCCGGGCATGCGTCGAACCGCCTCGGATGCCAACCGGCAAGGGCTGCATAACCGTATCGAACGCCAGCCTCGCCCACGAATCCTGCGCTTCCGGTACGTCAACCACGAACTGCAGCTTGGCCAGCCGAACCAGATCTGGCGGCGCCTGGTATTCCATTTCGCGCGCGGCCAACAGGCTCACCCGGCTCCAAAACGCCTCTGACTTTTTGCAGTCCGCGCAATTGTCAGCCAGGTGCGACGACAACTGCTGCTTCGCCTCGCCGGAGCCAATTCCGCGGACGTAATCGGCCCACGTTTCCTCTGCGAAATGCGTCATCCCAAATACCCCACCATGAAGACGAGTTTGTCTCGTCGCGGAACGCTGGATTTTTGTTCTTCGGTACAAAAGAGATGGCGCTTGTCGGAAAAATATAGGGTTCGCAAAATAAATTTGCCCATCGCTTTACCCCCTTCCTATCAGTGAGAAAGAAGCCCAATGGTAGGGATGCGGGCGGCTCTTTCGCAGCTCTAGCATGGTGGCGCGTATGGCTTCGGCCTTCGACGCTCCCTGCTGCAGCCGCGAGTAAAACCCAATCATGAAATCTTTGGAGCTCTCGTCGTGGATGTCCCAGAGACTCAGGACAAGCGATTGACCGCCGGCTTGCAGCAGTCCCCGAACCAGCCCCATGAGCTCATCCCCTGGGCTCACAACATTGAGGCCTGTGGCGCAGCCGCTTAACACGATTAAGTCGGCAGGCAAGCGCAGTTGTGAGATCTCGCACAGATCCAGGTGCGAGCCGCCCAAGCGAATCGACGAGAACATCGGATTGTCTTTCCGGAAATATCCATGCGTGGCGATGTGTACGGTCCGGGCCTTCGGTCCCTCGGTTCGCAAAACTTCGTGTGTGGCAGACTCTCCCACAAACAGCTTGGCATCCGGCAGGATCCGGCTCAGGGCCTCGACTTCCGTCTGGATGAAGGGAGCCTGCGCATCGGAAACTCCAAGGATCAGGGAGTCTCCCGATGCAACGGTCTGCTTGTTCTGGCATACCGCGTAGACGCTGGCACTCGGCGCGTACGAAATCGTGTGCGAATCGATGAGGTAGGAAGTGCCGTCATGCAGCGCGTGAAATGGCAAGTAGTGCAATAGCCCATGAGGTACGAAGACCAGGTGCTTGGCATCGAGCAGATGGCGGACCGGGGCAATGAGTTCCTGGTACAGGTTCTTCAGGTGGCCCTGCGTCGAAATCGCCATCGCTTCGCCAAACGTTGCAAGATAGTCCTGGTTCAGCCGGAACTTCGACATCTGGAGCTGCAGTAAGTGCAACAGCTTTTCAACGCGAGATCGCACCGTCACGGGAACAATCTGCAGCCGGTTCTGCGTCAGCACGCAGGTGACGATGCGGTCCTGGATGCGGAAGTATTCCACTAGCGCAGTATCAGCGGGCAGAGCCGCGCGAATCTGTTCCAGCGATGACGTGGAGGCCACTTGCACACCGGCGTCATGCGCCTCCGCGACTGTCGCCTCTTTCAGGGCACGCATGAGATCGGCTTCGCGGGCGCGCGCCTGTTGTTCGAGTTGTTTAATTCTTTCTTGCGAACGTTCTTCCGGGCGCAGTTGCTCGCGCTCGATCAGGTTGTAGTACCAGTTCAGTTCCTCGCGGAAGTTGCGGATGGAGCGCACCAGTTCGCTCTGCCCGGGATCGGATGTAGTGGACACTCGAACCGATTGGCTGAGCAGATCCATCAGCGCTCGTGACTTTGCCTGCTCAATGTAGCCGAACGCTTCCTCCGCGCCGTCGGGACGGCGGAGGCACAGGTCCACCAGGTTCTCGTAGACTTCCAGCTTGTTCTGGAAGAACGCAATCTTCAGCTCTTCCGCGCGCAGCCTTCCGCGCACCTGCTCGATGGCGTCCCGGGCGCGCAGATAGGATTGGTAGGCCGCCTGCGCTTTGGTACCCGCCCGCTCGATTTCGCCCATCAGGAATTCGGCCTGGTAGCGAAGCAGCGGGGAATCGAGGCTTTCGAGTTCCTTGAGCGCAGCCTCACAATGGGCTCTCGCCGACTTCGCGTTGTTCAAGCGCAAAGAGATTCTGGCCAGCAGCAACTCCGCCAGCACGGCCTTGCCGCGCATGGGCGAAGATTTAAAGAACTCGTGGGCCGCCACACACAGCCGCTGCGCTTCAAACAAGCGGCCCTCGTTGAAAAGCACCAGTGCTTCGTACAGGTCGATGAGCGACGGCCACACCTGGTTCTTCTCGGTGACGAACATCTGCTTCGCCTGCGCGAAAAGCTTCACGGCCTCAAAGGCCTGGCCAGTCCGGCTCGCGGCGATGGCCGCAAACGCCAGCGCCTTCGCGCCCTCGTAGCCGAAGCCCAGTTCCTTGAAGGCTTCGTGCGCGGCGCGTCCCAATTCTCCCGCTTCGCTGTTCAGATTCAGATCTAGGTAGAGCTCTGACAAGTCCAAATTGCACAAGGCCAGTTGATACGTATCGGGAGCCTTCTTCGCGCTGGTCGCGGCCTCGCGCAGCATCTGGATGGCGCGTCCGAATTCGCCGCGCAGAAAATACAGGTACGCGATGTTGTAGTCGGCGTACGCAACCAGGATCGGCATGCCTTTTTGCTCGCAATGCTGACGAGCCTTGCGATGCAGATCGAGAGCCTTTGGGAAATCGTTCAGGCTGATGCAGCAGAGAGAAAGATTACTCAGCGCCGCCGCGACACCCTCGGGGTCGTCATGCTGGATCAGTTCATGGTAGGCGCGCTCGTAGAATTCCAGCGCCTCAGCAAAGCGATCTTGACGGTGATAGACGTTTCCAATATTGATTTCCAAGCGAGCCAGTCGCCGTGCGTTGCCCTGTTCCTTGAAGATCGCACGCGCTCGCTCGCCGGCTGCCAGTGCGTCGTCATAGCGTCCCAGCAAGAGCAGCGGTTGGATTGAGCCGCTAAGCGTACGCGCTAGTTCGGCTTGATCATCAGTCTGCTCGAAAAGTGTGATGGCTTGCTCGTGCAGTTGAATCGCCGCGGCGTGGTGATCGAGCGCATAGAGCGCGTTGGCTTTGGCGCGCAGGCTCTTGGCTAGCGAGATCTTGTCGGCCGTGGCTTCGGCGGTTTCGATGGCAATGTCGGCAATGCGCTGCGCCTCGACGGTGTCGACGCGAACTTCCTGCCACACGCGCTCCGTCAGGTGCGCGACGACGTCGACCCAATTTGCTGCACGATTTGCTGCGATGTACTGCTTGCGGTTCTCCGCGTCCGCGCAGGCCAGCAGATGCTCGATGAGAGCATCCACTTCCGTCTTGCGTGCCGCCTGGACGCTCATCAGAACCCCTTCGACTCGAGATACTTCCGCAGTCGACGCAAGCAACGCCCGCGGATGAACCCCAGCGATCCAGTCGCGAGGCCGAGTTCCTGGGCGATCTCGCTGTACGGCCGCGTGGGGGTATCGAAGAACAGCATGCGGATGAGCCGGGTGCAGCGTTCCGGCATTTCAGCGACGGCCGCGCGCAACGTTTGCTCCTCTTCCGATTCAATGACGACGTTCTCAGCCAGCGGTTTAGCATCCACCGGCGTCTCGATCTCCGGCGAATCAAGTCCAACCGTTCGTCCCGCCGCTCGCTGGTGGCGCAGGCATTCGTGATATGACGTCTGGATCAGCCACTTCGGAAGGGCGCGTTCTTTTCGCAATTGCGACAAGTTCGCAAGCCAGCTGACGCACACGGCCTGGAAGATGTCGCCTGCATCCTGATGCATGCCTAGCTTTATCGGGATCGAATAGATCAGGTTTTTATAGCGATCGATGAGCGCGGCCCATGCCTGCTGGTCCCCATCGAGGCAGCGATGGATCAGTTGCTCGTCAGAGACGGCCCCGGCCGCTCGCTGCATTCTGGCCGCGGTTCCGGTCATCGTGCTCCCGCGGTCTCGGTGGCGCTGCGGATGTACAGTTCATCGGCATTCCATAGCGTATTCGGTTCCAGCACGGCAGGATGGAAATTCCCCACGCGTGGGTTAGCGGCCGCTAGAACATTGGGGGTCGCGAGGAAGATGAAGGGCAACTGCTGAGAAATGAGTTCCTGCACACGGTCATAGAGCTTCTTGCGTTTCGCATAGTCGAGCGTGATCATCTGCTGCTGCATCAGTTCATCGACTTCGCGTTCCCACGCGGTGGCAGGTGCAGTCTCGTTCAGGTGCCAGAGATGGGATGTTCCGGACGATAGCCAGACATTCATCTCCGGATTCGGATCGGCATCGCCGCCCCCAAGTCCCATCACCGCTGCTTCATAGTCAAAGCTCTGAAAGACGCGATCAATGAGCGCCCGGAATTCTAGCGGAACCACGTGGACCTGCATGCCAAGGTGTGACAAGTCGTCCTGGATCAGCGTCGCCATCTTCATGCGCTGCGTATTCGAAGAGCTTGTGATGATCGAGAACTCGACCACCTGGCCTGATGGGTCCACCAAAATGTTTGACTTATTCCATAAGAACCCGGCCGACTTCAGGAGTTTCCGCGCATTCTCCAGCGAGCGCGCCGGATGAGGCAGGGAATTGTTGATCCAGGATTTGTTGCCGGGTCCAACGTTGCCCCACAGAGCCGAACCGCGCGTTCCGTAGACCAGTCGTACGATGGAATCGCGATCAATGGCCGCGGATACGGCCTGGCGAAACTTCAGGTCGCGGAACCACTTTTGTTTCTGCGAAACCACATCTAGCTTCTTTGTGCTGAGATCATTTTGATTGAACAGAAGGAAGTTGTATTCGAGACTTGCTCCCAGGTCGGCAAGTTGCGCATGTGTGCGGTCGTGCTCGCGATGCAGCAGCGTGAAGTTGTCGGAGCTCAGGCGGCTGATCAGATCCGTGTCGCCCGACTCGAAGCGCATGACCTGCGAATCTTCCGTGCCCACAAACAGGAAAACTAGCTCGTCCAGATAAGGCAGCCGAGCGTTCCCGCGATCGACCTTCCAGTAGTAGGGATTGCGCTCGAGCACAACCTTCTGGCCAGGCACGTATTGCTTGAGGCGGAAGGCGCCCAAGCCTGCGATGTCAGACGGGGCGGTGTTGAGCGACCACGCTTCGGCAAACTTTCCGTC
>DASRDJ010000432.1:0-19051 GCA_035652655.1 Terriglobales bacterium
CGTTCATGGCCCGCACCGGCCCTACCAACGACGACATTCTGCGGGATGCCCAAGTGGAACGCGGATGGGGCGAACCCGGCTTCAGCCTCTACGAGCGCACCGCCATCCGGCCCGCGCTCACTCTGAACGGCATGGCCGGCGGCCATCATGGCCGTGGATCGAAGAGCATTATCGCCGCCAGTGCGATTGCCAAACTCAGCTTTCGCCTGGTTCTTGATCAGAACCCGCGGAAGATTGCAAAGCTTTTTCGCGAACACATCGCACGCCTCACTCCACCAGCCGTGCGTTCCGCGCTGCGCATATTCGCTCCTATCGAACCGGCTCTTGTAGACCGCAACCATCCCGCTCTGAAGGCAGCGGCCTTCGCCTACAAAAAGGGTTTTGGATTTCTTCCGGTCTTCATTCGCTCCGGCGGATCCATTCCCGTCGTAAACACCTTTCAGCAGATCCTCGGCTGTCCGGCCGTTCTCATGGGTTTCGGACTTCCCGATGACCAGATCCACGCCCCCAACGAGAAATTTCACTTAGCCAATTTTTATAAGGCGATTGCCACCAGCATTTGGTATATGACAGCCGCGGCCAGGCTTCGGACCTCGCAAACAGACCAAAGAGAAATCGAATGGCGCGCCACATGATCATCGACTGTCATTGCCACGCTGGAAAAGGTGACCGCATGACGGCCCCCTGGAACACGATCGCGCCGCTCAAGTGCTATATTCGGCGCGCCCGCGTTGCCGGCATCGATAAGACGATCGTCATTCCCGCTTTCCACAGCAACTACGCGCAGGCGAATGAAGAACTCGGCCAGATCGTTGCTCGACATCCCCGCCGCCTGATCGGTTTTGCGTTCGTTCACGCCCGCCGCGACGCCGGGCGCATCCGCGACATGGTTGGCCGCGCGCTCCACAAATGGAATTTCCGAGGCATCAAAGTTCACGGCTTCGATGCCATGCCTACGCGTGAGGTCTGCGACACGGCACGCAGGTTTCGCGTGCCGGTGCTGGTGGATGTCGTCAGCAGGCCCGAAGTCATCGACATGTTTGCTCCGCAATATCCCGACGTAAATTTCATTATCCCTCACCTCGGGAGCTACACCGACGACTGGAAAGCTCACCAGCAGGTGATCTATCAGATTGGGCGCTATCCCAACGTTTACGCGGACACGTCTGCCGTCCGGCAATTTGACTATCTGGTTCAAGCAATCCGGCGCGCCGGCCCGCATAAGCTGCTCTTTGGCTCCGACGGCCCCTGGACGCATCCGGGACTCGAACTCCAAAAAATAAAATTACTGGGGCTGCCGCAGGATCAGGAAGAGCTGGTTGTGGGCAGAAATGTAAGTCGGCTACTGCGCAATGATCCTGGGAACCGACTGCGTTATGGCCAGGTCAGCAATTACACTCCCCGCATCTCGTCACCTGATGTTCACCGGACCACGATGCCCCGCCGTTAGAATTCCCAATTCGGGAAGTTGCGCCACCATCGCCGCCCGTGAACCCACTCCCAGCTTCGCAAAAATCCTCCGCAGGTGAGTACACACGGTCCATGAGCTGATATTAAGAACATCGGCGATCACTTTGTTGGGATGACCTTTTGCCACCATGCGCACAATCTCCTGTTCGCGGGGGCTGAGCTGGATCCGGCCACTCGCGGGCGGTCGCATGCGCACAAGCAGGTAGCGATCGCCATCCACTTCCGTATCGACTAGAACTTCTTCGGCGTGGTTTCCGGAAGAATCCACCACCTCCCGTTCCCGGTTCACGGTTTCGATTAACCCCGCGAGTGCGCGAATGATCTCATCCGCACCGTGACACGCAGTCTCCGCGGGAGCTTCCATGGTGACTAGAGCCGGGCTGGTTCGCATGGGTATCTCTCCGGCCAAATGTCCAGAAGTAGACCAGCGATTGCGGGAGAAGTCCCAAGCGTGAACCGCGCTGAGAGAGCGGCCAGCTGAACCCTACTCTGTTTGCGAACGTTTGGCCCCGAACAATGATCCCGAGACTTGCGAAGTACGCGAGTTGGGAAAAGATACAGCGCGTGCTAGCTCAAAGCTAGTCGCATTTTCGAGCGACCCGTAATGTGCAAACCGGATCGTCGCACTCCGGACTCGCTTGCGTATTTGCCAATATAAAGAAAAAATCTAAACGAAGCAGGAAAAGGAACTGTTGTTTGCCTCTTGTTACGAAAGCCGAACACGGAACAGCGTCGGAGGGCGGGCCCCAGCAAAGGAAAGGCGGCCAATACGAAAAAGCGTAAAATGATTTTCCGGGACATACTTGCCTCCCCAGCCGGCACGCAGTTCGATTTGCGTAGTTCGCGATTGAATCGTTGACGTGTTTTTGAGACTTAGGTTAGTGCTTCTGCTTTCTTTTTAGCTGCGCTTTAACCTCGAACAGCTTCTGGTGTCGCGATCCGGTTGACGATATAGATTCCTATAGGGTTCCTCGAAGAATAGTGCACCGCGCTGTGAGGTCGTTTCATGCGTCGCATCGTTTATCCTGCGTCCCGGGTCCCGACCAGGTAGTCAATGGCGGCGTTATCTTGCGAGGTACGTCTTCCGAAGGCAGCATCAGAAGCTGACATGTGAGGCAACTACCTCCAAGGGGCATGTTCACTCCGAATACCCTTCTCCGTCTTCTTCGCCCTCCTCGTCATCTTCCCCTTGTTCTTCTTCGTCGTCTTCGTCTTCGGGAATTTCTCGAAGCAAGGCGTCGGCTTTCATGCGATCAGCGACAACTATTGAATCTATTCTGTTCATACCAAAGGGTACTCTCGATCGAACAGCTAAGGTCAGCAGTACTCTGCCCCTCGCAATTGAGACGTGCGATCTCGTGGCCGAGCTTCTTGTGCGCGAGATTTAGGGTTGAGACTGCGTTAAACGCAATCGTTGTCAAGACCAGTCCCAACTAACCCTTCGGATTGAGTCCACTATCCGTTTGGTTTGAGGAGTGAAGCCGCTGCCTCCGTGGCAATGTTGTCGCAGCCTTCGGTGCGCGCAGCGAATCCTTCCCGCAATCAACAAGTTAGTCGTCAGCATTCTGAAGCAGCTCCGCAGAGTGTGGATGTGGCACATCGCGTGCATTCACACCAGCGAACACTATCGGCGAACAGCGGATGGGTGTATGACCAGCTGGGTTTTTGAACCAAAAAGGAGATTCCGGCTTGTATGCGGTGACGTTGATTGAGGAGGTTAAAGTTGGGCGACATCGTAACATTCAATCCGCCGGGAGGCACTCCGACATTTGTCGGGAGAGGCAGCAAGATTGAGCATCCGGACGTGTTACCAATCTTCTGGGGGCCTTATTGGCCTGGTTCTGGTTCACTCACAACGTCTGCCATAATGCAGGCCATTCGTTCAGTTGCTAGTGGGCCTTATTTAGACGGCCTAAAGCAATATGGGTATGAAGGCCCAACGAGTGTGCGAGGCGAGATGATCGATTCGTCTACCCCTGGCATAAATCCAACCAGCTCAGCGAAAAATTACGGTGACGTCGTCTATGACTTTATATCGAATTTGCTGGACAACGATTCGATCGACAATGTCGACGATAACCATGACCTTGTTGTTGCGGTTTTTCTAGACCCCAGCATCCCCCCACCCCCCGGTGCGACCGGGGCCAACTCAAGCATAGAGAAATTCGAGTTTTTAGATGACAATACGCGGTTCGAGTGGGCATGGATTGCGACAGGCGGACGCGACGTGCAGGCAGTTTCTCAAACGTTCAGTCATGAGCTAGTTGAGGCAATCACTGATCCATTTAATACTGGGTTGCACCAAACCGCCCCAGCGTCTGCATCTGATCAGGGACAAATAGGCGACGTCTGCAACCAACCAGCAACCATCGGCGGCGCTGGCGTAGTCGCTTACTGGTCGACGGCCGACAATGCATGCATCATTCCTACTCCTGGCACTAGGCGCGTGTACCTGACCATCGATGTCACAGCGATTGAGTCCCACGACGGCCCTGCCGAGCGAGTATACGTGGATCTGGGCAGACCGCTCTGCGACGCTGGTTATTTTGATTACGTCGAGAGAACCTACAGAAATAATATCATTGTGAAAGCAGATTTAAGAGGCTACGAGTCGCCGATCGTCGGTTGGACTATCAATGGACAAACTGTTTCTCTGTACGAGGACAACATAGAGGTGAATGCGACTTGGCAAGAGCCGCCTCACTCAAACTTGTGGGTCCCCCGTTTTCGCAAACCAACTGCTACTCTGGGCGCCCGGCACTCCAGCCCGAGCGCCACAGAACTTGACATAACCGTTGGACCAAATGAGGGAAATGTTGCATTGAGCATCGGTTGCTTTGTATCCGAGTCTTTCGATGTATCGACGGGAACCGGGTCAACCACTCGTACGGCTACGCTACAAATTCTGGTGACAAACCAGGAGATTGCTTGGGGGCAAGCATATAAAGATGCCAAGAAAGCCTGTGAGCACAACAAGAACCGGTATGTGGGGCCTGCAGGAGGTGTTCGCCCGCCGCAGCCTGGTGATCCTCCTGATCTTGCACAGATACTGGTTAAGCTACTAACCGAAAATGGACCGAATCGAACGGCCAGCATCGAACAGGCAGCCCAACTCGTGCGGAACTTCAATAATGAATTGGCAGACGCTCTCATGAGTCATGTTAATCGATCCCAGTGATAAAGAACTTTCACGTTTTATGCGCTGTCACACTCCGACTGTGACAGGGAGTCTTCAGCCCGTGATTCCAGCCCGTGATTCGCACGTGTTAAGCGTATTTAGACGGGCTTAGCAGTTTCCCGGCGAACATGGAAGTTGTTGTATGTGTGGGTTAAGTGTACCTTGACACGGAAGAGGTCGATGGTTCGAGTCCATTCGGGCCTACCATATCAAATACATCCGAAGCTTGGATTACCCTGGGGATTAGACGTGACAGTGAGCGACTCTGACGATCGAGGGGGTGAGAGCTATGAGCTTCATCATGCGAGCAACAAGCTCCGTCGCAGTATTGACGTTGGCTTTGAGCGTCCCAGTCTTTTCGCAATGCACGCGCTGCGGGCCGGCGGTCTCGGTTAGCCCGAGCAGTCTGGTGTTTAGTTCGCAAAGAATTGGAACGCGAAGCGCTCCGAAGATCATAACCGTCAAGAACGGGTTGGCCAGCCCGGTGAAGGTTTCGGTGACCACAACGGGGCCTTTCCAGAGCACTGGTTGCGGCGGCCTGCTAGCCGGTCACAAGAGTTGCGCTATCAATGTGACCTTTGCGCCGGTGGCTTCCGGCCTGGCGACTGGGGCGACCAATATCACCGATGGGACGGCGCTGGGACATTTCAGAGTTCAGCTATCGGGAACTGGCGTGCGATAGGGATCGCGCTTGGGTTCGAATGGAGAGACGGGCGCCTCGCCCATCCAGCGGGTGAGACGCCCGCCGCTCAATCTAAGCGTCAGCGGGCCGCAGATGGCCAGATCTGGCGGACTGGAGTGTCCGCCCCACACTCTCAGAACTTCAACTTCAATCCCGATTTAATCGCGCGGGGTCCTCCGCTGCCAATGACCGGGTTGGCTGCTGCCACGTCCGGGGTGAGGCCGTCGCCGCCGAAGCCGCCGGGCACCGAGGGATCCACGTTGCCTAGCTGTCCGCCCACGCCATTCGGGTTGGTGAATTCGGGTGATTGAGAATGTTGAAGAACTCTCCCAGTAGTTGAACCGAGAAGCGTTCGTGGAAGGTCCACATCTTGGTGACCGAGAAGTCCCAGTTGTGGTAGCCGGGTCCGCGGAAGATGTTGCGGCGCATGGTGCCGAAGAAGCCGAATTCGGGCGGCGTCATTACCGGATTGCCGTCCTGGTAGCAGCCGGCGTATTGCAAAACGTCAGTAGACGCGTGGGCCGTGCAGGCCGGGTTGTTGATGGCATACGCAGGATCATTGGGCACCGTGGGCGTTCCAGTCAGGAAGAACGGAATTCCGGTGGGCGATGGCTGGAAGTCCTGTGGATTTCCGAAGAAATTCCAGCGATCGCTGAACTCGCCACTTCCGCTGACGTCGTTGCCGCTCTGGTAGCCGTCGACCACGTTCCAGGGCAGCCTGGTTTGCAATGTGACAATCGACGTAAGCTGCCAGCCTTTCAGCATTTGTCCGAAACCGTCGCGGCCCGGGATGTAGTACGTCATCGAGAAGGTAAAGCGGTGGCGGATGTCGTTGTCGCTGCTGCCATACTCGCCCGCCGGGTCGTAGCTGTTTTGCGGATTCTGCCCGCGGTTGAATGAGGCCTGGTCGATCGTGTGCGCCCAGCTTTATCCGGCAACGAACGAGAAACCGCCCCAAGCGCGCTGGGTCAGCGTGGTCTGCAGGCCGTGGTATTTCGATTCGTATCCGTTGGAGAGATAGTTGATCACTTCGAGATACGGGAACTTCAATCGGCAGAGACACACCAAACGGGGATTCCCGCTTGCTAATCGTTCAACTTTCTTTTGGGGCTCAACGCGGAGTGCTCGCCAGCATACCTGAAAAACCGCGGATTGCATCCGCAGGACATCAAATTCATTCGCGAGCACGGGACTCCGTTGTCGAATCTTGTTATGTTTCGCGAGCCTCGGTAGCATCTCTGTGACTCGAGGCCAGAATTGCTTTCGCGCACGACGCTTTGGACGGCCCAATGTGTCTCAGGTCACATCGCTGGCCGTTGAAAATTGTTACGTTCCAAGGTGCGGCTTGGTTCCATAAGCCGGAATTTGTTGAAAGACTGAACGACGTGAATGATATCAGCCGCCTCTTCCAGGCATTTCTTGCTCCCGCTCTTTTTGTGTCGGCGACGGCGCTGCTCATCTTGTCGATTAACGTGCGGCTGATGGGGATTGTCAGCCGGCTGCGGCAGTACGTACACGCCAAGCACGACGCCTCCAGGAACGGCCGCACTGCCGAAGCCGATGCCTACACGAGCCAGATCGAGTCGATCGAGCAGCGCGCCGAACTTATCCGCCGATGCTTTCTGCTGGCGCTGATTTCGCTGGCGGGGACGATCGCCTCATGCCTGCTGCTGGGCTTGGGCCTCTACTGGCCGCAGGCCGCGTTGATGGCGGTGATCGTGTTCGTGATTGCGATGATAAGCCTGTTCGCCGGTGCCTGTTATTACCTGAGCGAAGTAAATGTCGCGCTGAGTTCGGTGCGTGACGAGGCGCGTGACGCGCGCTTCATGGATATTGTGGCGGACGTCCGCGGTTCACATCACGTGTAAAAGTGATAGAGTTTCTTGGCGCGGCCCCGTAGCTCAACTGGATAGAGCATCAGACTTCGGATCTGAGGGTTGGGGGTTCGACTCCCTCCGGGGTCGCCAGTGCACTTAAGAATTTCGGCGATTTTCGTTCTGTCCGCAGTCCCGCGATTTCCCGCTCTTCTCTCCAAGTGACTCTCGCGGTGGCTCCCAGGTTTCGGTGTGGAGCGAAACGCGAAGCGACGCCATTTGTTGTATTTGCTGAAATGGCACAATGGGTCAAATTAGTCGTTACGACGATTTGCGACGACCTCATCAAGAGCTTGGCGCAGCTTGGAGCAACAATAGCGGTCGAACTCATACGCCCCGGCCTTGGGAAGCTGTCGCGCTAGCTCGTTACTCTTCTCCCAGGCTTCATTTGCCTCTTTGATGTCGCCTTCGCTCCACTGAAGGGCACTGTAAGCCCGCCAGTAGTCCACATTGAAGTGAGTCGGCTTCTTGGCCTCCATCCTCGCCCACCACTCGCGAGCGGCGGCGGCATCGCGCCGCAGGTAAGCGTTGGCGAAGACAAAACAGCGTATGCAGTTCAGCGGGAATATCAGTGGCGGACTGGTGATAGATTGATTCGGCTTCTGCCAGCGCTTTCTCCGCTTCGTGAAGCAGGCCCCGATCGAAAAAATGGTTACAGGCAAACAAGCGCAAAAGGAGGGCCCGTCTTCCCTGGATGAAGCTGCGGGCTATCCGCTGGATTGCTTCGATGTCGTAGTCCTTCGGCCGAAGGGGAGTAACCAGGCTCGATACAACCACCGAGATCGCCCGGTGGTAATCCGCCCATGGCCCGTCCGAGAAAAACTGATAAATCTGCGCGCCATCGGAATAGTCGTCACCCGTGCGGAACGGAACCAAATTACTCGCGCCTGCAGCCAAGCTCCATGCCCCGCACAGGGCAACAATCCCGCTGGCTTGTAGGGGTGAATCGGCTTTCGCCGTGAACGCGATCCAAAGCGCGAGCATGCCAGTTAATAGGTTGAAAAGAGGACCGGCCGCGGTCATGCATATGTAGCTCCATCGAGGGAAATCGGCAGAAGCCGCGACGACACCCGTTGCACCCTCTGCTGACAGAATCGCGCTGAGCTTGAAATTAAACTGCCATTTGCCTTCGCGGATACGCCACTGAAACGGCCCCGCGACGAAGGCGCGCAATTTCATTCCCAGTGCGAGGCCCGTCGCCGTATGACCAACTTCATGCAAGGTCGTGACCACGAGCGCGGCCGCCGTGATCAACGCAAATTGGTACAAGTCACCATGAGTTCTGGAAATACCTTTGGTTCTGAGCCATCCGATCCACCAGAAAAAAGCTCCGAGACCCGAGGCAAAGATTAAGAATTCGCCCACCCTGTTGACCAGGTCGGTGGTCCCATCAGCCGGAATCCGCAAGTTTTCATGGATTCTTGCTGTGGAATCGATTTGTCCAGAGGGCCACGAAAACGCAACCAGTCCGGCAACTCCGATAGCTAGCAGGACCAAGTCGTGCTTCAACAGGGGAGATCGTAAGTATATGTTCAAAGACAGCGGGAACAGAACATTTGTCATACTTGCGGCAATTCCCCACCATTTCCCAGAGGCCTTTCCCGTCCAGATGGTGAACCATGCAATTCCGAACACCGTTGCCAGAACTGAGAACACCTCCGTGACAAGCAGAATCCGAAAAGACAGACTGCGGTGGGGTTCATGAATGATGTGCAGAATGCTCGAAAGCGCTATGCGGAGGCAGAGCAAGGATGAGATCGCAAAGAGCCAGCACAAGAGCCTTCTAACACTGTTCATACTTTAGAGGTTATCCTACCCGCCCCCGGCGCTCACTTGGCGGTTCGGGTTTCACCAAGAACACCCCTTTCCCTCCAAACAGCAACCCACCGGGAACAAAAATGCCCAGACCTCCACTCTAACTCTAAATAGGAGCGGCACAATGCGAATCGACTTGCCGAAGTTTTGGGGGAACTCCAAAAAGTGGCTAAGAACCGGGTGGCTGATTCTTGCCGTCTTGTTTGCTGTTCATAGCGGAGCCATTCGGCCGATGCAGGCTTTTCGAGGTATCTCACAAGAAAAGGCCACGGGGCTGGCGGCCATCGAAAACAATCGCCACTGGCTGATACCAGTCGCCGACTCGGTGGACACTGCGACCTTGACCGCGGGCATCGTTGGGGGCGTTCCTGGCGGAGGCACGGCGCCAATGGCTGTAGCTACGTATCAAAAAGGCGTGTCTGGCTCGCCCGACGACCGCAAGCTGGTCAGCACCTCATCGTTCGATTTGCTGGTGAAGCATCCTGCCGAAGCCGCCGAGAGAATTCGTTCCCTGACTGAACGGGTGGGAGGGTTTCTTGTAAAGTCGCAGACGAACGGCGCGCAAGACGCGACCAGCGCATCGATTGTCGTCCGCGTGCCCGCTGCCCGCTTTGCAGAAGTCGCCGCCGAAGTCCGGAAACTCGGCGTGCGGGTTGAGAACGAAGAAATGCAATCGGAGGATATGACTCGGCAGTACGTCGATCAGCAGGCCCACTTGGGGAATCTGCGCGCGCAGGAAGCGCAATACCTGAGCATTCTGAAGCAATCGAGAACTGTAAAGGACACACTCGAAGTCAGCGAAAAGTTGAATGGAGTGCGGGGAGAGATCGAGCGGCAGCAGGCGGAATTCGAAACGCTCTCCCGGCAAGTGGAGACGGTTGCGGTCAGCGTGTCATTGCACTCCGAAGCACAGGCGCAGTTTTTTGGAGTGCCTTGGCGGCCTGCGTACGAATTCAAACTCGCGATCGCGACGGGACTCGAAGGACTGGCCAACTACGCGACTGCCATGTTGGGGCTTGTGTTCTATTTGCCGGCCATTCTGCTGTGGCTCGCGACGATTCTTCTGGGTGCTGCGCTGGGCTGGAAACTGCTCCGCTTGGGGACTCGCGTGTTGTTCGGAGCGAAGCCGGCGGGAGAGCTTCAACGCGCCCAGTCGGTAACAAGCTAGGCGAGAAGGATCGACGAAGGTGCCTAGCGGAATCGGAGTGACACCGCGCGGGAGAACGATGGTGGCAATAAGTGCGTTCTGCACGCGTTTCGTCTTGCACGGGCAATCTCTCGGTGTGGAAAGCGCCAGGTGAGCCGTACAACATTGTCTTTAGGTGAATTGACTTAGCCGGCCTATGCTCAAATTCACTTGGAATTTTTACAATCCAGCCTGCGTGTGCAACGATCTGCACTTGTGGTGCAGTACGTTGGCTCTTCCCTGTGATCGGTAGGGCACACACTGAATTCGGCTCTTCTAAGTGTTGTGATCCGCAATGATTATCGTCGTCGTTTTCCAAAGGTCGATGGCCGTTCTCGTGCTTGCACTCACCTGGCGATCTTTACAAATCTTGTTGGGGCAAGGTGGGGGCTTCATGCGGGTACTTACAGGGAAGACAGTAATCGCGGCGTTGGCTGTTGTGGCGCTATCGTTGATGTCCGTGCCGGCCGCGCACGCCGATTCGATGAGTTTCAATCTGACATCGAACAATCTCGGGTTGAGCGGATCTGCAGGTACCGTGCTCATCACCGACACGGCGACCGATCAGGTCACCGTCACAATCACGATGAATGCCGGCTACTCGTTGAAGCTTCCGGGTGGCGACATTGCCTTCAACGGTCCGTCAGGATTGACTGCGGGAAGCGTGAGTGGGGTCCAGGGCACGGCTGGCATGATCGGGTTCACCGGGATGAGCTTTCAGCAATTTTTCACTGACAAGAACATCAGCCAGTTTGGCAACTTTTCGTTCGACTTTGCCAACGTGAAGGGCGCCCCCAAGGGCGTGGTTAGTGCTGATACGTTTACGTTCGTGCTTTCCGCCTCCGGACTGAAAGCTGACCAGTTCACCGGAGTGGCTGTTCACTTCTGCACTGCGTCGGGTGGAGGTTGCGGACCGCAGACGGGATTTGCCTCCAACGGCACGCCGAGTCCTGTTCCTGAACCTGGCACATTGTCGCTGCTGGGTACAGGACTGGTCGGCTTGGCTGGACTCGCGCGCAAAAAGCTTCGCGGGTAAGCCAGATATTCACCATGGAATGAGAAGCCCCAGAGAAATCTGGGGCTTTGCTTTGCTTAGAATTTGTTCTTTGACGTTGCTGCCGACGGCGGCTTCTTTCACGACCGCTACACCGCGGCTCGTGAAATTCCTTCGAGGGCGGGTTTCCCGGGAGCCACCACAAGCAAGAATAGTTTGTATATTCTCGGCGATCTCATTTGACGAAAATGCGACACGTTCGGTGGGTGAAAAAATTCAGACGCCATCTTTACAATTCTTTATGTGACCCGCCGCAACCAATCTCTGTAAAGCAGGTTCCTAGTGTGAAGCAGGACCCACGACATGCGGACACGATTTCATGGATGTAGGAAGATTGCCGCAATGTGTTGCATTGCGGTCCTGCTTGCGGCAGGGACGGCCAAGCTGCTTCTTATCAGCGTTTCCTCTTCTCATAAACACGGTAAGGCCGTCTCTGAGGTTTCATCGACTCTTTCCGATCATTGGCTGCATGCCACGGCAGTGCGGGCATCCGTTCTGCCTTCGCTAGAGATTCGCGGACCGATTGTCGCCCAACAGAGGTTTCTACCGTCCAGCAATCGGCCCTTGTTACGGCGTCTGCGCGGGCGTGCTCCTCCCGCGTTGTCCTGATCTGTCGCTCCGCGCGACATTCCCAAATTCAATCTCATACACGGTTCACTTTTGCGCTTCGCGCGCGAACGAGGAGAATTATTTTTATGACGCAGCTTGCAAAGTACTTCGTTTTCTCAGCAGCAGTGGCAGTCGTTTCTTTCATAGCGTTGCCGGTGTTTGCGCAATCTCCGGGAGACATAAAGATCACGACCGCCACCGAAGTGGCCGTTCCGGGACATCTGTTGGAGCCGGGGACCTACTGGTTCCGACGGGCGATGGCCGACGACCCGAGCGTCTACAAAATTATGGGAGACGACGGACGCGTGATCGAGTTTGTAGAAGTCATTCCAACGGAGCGTGCCGGTCGTACCGATACCGAGGTAGAAGTCACTGCCCCCGATGCCGCTGGCGTACGGGTTCTACAGGCTTGGTACGGTCCGGGCGATCCCAGCGGCTATCAACTCGTTTACAGCAAGGGTGACATTCGAAGGCTGGATCAGGTCGCGGAGATGCGGTCGCACTCCGGATATGCTGCGGGTCAGCACTAGGAGAGACTGCCGGTATTTCCTTGAACCGACGGTGCCCCACGTTCGCGCGCTCTTTGCGCGAACGTGGGCCTCCGCAGCAGCCTCGAAATCGCAGATCGCAGACCTTCGTGCAAAACCCAGGTTAGCGCGCAGAGATCGGCCGCGAACCTGGGCACCGTCCGAACTCAACAACGGAGGAGCCGCTTAGGCCGCTGCTTTCAGATCTCTGCGCACCAGGCTGGAGTCGAGAAAGAATCCCAGTCCGAGCGTGAAGGGGATCGCGCCGAACGATGCAGCGACCCATGCGTCGGGCTCGACGCGCGCGATCAGGGCGAAGGTCACGACGTATCCGATGGCCGCTGACACGAGCAGGATGCCGGCGCGCCGCGAACGCGCTGCTTGCGATAGTTCCGGTTCCATGGGGACGTTGACGCCGCGGGCCAACGCTGCGAGGCGCTCTTCGGTACGCAGTTTTGAAACGCGGTAATAGCCGTAAACCGCGATGCCCACGATCGGAATGGAGAACAGCATGACCACGGCCGCCAGTCCAGTAATGTCGCCCATAATTTGCTCCTTCGATTTCGCCGGCGGCCGTCTTTCGGACCGCTCTGGTTAGAGATACGGGGAAGGTTGGAAAGAAGTTCCGTGTGGGACTGGGGAGGTGGGGTTTGAGGGCAGATTCGGCGTTCGTCAAAAGCCGACGGGCGTGACGCCCGTCGCTCCATCGATGGCGTTGGGGTTATTGGCGATGCGCACAAACTGCACTAGTTTCTGTTCAATAAATCTCTTTGATGTGGCCGATAACCTCTTTTTATTGGCCCACCTGCGAGGGAGCACGGTACCCTCATTTGTCCGCATCTGGCCCCCGTAAGCTCTGGATGTGCTGTGACGACCACTCATTTCAAGGAGACTCATGTCGATCGAACTTCGTAATTTCTTGGCGCTCTCGTATGACCAGCTCGAAGAGCTGAATTTGAAAGCGAAGGAACAGCGCAAGAACCGTACGGCCATGCATAAGGTGCAGGAAGAGCGCCTGAAGTATTTGACCGACGAGAAGCGCATCAAGGCTGTGACCGTGCTCTTCAGCGATCTCGAAGGCCGGCTGCACATGCTCGACTACGACAAGAAGTTCCTGATCAAGAGCTGGGACAACCTGACTTTCGACGGTTCCTCGATTCGCGGCTTCACGGCGCAACGCGAAAGCGATCTGCGCCTGGGCATTGACTGGGCCTCGTTCTACTGGGCTCCGGCGGATTTCTTCGGCGGCGGCAAGGTGCTGGTGTTCGGCGAAGTCATCGACAAGAACGGCACACCCTATACCGGCGACATCCGCGGCATGCTCAAAACCTTCGCTAACAAAATGTACAAAGACGACGGCTACACCCTCAACGCGGCGAACGAGATTGAGGGTTTCCTCTTCAAGAGCGCCGACGCCGAGCGCCACTACCACGAGACCGGCAAGTTTGAGTACGTGAACACGGGCGGCTACTACCACTCGCTGCCCGGCGACCTGCTGCGCACGTTCATCGACACAACTGCCGAAGTACAGCGCGCCATGGGATTCCAGAACGAAAAGGACCATCCCGAAGTCGCGCCTTCGCAGTTCGAAATCAACTACGGATACGGCGAAGTGGTGCAGGCTGCCGATCAGATCCAGTTGTACAAGCTGGTGTGCCGCGAAGTTGCCACCCGCATGGGCCTCACCGCGTCCTTCCTCCCCAAGCCCGTCGTCGGCGTTAACGGTAGTGGCATGCACACCAACGTTTCTATTAGCAAGAATGGCAAGAACTTGTTCTGGGATGCCAAGGGGGAAGAGAAACTGAGCAAGCTGGGCTGGGCCTTCACAGATCGCATCCTGACCCACGGCAACGATATCTGTCTGATGCTGAATGCCAGCGTGAACGCCTTTCGCCGGCTCGATCCGCACTTCGAAGCCCCCAACCAGATCAAAGCCTCGCCCACCGACCGAGGATCCATGGTCCGGATCCCAATCGGCAACGATAAGAGCATGCGCGTCGAGGTGCGCTCCGTCAGCCCGGATGCAAGTCCCTACATGGTTATGTTCGCCGTATTTAAAACCGGCATCGAGGGCGACACTGCGAAGATCAAGAACCTCCGCCAGGCCGAGCGCTACCTGCCCGACAATATCTACGACGCGCTGGATAATTTCCGCAAAGCGAAGTGGACGACTCAACTCCTGGGCGAAGACGTGAAAGCCAGATACGCCGACTTGAAGCAGGCGGCGGCGGACCGCTGTCCACGCGCGCTGGGAACTTTCGTCAAAGCGCCCGAGGTGCAGTATCACCACGAGGTTTACAATCAGTTCCTGTGGAATTTGTTCTAGATCCGACTTGAAAATAGCCCGCCACTTCAGTGGCGGGTCGCCGACTCGAGCTTAGTCCTCGTGCCGTAGGCACGACTGAAAATACCTGCAGACCTTTTCAAGCGTCCCTGGCGGGACGCGATCTTTTCTGTGGGCATTCCCAGGCGCTGAAGCGCCGGGCTATTTTCGGCCCGACGCTCCGAGACTTAATCAGCTACCGCCGTTATGCGGCGCACGATGAAATTTGCGTCGCGGCGCGATTCCTCGGCAGTGTGCAAGAAATCTAGGAATGGTTTTTTGTTCGTCAAGAACGCGAGCGAGGGCGCCCGCGCTACACCTGCTAGAAGGTTCCCGCGACCGGCGACGCCATCTCCGCCCGGCTGCGTTGCAACTCCTCCAGCAGGCTGAGGTCGCGATGCACATCACTCGGCGCGGCTTTCGGTCCGTTGCGCCGCAATTCCTCTCGTAGGCGAATCAGCAGAAAATGCTGGGCGATCTCGGTCGACTCCGAGGAGCTCACGATATTTTCGCTGGTGAGTCCGACCTTCACTGTGCCGTCGCCCAAGCGTACGTTCAAGACCGGGCGCCCGGCTTCATCGAGTTCCGGCTGCGCGTTGGCTCGCAACTGCGGCCACTTCACTTCCTGCCCCGAGGACTCGGTAATGCTGCGTGCGACCAGTTCCAGACGATTGAGATATTCGCGGCGCTGTTGCGCGCTCATAGGTGGTTCGAGGTCGCGGCGCGGATCGAAGACCAGCGCATGACGCTCAGGATCGAATCCGCGGCTGCCCGTGAAGTACGCGGCAGCGAAACATCCTACGATCGCCGGGTGCCACAGCAGCAAAGGCGCCATATACTTCTTCGCCTTGAACGCGGATTCCACCACGCCACGCACGGGCTTGCTGCGCTTCACCGTACCCGGGACCTGTGGAATCACGAAACTCGCCGATTGTAATTCCGGATGATGCTTGCTGAACTTCACCAGGCACTTGGCAATCTGCTTCGGCGTCGTAACGCCCAAGTCGCCAATAATTCCGCGGTGCAGCGCGCCCGGGTAGTAGAAGTTGACGATTTCACGAACGAAGTCGGCGCAATTGCGCGATAACAAACGATAGATCCCCTGATTCGGATCGGCATTAAAGCGTCGAATCAGCTCGTCATCCTTCTCCTCAGTCGTCTCTATCTGAAATGCATAGCTAGTGCGGTCGTAAGACGAGCCCACGAGCTGTACCCACGGACCCTCAGGCACCTCTCCGTCGGGCGCGTCGGGAATGAAGCCTGAAAAATGCTTGCGCCGATACTGATCGCGCAAAAACGAAACCAGCTTTGGGTCGGCGAACAGCGGAACCTGCTCAGGTAGCTCCACCGCGTAGAGATACGGCATGAGCGGGATGGCATACCAGTCGTGTCCCGCGACTCCGTGATACCGGCTTAAGACGACGCCCTGCTCACCAGTCTTGCAGCGGCGCAGAACAAAAGGAGAGTCGGCACAAACGCGATCCAGGTAAAGGGCGACGTGTCCGGTGCCGGCGAAAGTCCCGTCATAGCTGTACGGCTCCTCCAAAAGAAGAGTCGCGCTGGCATGGGCATACACACCGCCCATGGCGCACAGCAGAAAAACCACAGCAATCCATCGACGGACACCCATGCGACTTAAAACGCACTCCTCACCCGAAAGTTTCGCCTAGTGAATTCGCAAAAGCAGTGATGTTCGCTACAAGTCCCTGCTTTTTGTTAGAGTTTGCAGCCTCCTCCCGGGTTGGAACAAGGTAACGGAAGGGTGACATTTTGGGACTCGGCCTTTAGGCATCAGGTGTTTTGGGTAGGGGCTTATGATTTCAGTTAACTTGCGCTATTTCATCGACTTGGGTGCCTTTTGGCCGGGTGGACGCCAAAGAGGGGAGGAAACTCGCGGGAGCCGATCGGGGATTCAAGGGCGCCGGAGTAAATCCGTCTAACGAACCAGCCACTCCGTCATTTTATGCGTATCTACGAGCGCAACGCCATAGTTGGCAGTCACACACAGGGCGGCGCCCAGCAAAGCTGGTACGCCAAACTTGAGGAACGATCCGGAGGGGTTGCTGCGGTGAGACTCATCCCAGGAGACCAGGCGGGCGATGCGTGCGTTCAATGCGGAGCCCGAAGTATGAGCGAGCCCGGTCGCGAGGACCGAGGTTCGCGGAGTTGCGAAGCGTGACAACTTGATAAGCGCCGAGGCGAGGTCGAGGGCTTGACGCGAATTGGATACGGCCGCGTCGTCGGCGGCCATCTCGGCGGCTTCGGACCATGCCGATTCAAGCGCCGCGAGTCCGGAGAGCGCGAAAAAGCGAAACAGCAGTTTTTTTAGATTGTCACGTCGCTCGACGTGCGCGATTTCATGTTTGAGCGCGGCGTCGAGTTCGTGAGCGCTCAACGACGCTGCCGCCGCGTCCGACAACAAAACTCGGGGAGACAAGCCCCCCGCGACGGCCAGGGCTGGGGCTGACGGACGAATGCGAAATAGAGGAACCGGGTAGCAATGCGAATCGGTGGTCGAATCACGAAGCCAGCCGCTCACGGCATGCGAGGTCTTGCGCTGCGCGTTGACGGCATTCCAGACGCCAGCACCCAGCAGCAGCAGGCAAGCAGATCCCAAGGTCAGCGGAATTTCTCCAATTGGCTCGGCGACTACCCTGGGTTCGAGCAGCAAAAATGAGGGTACGACGAATATGGCAGTAACGATGAAGGCAGCTGCGAAGGGCAACGTGCGCAAGGCAAACAAAAGGTTTGCTAGACGCTGTGCGGACATCTTTCGACCAGCACGGTGCGCGAGGCGCCACCCGCGCATGACGAGCAGCGAGAACGCGCCATATAAAAGAAGAAAGAAGGAGAGCGATACGCCCAGACAGCGCAGCAGAAACATCAATCTTTCTCCCGGTCGCGAAGCTCGCGCCGCTTGTTCTCCACCAGTTGTTGCAGTTCGTCCAGCAACTGGGTGTCATGCTCAGTGACAGCTTCCACCAGGTAAGACAGGGGCATCGCTGCCGGTCCGCTACCGAGTAGTTGCTGAATGGCTTGGCCGGCAGCTTCGCGTTGCAGTTCTTCCTTTGTTACGCGCGGAAAATAACGGAAGGCGCGGCCTTCCTCGGTCCGCCCCAGCAGACCTTTCTTATAGAGGCGGTCGAGTGTAGTCATGACCGTCGTGTAGGCCATGTCAAGGCGAACGTGATCTATCAGTTCACGTACCGTCGCGTTGTTGCGCGACCAGATTTCTCCGAGCAAGCGCTGCTCGAGCGGGCCAAGTTGATTCAAAGAAGGTTGATTAGGTCGAAAAAAGCGATTCACTGACTCCCCCAAAATGATCCCGTGGATTCTACTCCAGGGAGGACACAAAGCAAATGGCCGATTCGAGTCAAAAGCGCGCCAGAGGCGGGTTTTGGCTAACAAGAAAGGCCTTCCGGGACCCAGTCCGGCAGGCCTGTAAGACACTTGTGGAACGCCCGCCAAACTAACAAAAGCACATTCCTACTACCACGTCCGTATTCAACAAACGTCGATCTTCGCTGCGGTGAGCGGCTGATGGAGAGAGTGCGAACCACCCGCTCTCAATCCCCGGCAAGAGCCGGTTAGTTGCATTCCATCGGAAGCACGGCGACAATTCCCTCATGGACAAGGCGCAGTCCGGCAACCCATTCCAGCCCGGCACCATGGTCGTGACCACGCTGGCCAATCCGCGGGAAAAATTCTGGGGGGCGATTCTTTCGCTCAGCGCCGAGGGACTCAGCCTGCGCGGCATTGAGTTGGCGTCCTTTGAAGATCTGGTGGCCATGGTGAAAGACGGCGAACCGTTCTCGCTGGGAGTGGTGTTCTTTCCCATGCACCGGGTGGAGCGGATGGAACTCGATCTGCCGGACGGGAATATACCGTCCCTTTCGCAGCGATTTACTGGCAAGACGGGATTAGACCCCGCGACGCTGCTGCGGTCCGAGTCTCGCGTTGTCGCCAAGGAGCGCGAATGAAACTTTCGCAGCTCTGGACAGCGCCGAATCAACTGACGCTGCTGCGCATGTTGTTTCTGCCGTTTATCGTCATCAGCCTGGTTGACGAGCGCTATACGATTGCGCTGATTCTGTTTGTGCTGGCGGGGATCAGCGATGGGCTCGACGGGTTGCTGGCTCGGCGACTTCATCAACAGACTCTGTTGGGGCAGTATCTCGATCCGATCGCCGACAAGCTTTTGCTCAGCACCCTTTTTCTGGTGCTATCGATTCTTCACAAGATTCCATGGAAGTACACGGTGTTGGTGTTCGGGCGTGACATTGCGATCCTGGTGACGAGCGCGGTGCTCTATACGATTGCCGGCTTGCGCAAT
>DASRDJ010000433.1:0-18912 GCA_035652655.1 Terriglobales bacterium
CGAACTGGTCAGCGGCCATGAGGTGCGCGATGCGCACGGCATTGCGGGCTTCAAACAGCTCACGCGGAGTGTTGGGATCGATTCCGAAAATCGCGTCCTGGATGTGGGTGTTCACGGACGAGTAGGTTCCGCTGCCTAGCAGTTCGTATTTCGCCGTGATGTCTTCTCCGGCGGCGACCACCACGTTCTCGAGAATCACGGTGTTGCCCGGCTGAGAGACGGCGGAGTACGGTTCCGCGGTTACGATCATGCCGAAGGTCTGCATGTCGGTAAATGTCTTGATGTGCCCGCGACCGTGATCGAGGGTGAGTTCTCCGAGATTCACCGGGCGGCCTTGTGGGGAAATGGCCCACAGGACGAAGGTCAGATATTCCAGACCGAACTTGCTGGAATCTTCCAGCCCCTGAAACTTGGCGTCGATCTCGACGTTGGTCTTCTTGCCCTCAACCTTCGCCTCGCCCGCCGCCGAAGGCATGCGGGAGGAGCTCTGGAACTCGACTTTCACGCTTCCACCCTGCGGACGGTAGTGCATCGCCTTCGTCGTGTGCGGGATGGTGGCCTGCGGTGAAGTTTGAGCTTGCGCGGCCGCGATCGAACTGGCGGCAAGAATCAGCGTGGCTGCGGACAGAAGGTTTCGCACGGGATCACCCCGAAGTTATTTTTTCGTCGGACCTGAATAATCTACGTGGAAATCGGACAGGGGCAGAGATGCGACAGGTCCAGTGAGGGGGATAGTACTTTCGTGCGCAGGTGACAACCGAAGGGCCGCGATCGCCGAAGAATGGGAAGGGCCGTCCGGACACGACCCTTCCGATCATTGCTAACAGCCAATGCTATTGTGGCAGCCCAGGGAGCACGGGAGTGTGCTCGAGGTGCACCGCCTTCAGGCCCAAGGGATCGATACCCAGACTGTGCAGGATGGTGGTCGCTACCTGCGAAGTGGCTACCGGCGTTTTCACAACTCGTGGCGCAAGGGTTGGATTAGAAACGATCAGCCCCACATTCGTATCGCCGAAGCTGAATCCACCGTGCTCAGCGTTCTTCTTGGTTGAGCCGGTGTAGATCGTCCCATACTGTGGCTGCACGATGAGGTCCGGCACGCGGCTGTCCCCCAGCGGGCTGTTGAACTTCAGCCCCAGTTCGTCCCCGGACATCACTTCATCGATGAATAGCGCGCCGGCGTTGGCGTTCAGGTAGCGGGTCACGGCGTTGGTTTTCTTTTGATCCTGCAACCAGATCAGCGCGACGTCGTCATCCATCACGAAGCCGCAGGGGCCGGTGGTGCAGGCTGCTGCGTTGGCGATGGCGATTCCACCGGGGTCCGTGGCAGCGTCTGGCAGGGCGGCGACCAGTTCTGCAAAGTGTCCCGGCTTGTTCACCTTTGCCGGATTGATCGGCGACTGCCCGTGCTTGGCCGTGACGACGATCAGCGTGGATTCATAGAGGTGCTGATCCTTGAGTGCCTGGATCATCGCCGTGAGAGCGTCATCGGTTTTCTGCAGTCCGTAAGCCAGCACCGCGGTCGGAGTGCCGGAGCCATCCAGGTACCCGCCGGGTTGCCCGCTGATCTTTGGATCGGTGTCGATGGTGCAGTCGCCGGCGGCATTGTCCTTGGCTAGTTTTTGCCCAACGCTCACCGCCTGGAAATTCATTCCGAACAGTGTCGGAACACCCAGGCCGGGTGTGCCGTCATGTCGCAGACCTTTAATCTGGTTGAGTATGGCCTGCACTTTCAAAGAATCGTTCTGGGCCGTGCACACCACGCTGACGGTGTTATCGAAACCGGGGGCGTTGGTGATTTCAGGCGTGTATAGATCGTCCACACCTTTGCCGGATGGCCCGTTCACCAGATCGTATGCGGGATGCTTGTCAGCCCACGCCGTCACGCCACCGTGAGCCTTAACGATTTCGAAAATAGTGTTACTGCGAATCGCGTTATGCGGAAACACGGGACCGCAGTTTCCGTGCGCATCGAAGCCGCGAGGCAACTGGGCGGGATCGATGACATCCAGCGACACGCCCGCGGCGTTGTATACATCGATGGTCTCGTCGTAAACAATCGTGTTGCCCGGTGGGCCGGAGCAGGTGGTGTTGTTCGGCGCGAACAAAGACCGGTCATAGCTGACGTCGTAAAACAAGCCATGAGAAATTGGGGAGCCGCCCGTGACGAGGGCCAGCAGACCTGGAAAAGAATCAGAATTGGCAGGCGTGCGGGCGTTGGTGTAGGTCACAGCGTGGTGAGTGAGTTCAGCCAGCGCAGAGTGAGGATGGCTTGCCACAAATCGAGAAACATCCAAGGCATGCAAGCCATCGACGCTGACCAGCAAAACGTGTTTTACGTCCGCAGCGGCCGTGCGCCGCTGTGCGGCGAGAGACGTTGCAAGAAGAGCGGCTACCAGAAGTCCGAAAAAAACTTTGCGCACATTTCCTCCGTTTTGCCTTGTACGGGCGCGCAACGATAGTCGGGCGCACTCATCTACTAGGCCCATCGTTGATACGCGTGAAAAGTTACGGGAGGGTTAGAGCGAAGTTAAAAACGTGTTACAAAGTGTCAAAAGTCTTGTCAGGCGGGCTTTGTCGGGCATTTCAATCTGCGGAAAAACGTAGCGCCGGCAGAACCTTCTATAATGCCCACCCGATGATCCCAACGCGTCGAGCTTTCCTGCAGACTGGTTCCGCCATGCTTGGCATGGGCATGGCACACGGATCACTTCCTCCAGCAGACGAACAGACTCTTTCCTTGCCTCCCTCGATCGCCGCCCTGAAGTCGATGAAAGATCAGGCGCGTTCCATACGCCCGGAAGAACGAATGGCACGCCAGGAGAAAGCCCGGTCGTCGATGGAGGCCAACCATCTCGACGCCATCCTTCTTATGGAGGGGACGTCGCTGAACTATTTCACCGGGATCCGGTGGTGGGGCGGAGAGCGTCTGTTTGCAATGGTGCTGCCCGCGAAGGGGACAGCGTTCTACGTCTGTCCGGGATTTGAAGAAGGTCGCGCTCGCGAGCAGATCGCGCAGGCTCCGGAGGGCGCACAGGTTGATCTGCGCATCTGGCAGGAAGATGAGAGTCCGTATCAGCGGGTCGCGCAGGGACTGAAGGATCGCAGCATCCTGACTGGGAAGATCGGGATCGAAGAGACGGTTCGTTTTGTTTTTCGCGAGGGAATTGAGAAAGCTGCGCCGCAGGCCAAACTTGTCAGTGCGACTCCAGTCACCGCGGGTTGCCGCATGATCAAGAGCACCGCGGAACTCGATCTGATGCGATTGGCAAATCAGGTGACGCTCACGGCATACGAAGCTGTCTATCGCGGATTACATGAGGGAATGACGCAGATCGATGTTGGGCGATGGATCGAAGCGGCGCACGAGAAGCTTGGCTTCGAAGGCGAGGCCTTGGTGGAGATCGGAGAGTTCTCCGCCTTCCCGCACGGGTCAACCCAGCCGCAGGTGATTCGCGAAGGACTTCCGATCCTAATCGACGGGGGTTGCAAGGTCGAAGGCTACCAGTCGGACATCACTCGGACGTTCGTTCTGGGCTTGGCGCCCGACAAAGTGAAAAAAGTCTTCGAGGTGGTGCATCGGGCGCAGTCGGCTGCGCTGGCCGCGGCGCGGCCGGGCGTGGAGTGCGACGCAGTCGACGCGGCAGCGCGCAAGGTGATCACCGACGGCGGCTATGGTCCGGACTACAAGTTCTTCACGCATCGTGTGGGGCATGGCATCGGTATGGATGGACACGAGTGGCCGTATCTGGTGCGCGGGAACACGATCAAGCTGGCGCGCAGCATGACGTTCAGCGATGAGCCGGGCGTTTATATCCGGGGAGAGTTTGGCGTGCGGCTCGAGGACGACATGCACATCACGGAGAGCGGAGCGGAGTTGTTCACGCCGCAAAGTCTGTCGCTCGAGCAGCCGTTTGTGAAGAAGTAGAATCCGAGAGAAGCTCACCTCAGGCGCTCAAGCGCCCGCTGTTGTCGGCTAGTTGGCATGAAGTCGTGCCCGTCCCTACACCTGCCCCAACCGGATTACTTCTGCAGGATTCGCAGTCGTGGCCCTCCCGTTTGTTTGCGCACGCCAACAGCGAATTAGCGTTCAGCGCACCGCTTGTGCCACTTGGCGATAGTCTCTGCGGATCCTCCGGAGACATCCTCAACGGCCGGCTGGCACGGATTCTAGATGCGCGAGCTGTTCTTTTACGGCGATGCTGAGGCGACGGATGCCTTCGCGGATCTGGTCGGGTGCGGCCGCCGAGAAATTCAGGCGCATGTGCCTTCGGCCTTCATCGCTGTGTCCGTTGGGGGCGTAGAAGCAGTCGCCCGGAACGAAGGCGACGTTCTCGCGGATGGCGGCTTCGAACAGCTTGTCGGCATCGGCACCGGCGGGGAGCGTCACCCACAGAAATAGTCCGCCCATTGGTTTGGTCCAGGTAACTTCCGGCGGGAAGTAGCGCGAGAGTGCATCGAGCATGACATCGCGGCGCTCGCGATAGACGCTGCGGATGATTTTGACGTGCTCGTCGAGGAAATTGTCGCGCGCGACTTCGTAAGCGACCATCTGCACGAAGGTTGAACTGTGCAGGTCGGCGCCCTGTTTCAACTGAACCAATTTCGCGATCACATCGGGCGGAGCCACGATCCATCCCAGGCGCAATCCAGGAGCGAGTGTCTTCGAAAACGTGCTGAGGTAGAGGACGTTGCCGATGGAGTAGCCCTGATCGCGACGCAGGTTTTCGCGATCGAGCACAACCAACGGCGTTAGGTGCTCGCCTTCGTAGCGCAACTGGCCGTAGGGATCGTCTTCAACAATCGGGATTCCGTATTTGTCGGCCAGCAGAACCAGTTCGTGGCGGCGACCTTCCGAGAGCGTGGTGCCGCCCGGATTCTGGAAATTCGGCAGCACGTACATGAATTTCGGACCGGAACGGAGAGGATCTTCGAGCAGATCAGAACGCAACCCATCGTCGTCGCTGGGCACGCTGACATAATCGGCGCCGTAGACGTTGAATGCTTGCAGTGCACCCAGATAGGTCGGCGCTTCGACCAGGACCCGATCGCCAGGATTGATGAGCAACTTGCCGATCAAATCGAGAGCTTGCTGCGATCCTGAGGTAATGAGGACGTTTTCCGATTTCGCTTTAATTCCATAGCGCGCGATATGGCGCGCGACCATTTCGCGGAGCGGTTCGTAACCCTCGGTCGCGCCGTACTGCAGCGCGAGGTGCGGTTTCTCTTGGAGAACTTTTTGGCAGGCTTCCTGAAAACGCTCGGCCGGGAAAACTTCCGGCGCCGGCAGTCCGCCGGCGAAAGAGATCACTTCGGGGCGCTGTGTGAACTTAAGAAGCTCGCGAATTGCAGAGCTCTTGAGTCCCTTCGTGCGCTGCGCATAGCGCGACGTCCAGGCGGTCGACATGGGCTGATTGCCCTCCCTCACCATGCTACGTAGAGACTGATTCATATGCTGTGATGTAGCACCGTTGCCAAGTGACGAAAATCACAGCCAGGGGTGTGACGAACATCACATCCAGTGGTAAGCAGAAGACATGCGACGCGCACCCGAATTTGTGCGTGCCCTTCCGGGGACTGTTGCGTAATCGGCGTGTCTTGATAGACTTTCCCCTCAAACCTTGGGCACTGACAGACGGAATAGAATCCAGCCGTAAGACTTCGGGGACGGAACTCGCTTTGGGCGATCTGCGAATTCAGAAACAACCGAGCCGTTGGTTTCGGCGCTGCGCTCAGGTGCGGTCGACACGGCTGCTGTTGTATTTCGTCGGCTCACTTTTCCTTGGCGCATTGACTGTGCAAGGGCACGCGCAGATCTCGCCCGGTCCACTCGCTAAACAGCATCAATTTCTTGACGGCGCCATGCATTGCACCGATTGCCACAAGATCGGCGGTGGCAAGCCGGAGTTTCGCTGCATCGGTTGCCATTCGGACATCGGCGCGCGCATCGCCGCCAAGCGTGGCCTCCACGCGTCGTACCACATTCCTGCCGGCTCCAGCCAGGAGTGCGTGCGGTGCCACTCCGATCACAACGGGCCGAATTTTCCGCTGATCAAGTGGGATCCGAAGAAATTCGACCACAAGGAAACCGGCTACCTTCTCGAAGGCAAGCACGCGGGGCTGGAGTGCAACAAATGCCATCTGCCCGAGAAGATTCCAGCCGCTGAGCGCGCCAATATCAAGATCAAAGATCTGAGCAAGTCTTTCCTCGGGATTCCGCAGACCTGCACGGCCTGCCATAAAGACTTCCACGAAGGACGGTTGGGGCCGAATTGCATCACGTGCCACAATTTTGTGGACTGGAAGGATACCTCCGGCAAATTCGATCACTCCAAGACGCGCTACCCGTTGACGGGCCTGCACCAGCCGGTGAAATGCGAGAAGTGCCACACGCCGGACTCGAGCGGCGCGCCTCGCTATAAGGGGCTGCCCTTCAGCAAATGCGATGACTGCCACGCTGATCCGCACAAGGGTAGCTTCAAGGAGAAGACTTGCCAGTCATGCCACAACACCGGCGGATGGAAACGCATTAACAGCGGCAATCTAAACAGCACCTTCGATCACTCGAAGACCAAGTATCCCTTGCTGGGCAAGCATGCCACCGTGGACTGCGGACGCTGCCACGCGAATGGCGACTTCAAGAAGGAACTCGCGTTTGCAAAATGTACTGACTGCCACAAGGACGAGCACAACGGTCAATTTGCGAAACGTCAGCCGGACGGCATCGAGTGTTCCAGCTGTCACAACGTGGAGGGATGGAAGCCTTCGCTGTTCGACATCAAGGCGCACGCCAAGACGAACTACCCGTTGATCGACGGACACTCCAAGTTGAAGTGCGAGCAGTGTCACACGCCGAAAGGCAAAGAGACGATCTTCAAGATCGTGAATTTCAAGCGCTGCACCGATTGCCACAAAGACGAGCACAACGGCCAGTTCGCGGCGAAGCCGTACGAGAACCAGTGCGATCAGTGCCACACGCTCAAGGGTTACAGTCCGTCGACCTTCACGCTTGCGCAGCATAAGAAGACGAGGTTCGAGTTGACGGGCGGCCACGTGGCCGTGCCCTGTTCCGACTGCCACAAGCTCGCCGACAAGAACGATCCGAAGTCAAAGGTTCCATATCACTTCGACAACCTCACTTGCACGGGTTGCCACGAAGACGTACACAAGGGCCAGTTCCGCGAACGCATGGAGAAGATCGGCAAAGATGGCAAGGTGTTGGGTTGCGAAGCTTGCCACTCCACCAAGTCGTGGAAGGAACTGGATGGGTTCGACCACGGCACGACGACGTTCCCGCTGCAGGGCGCGCATCGCGCGGTCGCGTGCATCGATTGCCATAAGCCGCCGAACCTTGAGACCAAGCTGATCAACGTCGATTTCAAGAAAGCGCCGGAAAAGTGCGAGGAATGCCACGAGGACGTGCACGGCGGGCAGTTCACCAAATTCTTCCCGAACAAAGTAACGCAGTGCGGTGATTGTCATAACGCGACGAAGTGGAAACCGTCTTCGTTCGATCACGACAAGCGAACGACTTTCGCGCTGGAAGGCGAGCACCGCAACGTGGCCTGCGCCGGCTGTCATAAACTCTTCAAAGACGTCGATGGCAAGAAGGTCCTCTTCTATGCGCCAACGGCGAAAGCCTGCGCCGATTGCCACGGAGCCGAGATCAAGCCGCTCAAAAAGAGTTAGATTTCGTGCACGACGAGCAATTTTCTGTCCAAATTTTCAGACGGAGTAGTTACCGTTCGATTTCGGGCGTGAAAAAACACCACAGCAAAGGGCAGAACTTACATTTTTTACAAAATTTCCAACGCCTCCTTCACGCAAGTCCCGCCCCTCCGCGTAGTTACGAAATGAGTCCAATAATCCATGTACTTGTGTAACCTTCCACAACATTTCTCACGTGACTAAGCTTGCTGGACGTTTGATTGCTGTTCTTTCTCATAACTTTACTGACACTAGTTGAAGTTCCGTCTCGTGAGTCGAAATCCTTTCGTGTGGAGTTGGGGCTACCTTGGGTTCGACATTCCTTCTTTATTTGGCGGTCGTTTTCGCGACGCTGCCTGGCGGCATGCCGGCGGCGCAGTCGCAATCGTCTGCGAATACGCGCAGTCCCCATGGAAGCCTGAGCATTCCTTGTCAGAACTGTCACACGCTGAGCGGATGGAAGCCGATTCGCGCCGTTCCTGAGTTCGATCACAACACCACAAAATATCCGTTGCGCGGAATGCACGAAGGGGTTTCTTGCACGCAGTGCCACACCAAGCCGGTGTTCACGAATGTCGGGACACAGTGCAGCCAGTGCCATGCAGACATTCACAAGGCGCAGATGGGCGCGAACTGTGAACAGTGCCACACGGTGAAAGGTTGGAACGTTTCGGTCCAGCAGATCAACCAGCACATGAACCGGTTTCCGCTCACGGGCGCACACGCGACCGTGAGTTGTGACTCGTGCCACAAGAGCGCGGCCGTAGGACAATTCCAGGGCCTTTCGACCGCCTGCTACTCGTGCCACCAGAAGGACTTCATTAACACCAGATCCTCGGGAATCGATCACGTCGCGCTGAGGATGCCGACGGTTTGCGAACAATGTCACTCCGTCGACAACTGGATGGGCGCGAAGTTCGACCACCTGAAGTTCACAGGCTTCGCCCTGGTGGGTGCGCACGCCGCTCTGGATTGCAATGCCTGCCACGCCGGCGGCAAGTTCACACAGACGTCGACAAGTTGCGTGGGCTGCCACATGGCGGACTTCAATAAGACGAACAATCCGCCGCACGCACAAGCGGGTTTTCCGACGACCTGCCAAACCTGCCACAACGCGAGCGCTTGGGATCCGACGACTTTCAATCACACCACCTTTACGAAATTTCCGCTGACCGGCGCGCACGCCAACGTGGCCTGCACGCAGTGCCACATCAATGGCAATTTTGTGGGGACGGCGACCGACTGCGCATCATGCCACATCAAAGACTTCAACACGACCACGAATCCGAATCACGTTCAGTCAGGGTTCCCGACCGGTTGCCAGCAGTGCCACACCACGACTTCGTGGAACAACGCGACGTTTGATCACTCCACCACTGGCTTCCCGCTGAGCGGAGCCCACGCGACTGTGCAGTGCGTGCAGTGCCACGTGAATGGCAACTACAACCTGACCACCGCGAATACGACGTGCGTCAGTTGCCACCTGAAGGATTTCCAGGCAACCACGAATCCGAACCACGTGCAGTCCGCATTCCCGCAGACCTGTACCCAGTGTCACAATACAACTACGTGGACGAGCGCGACTTTTGATCACTCGACGACCGGCTTCCCGCTAACCGGGGCACACGCGACCGTGCAGTGCGCGCAGTGCCACGTGAATGGCAACTACACCCTGACCACCGCAAATACGACGTGCGTCAGCTGCCACCTGAAGGATTTCCAGGCAACCACGAATCCGAACCACGTGCAGTCCGCATTCCCGCAGACCTGTACGCAGTGCCATAACACGACTACCTGGACCGGCGCAAACTTTGATCATGCGACCACAGGATTCCCCCTGACCGGCGCGCACACCAGCGTGCAATGCGCTCAGTGCCACGTGAACGGCAACTACAACCTGACCAGCGCGAACACGGCCTGCGTCAGCTGCCACTTGAAAGATTTTCAGGGCGCGGCCAATCCGAACCACGTCAGTTCCGGATTTCCGCAGACTTGCCAGCAGTGTCACACCACGACTTCGTGGAATGGCGCGACCTTTGACCACTCCACCACCGGATTTGCGCTGACCGGAGCGCACACAACGGTTGCCTGCGCGAGTTGCCACGTCAACAATAACTACAACTTGACGAGCGCAAATACGGCTTGCGTCAGCTGCCATCTGAAAGATTTCCAAGGCGCGACCAATCCGAATCACGTGCAGTCGGGCTTCGCGCAGACTTGCCAGCAGTGCCACACCACGACTACATGGATGGGCGCGAATTTCGACCATGCGACCACTGGATTCCCGCTGACCGGGGCGCACACCAGCGTGCAGTGCGCACAGTGCCACGTAAATGGCAACTACAACCTGACCAGCGCCAACACTGCCTGCGTGAGCTGCCACCTGAAAGATTTCCAGGGCACAACGAATCCGAACCACGTCAGCTCCGGCTTCCCGCAGACTTGCCAGCAGTGCCATAGCACCACGACGTGGACCAGCGCCACCTTCGATCACTCGACTACTGGATTCCCGCTGACCGGGGCGCACACATCCGTGCAGTGCGCACAGTGCCACGTCAACAATAACTACAACCTGACTAACGCGAATACGACTTGTGTGAGCTGCCACCTGAAAGACTTCCAGGGCACGACGCAGCCGAATCACGTGACGTCAGGCTTCCCGCAAACCTGTCAGCAGTGCCACAGCACGACGACGTGGATGAGTGCGAATTTTGACCACTCCACCACGGGCTTCCCGCTGACTGGTGCGCACACCAGCGTGCAGTGCGCGCAGTGCCACGTGAATGGCAACTACAACCTGACCAGCGCCAATACGACCTGCGTGAGCTGCCACCTGAAAGATTTCCAGGGCACCACGAATCCGAATCACGTCACGTCGGGCTTCCCGCAGACCTGCCAGCAGTGCCATAGCACCACGACGTGGACCAGCGCTACTTTCGATCACTCGACCACGGGCTTCCCGCTGACCGGCGCGCACACCAGCGTGCAGTGCGTGCAATGCCACGTGAATAACAACTACAACCTGACCAGCGCGAACACCGCCTGCGTCAGCTGCCACCTAAAAGATTTCCAGGGCACGACCAATCCGAATCACGTCACGTCGGGCTTCCCGCAGACTTGCCAGCAGTGCCACAGCACCACGAACTGGACGAGTGCAACCTTCGATCACTCGACAACCGGGTTCCCGCTTACAGGCGCGCACACGACGGTTGCATGCGCGAGCTGTCACGTGAACGGCAATTACAATTTGACGAGTGCGAACACGGCTTGCGTCAGCTGCCACTTAAAGGATTTCCAGGGCACGACCAATCCGAATCACGTTCAGTCGAACTTTCCGCAGACTTGCCAGCAGTGCCATACCACGACGACCTGGGGCAATGCGACGTTCGATCACTCGACCACCGGTTTCCCGCTAACCGGCGCGCACGTTGCCTTGCAGTGCGTGCAATGTCACGTGAACGGCAATTACAACTTGACGTCGGCAAATACGCCGTGCGCGAGTTGCCACCTGGCGGACTTCCAGGGCACTACCAATCCGAATCACGTGCAGTCGAACTTTCCGCAGGCTTGCCAGCAATGCCACAACACCACGAACTGGGGTGGCGCTACGTTCGATCACGCGACGACCGGATTCCCGCTGACCGGGGCGCATACGACGGTGGCCTGCACGTCTTGCCACGTAAACGGCAACTACAACCTCACGGCGGCCAACACGACCTGCGTGAGCTGCCACCTGAACGATTTCCAGACCACGAACAATCCGCCGCACGCGGCTGCCGGATTCGCGCAGACCTGCCAGCAGTGCCATAGCACCACGAACTGGACATCGGCGACATTTGATCACTCGACCACCGGTTTCGCGCTGACCGGAGCGCACACGTCTTTGCAGTGCGCGCAGTGCCACGTAAATAACGCCTACAACCTGACGAGCGGCGCCTGCGTACAGTGCCACCTGAAAGATTTCCAGGGCACGACCAATCCAAATCACGTATCCGCCGGCTTCCCGCAGACCTGTGACCAGTGCCACACCACCACCAACTGGGGCAACGGGACGTTCGATCACTCCACCACCGGCTTCACGTTGACGGGGGCGCATACGACAGTCGCGTGCGCCAGTTGCCACACCAATGGCAATTACAACCTGACCAACGCGAACACGACTTGCGTTTCGTGCCACCAGACGGATTACAACAATACAAATAATCCGAAGCACACAACGGTGGGTTTCCCGACGACGTGCGATGTCTGCCACAGCACGACGAACTGGACCAGCGCTACCTTCAATCACAACACGACGACTTTCCCGCTGACCGGCGCGCACACCACCGTGGCCTGCGCTAATTGCCACGTGAACAACAACTACACGACGCTGCCGACGGCCTGCGTGGGTTGCCACCAGAGCGACTACAACGGCACGACCAATCCGAACCACGCTTCCGCCGGGTTCCCGACGACCTGCGCCACTTGCCACACAACAACGGCGTGGACGGGCGCGACGTTCAATCACACGTACTTCCCGGTGAATCACGGCAACGCGAACGGGGTCTGCGCAACTTGCCACACGAATGCAAGCGACTACAGTGTGTTCCAGTGCACGGGTTGCCACGGCAATAACAACGCTGCCAACTTCCGTCACCCCAATGTGGGTGGCTATGTCTATAACAGCGTGAATTGTTACCAATGTCACAGAAACGGCAATGGTGGCTAAGGCCGTGCAAGGGATGTTGGTAAGGGCCGGAAGTGTCCGGTTCAGCAGTATTCGGTAAATATAACTTTCCCCCTACGGGCTTGATGCCCGTGAGTTATGAGGTCTGATGAACCGTACGCGGCTAGTTTCTGTGCTCCTGCTATTGGGGTCGCTGGGCGCTGCGCAGAACACAGCTGGCGGCGCGGCTGAGATTGAACAACTCCAGGTAAAGCGCGATGGCTCTGACGTCACCATTCAGGTCGTCCTGACGGGAACCATAAAGCCGACCGTCGAAACTGCCATCAATCCGGATCGCCTGGTGCTTATTCTCCCGGGCACAATTTCCGACGCAAAACAAAAGCACTTCCCGCTCGATGCCAACGGGGTGCGCGCGGTGCGTTTAGGGCTGAACAGCGCGAACCCACCGGTTACGCGCGTGGTGGTCGACCTCGACAGCGCGCATCCTTACACTCTCAGCGCCGACGGGAAGAGCATTACGCTGCGCGTGCAGCCCTCTGAGAATGCTGAAGTGGTCGTGCGACACGTCGGGCCCGCGCCCGCGGCCAGTGCCCCCTTGATCGGCGTATTCCGCCGTAAGCCGCAAGCGCCTGCCACCGATTCCAACACTGCACAGGCCCCGATCCCGGTTCCACCCAAGTTCCCGCCGATTGATTTTCCGGAAAAGCAGCCAGTGGCGCCGACGCAGACGACCGCGAACGTATCGGCAACGCCTTCCGCTGCCCGCCCGAAACTCGGCAGCCTGCAGCAAGGCACGGTCTTCCCTGGCATGGGTGCACCGGGAGCTGGGAGCGTACCCTCGGCGCAGACCTCGGCCAGCACTGCTTCAGTTACTCCGAAGCAAAATTCGGAACTCGCAGTGAAGACCATTCCGACTTCGCCCGCTCCGGCATCCAGCGCCGCACCGAGCTCGATGAGCGTCAGTGTCGCCCCTTCTCAGCCCGCAACCTCGGCTACCGCCAAGAGTGAGACGCCGGTTGCAGCGCCCGTTGTCAGTCAGATCCCGGCGTCCACCGAAGCCAGCGTGAAGGTTGCCTCCTCGCCCGCGAACGCGGGACCCACAGTCACAACCCCCAGTTCCGCGGGCTCGCCCAATGTCACTGCCAAAGTGCTGTCGGCCACAGTGTCATCGCCGGCGCCCCCTGCGACAGCGGCCGGGACGAATCCCACGGCACAGTCCGCGCCCGCTTCGGCTAGCGACAGCGACAGCACCGCGAAAACAACGTCACCCGCGACGCAGGCCTCGAACGACGCGAAAGCGACCTCCGAACAGGCTGCGGCTCCGGCCTCAGCGTCTGTCGTTACGATCACGTCTCCCGCGCAGACCGCCACAGTGGCGAAGCCGTCGGAAACGCCGAAGTCTGAGACGACACCGGTTGCCACTACGCAAACCGCAACCGTTGCCGCTGCTCCTGCAGCAACCCAGACCGGCCCGCCTGCTCCGCCCACCCCAGTGATCCAGGGCGCTTCGGTTTCGAATCCATTGGGTCTTGCGCCCGGTGAGAAGGCCGAGCTTGCAATCGAGGAAATCGATGCCGTCACGCCTGAGCCCGAAGCGACCACGCAGAAGGGGCAGGAAGTGCCCTTGATCACGGCGGCTGATCAGAACCTGATTGTCGGGAAGCCCGGCGAGCCGGACATTCCGGCAGCACTCGCGCTGCGTGCCACGCATCCTGATTTCCGCACAGCTTTCAAAGTGAAGTATGTGGCCGCCGGAACGGCGTACATCGACGGAGGTCGCAGCGCCGGTCTTGCGGAAGGAATGAAGCTGGTGGTTCGCGACACGCCCACGGGCTCTGTGATTGCTGCTGCTGATGGCAATCCCGACAACGTGGTGGCGGAACTGGAAGTCACTTCGGTCGCAGAAACATCGGCTGTGTCGGACGTACGCACGCCGAAGCGCGACCTCAAGGCCGGCGATCTGGCGTACCTGTCGTCGCACGATGAGCAGGCTCTCGTGAACCAGAGCACGCTCAGCGCAACCCGCAAATATCCCACTGTGATTTCGTTCACCGAAAGCGACACGCTCGATGAAGAAGCGCGCGTGCAGGTGCCGCGCCCGCCAATGCCGTCAGTGAACCGCGCACGTGGACGAATCGGCGTTGACTACATGGGGACGGCATTTCATGGCGCGAGCGGAGGGTCAAACACTGATCTCGGATTGGTCGCTCGCCTTGACATGACGCGCATCGGGGGCACGTACTGGAACGCCAGCGGCTACTGGCGTGGGCGGCTGACCAGCAACAACTACTCGGGCAATTCCACGCTGCAGGATCTCATCAACCGCACCTATCACCTGAGCATGACCTACGACAATCCGAACTCGCCGTGGGTGGCGGGTTTCGGACGCATGTATCTGCCGTGGGCGACCAGCCTCGACACCATCGACGGCGGATATTTCGGACGGCGTCTGGGGCACTCGGCAACGCTGGGTGTTTTCGGGGGATCGACACCCGACCCGACGTCGTGGAGCTACAGTCCCGACCGCCGGATCGGTGGCGTGTTCGTGAATTTCGAAGGGGGCAGCTACGACAGCTTTCACTACACCAGCACCTCCGGCATGGCCCTGAGCACTCTGAAGTGGAAAATTGACCGCCCGTTCGTCTTCTTTGAAAACGGCATTTATTACAAGCGGTATGTGGCGATTTATGACTCACTGCAGGCAGATAGCCCCGTCGGATACACTCCCGGAAGCTCACCGGGAGCAGGAATCGCGCGGCACTTCCTGACCGTCCGTTACCAGCCCCACGAACGTATTGAATTCGACGGTAACTACACATATTTAAGGGACTTACCCACTTTCGACCCGACCCTGGTGGGGACGACGCTGCTGGACAAGTACCTGTTCCAGGGTTTCAGCGGCGGCGTGCGGCTTGAGGTGATCAAGACGGTCTGGGTTTACACGAACCTGGGTAAGAGCAACCGCTCGGGGGACGCCAGCAATTCGCTGAACGAACTTTACGGCCTGACGTTCGATCGGCTGCCTTGGGTCCACGTACGCGCCGATGGTCACTACGCCCGGTTCAACAGCTCCTTTGGCAACGGAAGTTACGCGTCGGTTTCGCTTTCGCGCAGCCTGGGCGACAACTTCAGGCTGGAATTGCTGGGTGGGCAGCAGAATTTCGTGTCGCCGCTTTCGAGCAACACCAATGCGAAATTCCTGACCAGCAACATGGAAATGAACATGGGAGCGCACTACTTCATCCAGGGCGGGTTCACCGTGAACCGCGGGCTGACCCAGAGTTATGACCAGTGGCTATTCAGTATCGGCTACCGATTCGACTCCCGGAGGGCCAAAGCCGAATGAAGTGGCAAGCTGCTTGCAAGACCCTAGGTGTGAAACCCCTGATTACAGGCATTCTCCTGTGCGCTATCGCCCCATTCTGCGTGGCGGAGACCGACTCTCTGCAAGAGATGATTGGTCGCGCAAACGACCATGTTGCCAAGTTTGTCGAGAAGTTCTCGGATGTTAAGTGCACCGAGCACGTCACCCAGGAAAAGTTCAAGGCTGACGGCAAGGTCGAGTTGAAGGAAGAATCGACCTACGACTACCTGGTAATTCTTACGAACGCGGGCGGCGAAATCAACCTGGACGAGTCGCGCCTGGCAGTGCATGAACAGAAAAAGGATCAGAAAAAAGGCGTGTCCATGCTGATCAGCAATGGATTCGCGACTTTATTCCTGGTGTTCCATCCTTACTATTCCTCGGGCTTTGAGTTCACGGATTTGGGAGAAGACCAGATCGGCGGACACAGCTTTCACAAGGTCCAGTTCAAGCACATTTCGGGCATGCGATCGCCGGCGGCGTTATCGCTGCGCGGCCGCGAATATCCTCTGGATCTGGCGGGAGTAGCCTGGATCGACCCGGCCACCGGAATTATTGGTAAAATTGATGCAGGCCTAGCTAACAGCATGGAAGACATCGGCTTGAAGTCGATGCGCTCCGAGGTTCAGTTTCAACCGGTTCCCTTCAAAGATGCGAAGGATGTTTACTGGTTTCCCGCTCAGGCCAGTGTAGAAGTAGAGACTCCGCGCCAGCATTGGCGCAATACTCATAACTTCACGGACTACAAACAATTTTCTGTGAGTACGGAAGAGAAAGTTGCTGCTAAATGAGTGCAAACGCTTCTGTTGCCACTGCGGTGGCGCCCGTTCGCGATCGTGAACGCGGCCATCGCTCTCGAGTGGCAGCTGGATATATTCTTTTTGCGACCCTGATTCTTGCGCTGATCGTCTACGGGTTTGACTACTACACCCTGGGGGCCAACGATCGGCCCTTTTCACCTAAGTCCGCCGCCCTGCGACCCAGCGGAACCATCGGCCTAAAACTGGGATGGCTAGGCGTCATCATGTTCCTCATCATCTTCCTCTACCCCCTGCGCAAGCACTGGTCGTGGTTGATGAAGAAGGGCAATTCCCGTCACTGGCTGGACTATCACGTGATCCTGGGGATCGCGGCGCCGTTCGTGATTGCCTTTCACTCGTCGTTCAAGTTCGGTGGTCTGGCTGGAATGGCTTTCTGGATCATGTTCGCCGTCTCGGTCAGCGGCATCATCGGCCGCTACCTCTACGGCCAGATTCCGCGGAACCTGAAGGCCGCGGAGATGACTCAGAAGGAACTGCAGGACTTCCACCAGAAATTGGTGGGACAGTTGACCCAGCAACAACTGGTTTCCGAGCGCGATCTGCGCGCGTTACTGACGCTGCCCAGTCCGGAGCGCGTGCGCCAGCTCTCGATGATTTCCGCCCTGGGTTACATGTTCGCGCTGGACATTTCCCGCGCTTTCCGTGTGGCCCGACTGCGCCGACATGCACTCGATTTGGGCGACAACTTCAGGACGTTGGGAGGTTTTCTCAGCACGGGCAACCGCGATGTCGAGCGCGCAGTTGGAGCCGCGCGTGAAGATGCGGCCCTGACCAAACGCATTCTTTTCCTGAAACGCTCTGAACAGGTGTTCCACTTGTGGCACGTAGTTCACAAGCCGTTTAGCTACACGTTCGCGGTCCTGGCCATGTTTCACATCGGCCTCGCTCTTTCGATGGGCTTTCGGTAGAGTTTCTGAAGTGGCATGGATACACTGATAGCCTTCATCTTCGCAGCGGCCCTTACTCTTTTCTTTCTTAGAAACTACTTCAAGGGTCTGAAGAAGCGGGACGCCCAGGCTCGGGCTGCCGCGGAAAAGGGAAAGCTGTTTTCCGAGGGCCCCAAGGCCCAGCACCCCCACATCGACAACGCCTATTGCATCGGTTGCGCGACCTGCACAACCGTCTGCCCCGAAGGCGACGTGCTCGCCATGCTGGGCGGTAAGGCTGTCATTGTGAACGGCTACAAGTGCATCGGACACAGCTTGTGCGCCGATGCCTGCCCTGTGGGGGCCATCACGATGGTGATGGCGAGCCCCAGCATGGGCGCCGACATGCCGACCCTGAGCGGCGAATTCGAAACTACCGTTCCCAATCTGTTCATCGTTGGTGAACTGGGGGGCCTCGCGCTGATCAAGAACGCCGTTAACCAAGGGCGCGAGTGCGTGGACACCATCCTGAATCGCTTCACCGCCCGCGGAACGGCACGAACCGTACCGGACATTTACGACGTCCTCATCATTGGCGCGGGGCCTGCCGGAATTGCTGCATCCCTGCGTGCTATCCAGCACAAGCTCAAGTACCTCACGCTCGAGCGCGACGAGATCGGCGGAACGGTTGCAAAGTATCCGCGGCAAAAGCTGGTGATGACCAGCCCCGTCGAATTTCCGATGTACGGCAAATTCAAGAAGACGGAACTATCCAAAGAGAACCTGCTGGCCTTCTGGGACAAGGTGCTTCACCGCGCCGACTTCAAAGTGCGTACCGGACAGAAAGTCGAAGACATCAAGCGCGGCGAGGACGGAATCTTCACGGTGAAGTCACAAGATTCCGAGTATCGTTCGCACGCGGTCATCCTAGCGTTGGGTCGCACCGGCACTCCGCGCAAGCTCGGAGTGAAGGGCGAAGACCTGTCCAAGGTGATGTATCGCCTGATCGAAGCTGACCATTATGTGAATAAGAAGATCCTGGTGGTGGGCGGCGGCGACAGCGCGGTGGAAGCCGCGATGGGACTGGCGCACCAGGTTGGCAACAAAGTCACGCTGTCGTATCGGCAGCCCCAATTCAGCCGCATCAAGGAGCGCAACGCACAGCGCATTGCCGATTGCATGAAGTCTGGCAAGGTCGAAGTCCTGTTCAACTCGAATCCAATCGAGTTTAAAGAGCAGTCAGTACTGATCGAGGTGGCGGGAGGGCAGAGAGAAATTCCTAACGATTTTGTCTGGATTTTTGCGGGCGGCACCCCGCCGAACGACTTCTTGAAGAAGATTGGGGTAGGCTTTGGCGCGCGCGACATGACGAAAGACGCGAGCGATGAAGCCAAGCAGGCTGCCGCGGAAAAGGTTGTGGCCAAGCCGGCGCCGGTGGTCGCGAAGCCCGCGCCTGCCCCGGAAGTGACGGCGGAATCGCGCCTGGGT